>JAWLFY010000212.1:0-7075 GCA_041685355.1 Pirellulaceae bacterium | reverse complement strand
TGCGGACGTCACTGAGTCTGAAACGGTGGGGTGCATTCGCTGTCACGGGGGGGTCGGTCACCCGGTCCGCTAAATCCGCGAACGATGGAGTCGATCGCATGAACGCTTCGAAGTCTCGCCCGATCGGTTGGATCTTGGTCGCCGCCCTCGCCGCGGCGCTGACCGCCGGCGTTGCCGCGCTGACCGTCAACATCGCCGAGCGAAAACGGGAAGGTCGCCAGCCGTACCTGCGGCTGGTCGAACTGAACGAGACGACGACCGACCCGAAACCGTGGGGCATTCAGTGGCCACACCACTACGACCAGTACCTACAAACCGCCGGGGATGACTACTACGGCGGATCCTCCGCGATGCCCAAGAGCAAGCTCGAGGAGGACCCCTGGCTCCGAAGGCTCTACGCCGGCTACGCGTTCAGCCTCGACTACCGCGAAGCGCGGGGGCATGCCTACATGCTTTACGACCAAACCGTGACCGAACGGGTGACCAAGCGGCAACAGAGCGGGGCGTGCCTGCATTGCCACGCTTCCATCGTCCCAACCTACCGACGAGTCGGGCTCGAAGCGATGGACGAACCGGCCGACGAAAAAGCGCTTGCCGGTTCCTTCAACTGGCCCGCCGTCATGAAAGGGTTCGAAACCCTCAGCACCCGTCCTTACGACGAAGTTTTCGAGGAATTGCGGCAGACCCCCGACGGGACGCCTGAGCAAGCCATCCCCGAGGAAGCGAATCCTGAAGCCGGGATCGAGACGACCGACGAAGAAACGACCGACGAAGAAACGACCGACGAAGAAACGACCGACGAAGAAACGACCGACGAGAATGGGGCCGCCAACGAAGGGGCCCCCGCCGGACACGGTTCGTTCGCCAGCGACGCCCACCCGGTCAGCTGCGTCGACTGTCACGACCCCGAGACGATGGCGGTACGGGTCACCCGTCCAGGGTTCGTCGTCGGGATCGCGGCGTTGGCACGATCGGACGAACCGACGCCCCACTTGCCGAGCATCGAGAGATGGCGGAACGGGCCACGCGACCGAGAATACGATCCGAACCGCGACGCGAGCCGCCGGGAGATGCGATCGTTCGTGTGCGGCCAGTGTCACGTCGAGTATTACTGTGCCGACAAGATGACGCTCACGTTCCCATGGGGAAACGGGTTAAAAGCGGAGCAACTGGAGGCGTTCTGGGAGGAGCAGACGTTCCCAGAGGGTGACTCGTTCTATGACTACGAACATGGCGAAACGGGGGCGAAGGTGTTCAAGGTCCAACACCCAGAGTTCGAACTGTGGAGCCAAGGGATCCACGCGCGTAGCGGGGTCAGCTGCGCCGATTGCCACATGCCGTACGAGCGGGTCGGGGCGCAAAAGCTGAGCAACCACCACGTGCGGAGCCCGATGGAGAACATCCAGGCGGCTTGCCAGGTCTGTCACCCGGTTCCCGAATCCGACCTGCGGGCGCGGGTCGAGACGATCCAGTCGGGGACCTCGGCGATGATGCAGCGAGCGGCGACCGCGATGACCGCGATGCTCGACGCGATCGGCGAGGCGCAGGCCGCGGGGGTCGACGAGGCCCAGAAAAAGTCGCTGGACGAGCTCCAGCGGAAAGCGATGTGGCGACTCGACTACATCAGCAGCGAGAACTCGCGAGGGTTCCACGCCTCCCAAGAAGCGATGCGGATTCTCGGGGAGTCGATCGACTACAGCCGCCAAGCCGAGGCGCTCGCCAACCGAATTCGCGCCCCAGCCGCACCCGACGTCGAGCCGCCCGAGGCGACCGTCGAGGGTGTCACCGATCGCGAAGCGGGCCCGCCCGATTGATCCGCCCAGCCTCGCGGAGCAACACGTTAAGCAACAACGGTCGGGAAATCACCACCGCTCACTTCACGGCGGCGAACAAGCGTTTGAGCTCTTCGATGCTCGTCAGCCCGCGGGCGACGGTGAGCACCCCCTCCGCCTTGATGTTGCGAAACCCCTCCGATTTGGCGACCGCGGCAAGCTTCGAAACGTCCCGCGTCTTCGTCAACGCCTGCTTCAGCTTGTCGCCGGGGCAGAGCAGCTCGAACACCGCGATCCGGCCATAATAGCCTCGGCCGCCGCACACGCCGCACGGCGTGATCGGCGCCGGACGGCCGTTCTCATCGACCTGCTGCTCCGGCGGCGGAGGGATGAACGGTTTGTAAAGCATCGGCACGCGTCCCGGAGGGATGCCGAGTTGTTGCAGCAACTTCGCCGAAGGTTCGTACCCCGTTTTGCACTCTTCGCACAGCCGCCGCACGAGCCGCTGGCTCAGCACGCCGCCAATTTGCGTCGATATCGAAGCGGCTGACTCCTTGTACCGCGAGACCAACGCGACGAGCGCCTCCAACGCGTTGTCGGCGACGAGCCGAGTGATGATCTGCTTCTCCGCCTTGGCCACCTGCCCCACGGCAACCTCCATCGTTTCCTCCGTCGGGAGGTTCGGAAACATCAACACGTCAGGCTCTTTCATCACGATCTTGCGGATCAAGTCGGTCTCGCCGAGCCCCGTCGAGCCGCCGAAAAAGTTCGGGTTGACGTTGATGATCTCAGGCTCGGGAGAATCCTCCGGCTCGAGCGATTGGAAATCGCGGACGAACTTGTCGGCCGCGTTGATCGCGACGTTCCACGTCGTCGTCAATCCTTGCCCCTTGGGGGCGCTGATCACGACGATGTTCCCCTCGCTGTTGAGCTGTTCCTTGAAGCTCGCGATCATCTTGTCCCGCATCCCGAGGTCCGCGAGCAGGTTGAACGGCGACTTCTCGGGGATGATCCGCGCCATCACCCGTTCGCCCGACTTGACCCCCTGGGATTGCAGCTTCAGTTCGTACTTTTCCTTCGCCACCTTCATCCCGAGCGTTCCCGATTGGGGGCTACGCCGGTCCGCCGGATTCATCTGGCACAGCTGTTTTAGCGCGTACAACATCGCGTCACCCGACTCGCGGTCGAGCGGAGGGAGCTGTTCCCAAGTCCCGTCGATCTGGTAGCGGATCGCGCACGCCGACGCCGAAAAGTCCATCAACACCACGTCGGCCCGAGACCGGATCGCGTGGGCGAGTTGCCCCCCGGCGATCGGAAAACCGGCACCTTGGCGGACCGAGATCAATAACGCCTGCGCTTCGCTACGATCCGAAATTTTCGGGGTAAACTCGACCGGCGGGACGGTTTGCCAGAGCTGAAGCTCTTCGGTTTGTTTAGCCATATGCCGACGGGTGGGGGAGGAACGGGTGCGGGGTGCCGCGTCAAGACGCGGCGGATAAAGACTCGGCCGAACAGTGGCACAACAGAACAGGACGCGTCGGGCCGGGCGAGCGACGTCGCCCGCCCGATCATCAGATGATTCCGGGCGCTTTCACGTCGATCCCCTTGAGGGCCATCTTGAGCGAGTCTTTGTTCGGTGCCACAGCGAACGCGGTCGGACGGTCGATCAGTTCGTCGTCGATCAACTGCTTGAGGCTCATCGTGAAGTCCTGCATCCCGTCGTCCGCCCCGATACGGATCGCGTCGGGAAGCTTGTTGTCGTGACCCTCGAGTACAAGCTTTTTGATCATCGGGGTGAACGTCATGATTTCGCAGGTCGGCACCCGCGGGACGTCGGGGCGAATGCTGCGGAGCAGCTTCTGGGCGATGATCCCCTTCATGTTGAACGCGATCGCCGAACGGATCGCGTTGTGCATCTCTTCGGGGAACAAGTCAAGGATCCGGCCGATCGTCGTTGACGCGCTCGCCGCGTGGATCGTCCCGAATACCAAGTGACCGGTCTCCGCGGCGTGGATCGCGGTCATGAACGTCTCTTCGTCACGCAACTCGCCGACCAGAATGATGTCGGGGTCTTCCCGCACCGCGTGCTTCATCCCGATCCCGAAGTCCTTCACGTCCTGGCCGATCTCCCGCTGATTGATCAGCGATTTGTCTTCGGTGAAGATGAACTCGATCGGGTCTTCGAGCGTGAGGATGTGCTTCCGATAGAGGCTGTTGATGTAGTTCAACATCGATCCGATCGTGGTACTTTTGCCGGAACCGGTGACCCCCGCCAACAACACCATCCCTTGATCGTAGTGGCACAGCTGTTCGATCGATTGCGGCAGGAACAGGCCGCGAAAATCGGGGATGTAGTTGTTGATCCGGCGGGCGACGAGCCCGATGTTCCCGAGCGACTTGAGCATGTTGACGCGGAACCGCCAACGGACCCCGTCGACCTCGCACAAGTACGCAAAGTCCGCGCCCCCCTCCTCCTCGAAGATCACCAGGTTCCGCTCGTCCATCATCGGCAGCAACAGCCGCACCATTTCCTCGGCCCCGATCGGCGGCCGGTTGAGCGCCTTGAGTTCCCCCCCGACGCGGACCATCGGCGGCTGGTCGACCTTGAGGTGCAAGTCCGACCCCTCCAGCTTCACCAAGGCCCGAAAGATCTTGTCGACCTCAAGCTCCTGGCGTTTGTGGAGCAGGCTGTCACGAAGCCGTGCGGCGATCGCCTCGGCACGCGTTTCTTGGGGCTCCGCGAACGGGGCGGGGGCGGCCGGGGCGGCGTTGTGGTTGTGAGCCATCGCGAAAGAACTGCCGACAAGGGGAGTGAGAAGCGACCGCGGGACGGGAGCGCCGATGACGCGTCGCCAAGAACACCCCAAGTCTAGGCAAAACCGCCGCTAACTCAACGCCGCCACTCCAGCCGGGGCGGCCGAGAATCAAAATGCCCGGCGGTCGAAACGAATTATGGTTCTCGGTTACCCTCGGGAAGGGGGTGTTCCCGCTGGAGCCGGCAACCCGCTTCGGCCGCCCACGGACTCTCGGGCGCCAACTCGCAAAACCGCCGCCAATGCGGCTCGGCTTCGTCCACGAGCCCGAGTTCGTCAAGCGTCCGCGCCAAGTTGTAATGCACGTCGGGGTACTCGTCGCAAAGACGCAGAGTGCCCCGAAATGCGGCGACCGCAAGCTCCGGTTGCCCCGTCTCCGCCAACACCCCACCCAAACTCGCACGGGCCTCGACGAACTCGCTGTCGAGCTCTAACGCCATGTAATACCGCTCGCGGGCAGCCAACGGGTGACCTTGGCGATAAAGCAACTCGCCGAGCTGAAAGCAGATGTCGGCACGTGCCCCGTCCCGCGCCAAAATCGCATGGCAACACTCGATCGCCGTCGATAAGTCGTCTCGGTCTTCCGCCTCGAACGCGGCAACCAGCCACTCGTCCTGCTCCGCCGGAGGGCTTTCAGCGGTCGGGAACGCGGCGTCCGAGCGGTCGGCGATCGACAACACCGACGCGGTCACCGATTCCCGCACAGCCGCGTCGCGCGACGAACGCTCGGCGAGCGCGTCAAAGTCGAATCGGAGCTGTCCCCCCGGTTCGATCAGCCCCTCGCCCTGGCGGAGCAAGACGTGCTTCCCTTCGACCAAGATCGACAGCTGGTCGAGCGGACGCCGGATATCGGGAAGCACCTCGACCAACTCCGCCAACCGCCGCTCGATCGCCTCGGGACTCGCGCCCGCCGCGACCCACTGCGCCAACCGCCGCGCCGTGGCGACTTCCTGAAAATCGAAGTACGGCAACTTGTGCAGCGTGCGAATCGGGGTGATCAACCCGCGGCGTTGCCACCGACGGATCACCCGCACCGAAACGCCCAGCAAATGCGCAAGCATCGCCGGCGTGTAGTACTGCCGAATCGACTGCTCCAAATCGACCAGACCCAACCGGTGCCACAGGTCGGTCTCGTGCAAAATTTCGAGCGTCCCCTCCCCAGCCGCCCGCCGCGTCGCTTCGTCAAGCAACTCCGCTTCCGCCAGCGGCGACTCCTCCGCCCCGATCACGACCCAGTCGATCCCTTTGGCGTCCAGGTCGACCACCGTCGCCCCGTACGATCGCAACAGGTTTGCCGCTTCCCGGCGGTTCATCCCTCCCAGTCGTCCCGCGAACGCGATCCGCTGATCTCGAACGACCGATTCCACTCCCCCGTAGCGGACGTCGTCAAGACTTCCGACGCCTATGCCCTGGCGCTGTTCGGCCGCGTTTGCCGTGGTTTCCCCGTAGCGGAAGTCGTGAAGACTTCCGACGTCGGCGTCCTTACCATCGTCGGCGGCGTTCCCCGGCTGCCCCTCGTCGAACTTCTCGGCAGGCCCTGCCTCCCGCTGGGTCGATTCCGTGTCCGGGCCGGAGGCGTCTCGGCGTGAGGTTGGTTCATCCATGCCGGCATTATTCCGCCTCCACCCCAGATGATCCAGAACCGGGTCGTGAGAATCGGAGGTCCCCGCGACGCAACGCGTCCAGTGTCTGACGCCCTTTCAGGGCTCGGGGGGGCGGGGCGTTATCGGTTCCCGGGGCGGCGCTGCGCTCTGCCCCGGGCTGTTCTCTTGACGCCCTTCGGGCGAACAGGGACGGTACGTGGAATCGGCGGTTGCACGGGCCGATTGCCGCTTACGCATTGGGCGGGAAGTCTCTGCTACGAAAGGGTGAGACAGCTATTTCCCGAGCATTGCTTAATCGTGCTCAGCGCAGCCCTCAATCGTGCTCAGCGCAGCCCTCAATCGTGCTCAGCGCAGCCCTCAATCGTGCTCAGCGCAGCGGTGCTCGTGCTCGTAATCGAATGGCGCGGCGAACACGGACGTCATCGCCGAATCGGTCACGATGTGTCGCCCGCTGGGCTGGCGGATCCTTCACGACCGCGTGACCGATCAATCATCCCCCAGGTCCCCGAGCTGCTGACGCAATCGCCGGAGGATTCGGCTGCGGGTTTGCCGTACCGTTGCGGGGATGACTTGGAACTCTTCGGCGACTTGGGCGGTGGCGATCCCATCGATCACGCTGCGGTCAAAAATCTCCCAAGTTCGCTTGGCGAATTCGTCGCGGATCTGCGCGCGGGCTCGCTCGACCAGCTCATGAATTTGCCTGGCCTCGGTCGGCTCGTCGTCCTCGGCCGACTCGGCAAGCTCCTGCATCACCCGCAGGGCCGAACTTCCCCCGGCGGCGGCGGGTTGGCGTTGAGCGTGCCGCGCCAGGTCGGTGAGTTTGTTGGCGGTGATGGTCCACAGCCAACCGCGGAACGAACCGCTTCGCTTCGACGGCTCGAAGCGG
>JAWLFY010000211.1:0-7079 GCA_041685355.1 Pirellulaceae bacterium | reverse complement strand
CAGCATACTTCATTCAACATTCGGACATCGCAGCGATGCCTGAAAAAACCTCGCCGACGCCAGCCCGCAAGCCACTAAAATCGCGGAAGAGCCTCCGGCTGCTGGGCGACGGCAATGGCGACCGCTTCGTCAACAGCGGCGATTTCTGTGCGTTCCGCGGAACCTATTTGGCAGACCCCCAATCCGAAACGTTCGACCCAGCGTTCGACTTGAATCAAGACGGGTTCATCAATTCCGCCGATTTTCGCTTATTCCGACAACAAAATTTAAAAGGCATTCCTCATGAAAACGACGGATAAGGCTCTCGATTTTTTGGTTCGGAACGTAAGAAAGAGAAGGGCTTGCCGGATCACGTGCGACATACCGGTTCCCTGTACTTGCCTGCGATGTGTTCCCCTCCTGACTCTCTTGCTCCTTCCAGGGATCGCCCGGGCAGAGCTGGTGATTGAGATCGGCTCGGGGTCGGAGATCGGCCTCTCCACGATCGACGTGGTGGCGGGGTTGTGGTGGTGGCGGGGTTGTGGTGCCGGCGGGGGCGGGCCATCAGCCGGCCTGAGCGATCACCGGGGATGGCTTCGGCCGCCGTGTCGGGGTCGGTGTGATTTCGGAGCGTGGCGAATCGCGGGGCCACGATTCGGGGTCGATCAAGATCCGTCGTCTTGGTGCAACCGTTCGGCGGCGTCTGCGTAACGTTTTCTTACCTCCTCCAGGTCGACCGTCGGCTGGGGCGGTTTGGGGTCCATCTGGCGGAGCGTTTGGAGCACGATGCCGGCGACGGCGGCGTTGCGGTGCCATTTGCGGTCGGCCGGAATCACGAACCATGGCGCATGGTTCGGCGAACAGCGTTCGAACACGTCGTGATACGCGTGCCGGTAAGACTCCCAACGCTCTCGCGCCGAGTAGTCACTGAGCGTCAACTTCCAGTGCTTTTCCGGATCGTCCAGCCGCGAGCGAAACCGTGCCAGTTGTTCCTCGGGCGAGATATGGAGGTAGAACTTCAAGATTCGCGTGCCCGCGTCTTGGAGCAACGCTTCGAAGGCGTTGATGTGTTCGTAGCGGCGACGCCATACCGCCTCGGGCGCGAGCTGGTCGACCCGCACGATCAGCACGTCCTCGTAGTGCGAGCGGTTGAAGATGCTGACCATCCCGGCTGCCGGGGCGGAAGGGTGAACCCGCCATAGAAAATCGTGGGCGAGTTCTTGTGAGGTCGGCTGTTTGAACGGATAGGTTCGACAGCCCTGCGGGTTCATGTGCGCCAGTACCTTGCGGATGACGCCGTCCTTGCCGGCGGCGTCGGGTGCCTGCAGGACGATCAGTAGCGACTGTTTCCGTTCGGTGAACAGCTGGTACTGCAGGTGCTGAATTTCTTGAACGGCCTCGGCCGTGAAGGCCTCGCCGTGCTTCCGCTTCCGAAAGGGTCCCTTATCGCGAGTGGGGATCCCCGCCAGATCGAAACTGACGTCGCAGCCGATCCGGTAGTGTCTCAGAAAGTCGAAGTCGTTCATCGATGGGTCTTCGTTCGGCAAGTCTCGTTCACTTCAAGCCTGGGCCGTGCGTTGAAGGCCGGCGGAGACGGAATCCGGGACCGTGGTCCGGGCGAATCGCGGCGGTTGACGTGGTGAAAGTTGACGGATGGGCGTCGGCGAACGACGTGACTGGGAGGCAGGACACTCCGGCCGCGGAGGTTGGCGCGCGGCTTGCGGGGGAATCAGTGGCGCCAGTGGTTGGATCGAGGTCTTCGGTTGCCGTTGCTGCGAAGCCGGTTGCGGGCGATCGGGACTGGTGATCTGAGGCTTTCAACGCATGAACACATGAACAGGAGAGACAAGCAATGCACCGATCCATTGACATGACGTTTTGTCGTCCAACGCGTCAAGATCGTCCGAACGTTTCACGAATCAGGCCGCTCGGCAGGGTTGGTCGGGTACCGATTCTGCTGGCGACGCTCGGTAGTTTTGTGATCGCCGGTCCGGGGGCGTTCGCTCAGAAGATGAGCGATCAGGCGATCAGCGACAAGGTGTCGGACGAGATGGTCGCGGACCCCGGCGTGATCTCCCACAAGGTCGATGTGTCGACCAACAACGGGATCGTGACGCTGGACGGAACCGTCAATAATTTGCTCGCCAAAGAGCGATCGGTTCGCATCGCGGAAATCGTCAAGGGGGTTCGAGCGGTGGTGAACCGTATCGATGTCCGGCCTTCGGTGACTCGAAGGGACGCGGACATCGAAAGCGGCGTGGAGGTCGCGCTCTTGAACGACCCGGCGACGGAATCTTACGCGTTGACGGTCAACGTCGACGACGGTCGGGTTCGCCTTTCCGGCAGCGTGGATTCGTATCAGGAGAAGGATCTGGCGCTCCGCGTCGCGAAGGGGGTCCGCGGGGTTGTCGGGGTCGATGACGAAGTGACGGTCGATTATGCAACGAAGCGCCCGGATCATGAGATCGCGGACGAGATCCGCGACGCGATTCATTGGGATCGTTATCTTGACGATCATCTGATCGACGTGGAGGTTGACAATGGACAAGTCGAGCTTTCGGGGATCGTCGGCAGCGCCGCGGAGGCGCGGATGGCCCGCACCAAGGCATACGTCGCGGGAGTCGAAAGTGTCGATTCGTCCGATTTAGAGGTCGAGTCGTGGGCCCGTAGCGAGCGATTGCGTGGCGACAAGTTTGCGATCAAGTCTGAAGACGAGATCGAGCAGGCGGTCAACGACGCGTTGCTTTGGGATCCCCGCACGAACGCGTTCGACATTACGGTTTCCGCGACGGGAAGTCAGGTGACGCTGCGGGGCGTGGTGGACAACTTGAAAGCCAAGCGAATGGCGGAGCAGGACGCGCGGAACACGGTGGGCGTGCTTTCGGTCGAGAACCGGATTAAGGTTCGCCCCGACGAAAACATCGCCGACCTACAGATCGAGCGTGACCTCCAGGATCGACTCGGCGACGACGCCTTGATCGATCGCTTTGACATCACCGTTTCGGTCTTGGACGGCGTCGCGCACCTGTATGGACAGGTCGACACGACTTTCGAGAAGAGTCATGCCGAGGAGGTCGCGTCGCGTGTATGGGGTGTCGTGGACGTACAGAATCATTTGGACGTCGATCAGGGCACGTCGGACCTCTACGATCCGTACGTCGACGAGTACTTGATCGAAGAGAATGAGATCTACAACTACGCCCTTCGAAATCCGTCGCTCTCGGACCTTGAATTGAAGGAAGAGATCGAGTCAGAGTTGTGGTGGAGTCCGTTCGTCAATTCGGACGACATCCAGGTGAAGGTGGACAACGGAGTCGCAACCTTGACCGGGAAGGTTGAGTCTTGGTCGGAGCGTCAGCAGGCGAAGGACAACGCGTATCAAGGCGGGGCGATGCTCGTCGAGAACGAGATCGAGGTGAGCGACGGCTCTTCATGATCGCTGGCGCAACCTGATTAAGGGCTGGAAGTCGCCCGATCGCCCCGAGAACGTGGGTGATCGGGCGACTCATTTTTCGCTCATTGCTTGGCCGAGTTCGCTCATTGCATGGCCGAGTTCGAAGCCGAGTTGCCGGCAGGTTTCGTATTCGACGGCGGCGAACGGCGTTTCCCCGGTGCGGGTGTGGGCGTCGGGAGGACGGCGTCGGGAGGAGCCGATGGGGTGCGATAAGGGAGACGGCGGCTGCCGTACCGAGTCGTTGTACCGTGCCGGCGGTTGCGGATTCCCTCGGTCCGGGCCATGCTTCGAACCGTGAGGCGGCTGCCCTAATCCCTTCCCCAATACCCCAAGTGATTTCCGATGCCTGGAAAGGTCCTGATCGTGGTCGGGGACGCGACCGAAACGCTCGACACGATGTACCCGTATTACCGGTTGCAGGAGGCCGGGTTCGAGCCGATCGTGGCGGCTCCGGAGAAGCGTCGGTACCAGATGGTGCTGCACGAGGTGAAACCGGGGTGGACGATCACCAAGGAGTGGGAGGGTTACACGATCGAGGCCGACGTCGCGTTTTCCGAGATCGACCCGGACGATCACGCCGGCATTCTGTTTAGCGGCGGGCGGGCACCGGAGTACATCCGTTACGACGAAGACTTGGTGCGGGTCACGAAGGCGTTCTTTGCCGCAGGGAAGCCGATCGCGAGCGTTTGCCACGGGGTTGAGATTCCGGCGTACGCCGATTGCGTCCGCGGCCGGCGGATGGCGACGGTGCCGAAGTGCCAGTTCGACTTAGAGGTGTGTGGCGGAATCTTCGTCAACGAAGGATGCGTCGTCGACGGCAACTTGGTCAGCGGCCGGACGTTCCACGACAACGGCCTTTACGTCGGCAAGTGGATCGAGTTGCTCATCGCGGCGACGGGTGGGTAACCAGCCGATCCGATCAGGGTTCGGAGGGGTCTGACCGGTTTCGGATCGGTTCAGGCGTCGACCAATTCCCGGTGGACGCCATCGATTTGGGCCGCATCGACGATGGTGAGTTCTTCGGCGAACCCGACCATCAGCGCCAAATCGGCGAGCCGAT
Source organism: Pirellulaceae bacterium (assembly GCA_041685355.1). GTDB lineage: Bacteria > Planctomycetota > Planctomycetia > Pirellulales > Pirellulaceae > JAWLFY01. The sequence goes on along the minus strand of JAWLFY010000211.1, from coordinate 2,586 downwards.
TGATGCGGCGGGGGACGCCACCGCTGCGGACGTGCAACGCTTCGACCGCTTGGGGCGTGAAGAGCCGATCCGATTGGCCGCCGGCGACGCGGATTCGGTGTTGGAGGTAGCCGGCGGTCTGTTCCGCGTCGAAGCGATGGAGCAGGCATTTGACCGACACCCGCTCGTCGAACGCGCGGTTCTTTTCGACCAAGCTGATCAGGGTCGGTTGTCCGACCAGGATGAGGGAGAGCGCCGCCTCGCCGGTCCCCCGGTGTTCGCCGAGGTTCAGCAGCAAGCGAAGCGTCTCGAGCGGTTCGCCCGCCGCGAGGAGGTGTGCTTCGTCGATGACCACGACCGCGTGACGCCCGGCGTCGGTGTTTTTCAGCAGGAACGACTCGAGCCGTGCGAGCGTTAGCCGGGGCGGTTCATTGGCGTCGGCGGGGGCGCCGGTGATCTTGTCGGCCACGTAGCCGAGGAGCTGTTCGCTGCTGAGGCGGGGATAGGCGATTCGGGTGGCCGGTCGGAGATCGTCGGGGGTTTGGTCGAGTAGCCGTTCCGCCAACATCGACTTTCCCGTTCCGCTGTCCCCGGCAACGAGCATCGCGGCGCGACGTCCTTCTAACCCGTAGCGGAGTTTGAGCACCGCGGTTTGGTGGACTTCCGCCGGGTAGTACGAGGCATCATCCCCCCAGTTCTCGAACGGACGTCGGGTCAGTCCCCAATGGTTCTCGTACATAATGGTTCTCGTACATCTTGACTCTCCCGGACGTGGCCGGATTCTTATCCGAAATTCTCGATCACCCCGACCCCTTGGACGCCTCGGCCGCGGAGCTGTTTTGACAGCTCTTCGATCTCGGCCCCGTCGGTGGAGGTGACGTCTCGCACGACGAGCGCCGTGTCGAACGCTCGTGTGCCGGTTGACACCGGGGACGCCCCGGCGGGACCGTCGATGACGACGAGGTCGAAGCAGCGTTTGAGCGGCTCGATCAGTTCGCTGATTTCGTCGGCGGTCGCCGAGGTATCACCGTTGGGTGGCATCAACGGGATCAGCGTGACGCCGTCGCCGAGCGAGCGGACGGCGACTTCTTCGATCGGCAATCCGCCGCGTTGCGCGTCGACCCAGCCGTATTCGATGTCGAGTCGCAGGTCATCCGCGAGGGTTGGGTTCGCCCCGTCGGCGTCGACGAGTGCGACGCGATATCCGACCGCGGCGATCGACATCGCGATCCCGATCGCGACGGTGGATCGGCCTTCGCCAGGCCGGACGCTGGAAACCAACACGGAGCGGAGCCCCTGGTCCACGGCGGTCGACATCCGTTGTGCCAAGTCGTCTGCGACGAAGCCGCCGAGGAACAAGTCGGTGACGATCGCGGGCATGTCGAAGTGGTCGACTTCCCAGACCGCCGGGAACGCCGCCGCGGCCGATTCTCGCGTGGTGCCCGATTTGTCCGACGCGGGATCGCCCGATGACTCGAGCGCGTCGTCGAGGTGACCGGGTGCTTGGCCGACGCCACCGGGGACCTCGGCACCGGGGACCTCGCCACCGGGGACCTTGTCACCAGAGACCTCGGCACCGGGGACCTCGGCACCGGGGACCTTGTCATCGGGGAGCTCGGCCGAAACGTCACCGGCGGGCGTTCCGCGTTCCGCGTCGGCTCCGTTTCTGTTGTCGGTTGCGTTCGCCGGGACGTCGCGTTTCCGGAGGTGACGAGGATCGCTTACCGGTTCGGGGTGGGCCGGGTCGACCCGGAAGGTTTGCGGCGGAAACGCGGCCGCTTCCTCCACGCCCCCGGGGGCGTCCGGTGGCGTGAGGGTTTCGGGGCGGTCGGCGATTTGCGGTCGGGGGACGGTCGGTGACGCGGCCATGTCCGCCCGCATTTGTTGACCTTCGTGTTCATCGATCCAAACGATCGCCGAGCCGGCGACGGAGGGGTCGACGACCAGCGATCCGTTCGGCTTGTGGTCCGATTCTGTTTGGCGACCCGCGGCTATCGATTTCGTCACTTCGACCGCGGTTTTCGTCATTTCGGCCGATCGGTCCGTCGCCGCACGGTCGCCGCTTTGGGGCTGCCGATTACGGGCGAACGCCTTCACGAATGCCTGGTCGAGAGTGCTCATCGGTTAAACGTTAGAATTGCGAGGTGGGATCGGTGGGGAACGTCAACGAGCCGTCAGCGTCGTCGCGTTCAGATGGCGATTCGCTTCCTGTCGCGGACGGGGACCTCGAATCGTCCTCACGTCCGTCGGCCGGGGTCTCGGCCACGTAATCGGTTTGCAAGTCGGGCAGGTAGTTGGTCCAGTCGCGAACCGGCCGTGGCGTTGGGGAGAGTTGGTACCGCGGTTCCGCCGACGCGTTCGGGTCTGCCGAAGCGGTCACGTCGGTCACGGTGGGCGAAACTTCCTCGCGTTGAAGGTACCTCGACCGCGCCGCTTCGGACGGTTGATTCGAATTCGTCGCGGGCGCGTTGAGTTCGGCGGGTCCGTCTTGAGCGGGCGGGCCGTCTTGAGAGAAGCGGGCGGCAACCTTGGGTCGCGTCTGCTGCCGTTGCATCGACGCTCGGTCGGACGCCGGGTTTGAGTCGGACGCCGGGTTTGAGTCGGACG
>JAWLFY010000056.1:0-28068 GCA_041685355.1 Pirellulaceae bacterium | reverse complement strand
AGACTCTCGATTGAGGAGGCATGATGTCGCGCGGTCGGGATACGCCACGAGCGGATCCTTTCGTTTCTTTCGCGCGTTTCACCTGGGGAGCAAGCTGCAAACGATGCGCCGGTCTTTCGGCGAGACATCGCAATCGCGAACACCGGCAGACCGTTGCGCCGGCATGCCGGCGGACTTCCGCGGCGATGTCGCCGCAGGGGACGCCAGCCCGTTGGGTGGGTCGCCGTTGGGTGGGTCGCCGTGGGTTTGGCAACAGGGGGGCCTGTCCGTCACGTGCGACAAGACGCCCGCGGTCGAGGCCGACCGGAGGATCCGAGCCGGGACCTGGAAACGCCCGAGCCGGGACCTGGAGACGAACGTATCGAACAACGGACGAAAGCCGAGACGCCGCGAACAAAGCGTTCCGGAGTTGGCACCGCGTTTGCAGAGTAGAGACCGCTGATATGTACCTCACGTCGACCTGAACGACTACCTGAATGACGACACCACAATTGAATTGCGGCGAGAGACCGTGACAAAGAAAACGGTTTGTGACATCGAGCTCTGCGGGAAGCGGCTATTGATCCGCGCCGATTTCAATGTGCCGCTTCGGGAGGACGGAAGCGTCGCCAGTGATCGTCGGATCCGCGTCGCCCTCCCGACGCTTCGGCACTGCTTGGAAAACGGCGCGTCGGTGGTGGTGATGACGCATTTGGGCCGGCCGGGCGGCCAACCGGTGGAAAAGCTCGGGGTACGGCGCGTCGCGACCCGGCTGCGAGAGTTGCTGGGCGAGACGCCGGTGGAGGTTGCCGACACAGATTGGGAGGAAAAGGCGAACAATCTGAAGACGGGCGAAGTGCTGTTACTGGAGAATCTACGTTTCGATCCCGGCGAGAAGAGCGGTGACGAACGGTTCGCGAACCGCCTCCGCGGGCTTGGCGAAGTTTACGTCAACGATGCCTTCGCCACGTGTCACCGTGAACACGCATCGATGTTTGCCGTCCCCAAGCGGTTTCCGGAGGGGAATCGCGTGATCGGGCTGTCAGTCGCCAAGGAGCTCGCGATGCTCGACGATCTGCTCGAGTCACCCCGGCAGCCGATGGTGGCCGTGCTGGGGGGCGCCAAGGTGGCCGACAAGATCGAGGTGCTGAAAGTATTGTTGGGGCGCGTCCGCAAGGTGCTGGTTGGTGGGGCGATGGCCTACACGTTCATGAAGGCGCGGGGATTCGATGTTGGTGCTTCCGCGGTCGACGAGGGAAAGCTCGGGTTGGCTCGGCAGATTCTCGCCCGCGCCGGCGATAAGCTGATTCTGCCCCACGACCACGTCGTTGTGCCGCACCCCGACGCGTCTTCGCAGGACGCGTCTTCGCAAGCGCGGGTCACCGAAGGAAGCATTCCTGCGGGCTGGTCCGCGTTCGACATCGGCCCCAGGACGATCGAGTGTTACACGGCTGCCATCCGTGGGGCGGGGACGGTCGTTTGGAACGGCCCGCTCGGGAAATTCGAGGACGAAACGTTTCGCACGGGGACCGAAGCGGTGGTACGCGCCCTCGCCGAGAGCAACGCGGTTACCGTCGTGGGGGGCGGAGAGAGCGGAGCAGCCGTTGAGCTGTTCGGCTTGGCAGAGAAACTCGACCACGTCTCCACCGGCGGCGGCGCGTTTCTTCAATACCTCGAAAACGGCTCGTTGCCCGCACTGTCGGTGATCGATGACCGGTAACCGATCAACGAGGAAGGTGAGTGACCGTCGTGCTCGGCGGTCAAACGCAAACGTTGAAAGACTGCACCCCAAAAAAGAAGGCCCATGTTTCTGTTAGATTTGTTAATCGCGTTGGTGGTCGCCCTGTTGCTATCACTGTTGTTCATCCCGCTCACGGGAGCGAAGCGGACCGGGGACGGCAGTTCGGCCGTTAGCGCGACGCTGTTCTTCTTCCTGATCCTGTTCTTCGCCAGTTGGGCGGGTGGACTTTGGGTCGCCCCGATGGGCCCGCCGCTGTGGGGAATTTATTGGTTACCGGTTCTCCTCGTGGGGGTGCTCGTGGCGTTGATGTTGGTCGCGGCCGACGAAGCGGCAGGCCGGCGCTACCCGGGGCCTAGGTCCGAACCGGCGGGCGCGAGGGATTCGGTGGGCGCGGGGGAACCGGCGGGCGCGGGGGAACCGGCGGGCGCGGGGGGACCGGCAAGCCCCGGGGAACCGGCCGGCCCGGGGGAACGGGGTGAATCGGAAGCCGCCGCGGCGACGGCGTTCGGGGTGATATTCTGGATTCTGTTGATCGCGTTGGTGGCAGCCGTGATCGTCGGTTACGTGGCGCGGTAAGTGCCTATCCACAAAGGGTCGCACCCCTTTTCGGATAGGCAACAAGGCGGTTTGGAAGGGTGATCGTTGCTTGGATATCTGGAGCGACGGCACGCAGGACTGGAAACGAAGTTGACGGACGCACCATGAGCGACGACTCGCAAGATCAAGAGCATCGGCCACCGAGTCTGTCGGAAGAGGGCTACCGCAGGGCTCTCGAGCTGATGCACGAATGCTCGACCGCGCACGGCTTTCTGGCGACGCCTACCGAGCAAGACAACTACCGTCGCATTTGGGGGCGTGACAGCGCCATCATCGGCTTGGCGGCGCTGTTGAGCGGCGAGGTCGACTTGATCGAAGGTTGCCGTCGCAGCTTAGAAACGCTGGTGCATTACCAGGGGCCCCATGGGGAGATCCCCAGCAACGTCGACCCGGCGACGCAGCGCGTCAGTTACGGGGGGACCGCCGGCCGGGTCGATTCCGATCTATGGTTTGTCATCTGCTGCGGGGAGTATTGGCGGCGGACGAACGACGACGCGTTTCTTGAGCGGATGATCGGGCCGCTGGAGAAGGTGCGTTTCCTGTTGGGGGCGTGGGAGTTCAACGCACGGGGGCTTTTGTACGTGCCCCCGACGGGCGATTGGGCTGACGAGTATCTACAGAGCGGCTACGTGCTGTACGATCAGTTGCTGTACCTACGGGCGCAGATCGAATTCTGCGTCATGCATCGCCACTTGCATCAGACGGCCGATCACGATTTGGAAGACCGCGTGGCGCGGCTGAAGCATCTGATCCGGGCGAACTATTGGTTCGCCGACGGGGACGAGATGGCGGACGACGTGTATCACGAAGTGCTCTACGAGAAGGGCCGTCGGGCAGCTCCGCATCGCCGCGGCTCGTACTGGATGCCGTTTTTCTCGCCGCTGGGCTACGGCTATCGTTTCGACGCCATGGCCAACGCGTTGGTCACGCTTTTGGGAGTTGCTGATGACGCGAGGTGCGAGGCGGTCGACGTATACATCGCCGAAGCGATTGTCCAGGAGAAGGTCTTTCTGCTGCCCGCGTTCGATCCGGTGATCACGCCGAAGGACGAGGACTGGGAAGACTTGCAGATGACGTTCTCGCACAGTTTCAAAAATGCTCCCCACGAATTCCACAACGGAGGCTTGTGGCCGCTCGTGACCGGTTTCTATGCCGCCAGTTTGGCCAACCGCGGCAAGCAGGAACTTGCGCGGCGATATTGCGACGGCATCCACGCCGCGAATCGGACAGGGAGGGACGGCCGACGGTGGAGCTTTCCGGAATATCTTCACGGCCAAGAGCACACCCCGGGCGGCACCAGTCCGATGGGCTGGAGCGCGGCGGCCGCGGTGATCGCGGAGCAGTTCGTGCGGGGCAACCGATTGTTCGCGTGACGCGGTTGGTGCATCGAAAACAGGAACCTTCGCTGACAAATGTAAAGCGTGCCGGGATGGCCGCACGACCTTTCCGGCGGTCGTGTTGTCGCCCGGCGCGTCGTCGTAATCGTGATTGCCCGTCGTTTTATTCTCAATCAGAGGAATCGAGTCATGAAAGTTGCGATCAACGGGTTCGGGCGCATCGGCCGCCAGGTATTGCGGATCTGTCTGGAGGACGCCGAGGCGCCGGACGTCGTGCATGTCAATGACGTCGCCGACGCGGCGACGCTCGCCCATTTGCTGAAATACGACTCAACGTATGGCGTGTGGGACCACGACGTCAGCGCGAGCGGATCGACGCTGGTCGTCGACGGACGAGAGATTCGGATGACCGCCGAGAAGGACCCCGCCGATCTGCCGTGGCGTGACGAAGGGGTGGACGTGGTGCTCGAAGCGAGCGGCGTGTTCCGCAAGCGTGAACAGGCTCAGCAGCATCTCGACGCCGGCGCGAAGAAAGTGTTGATCTCTGCGCCTGGCAAATCGCCGCTTGACGGCGACTTCGTGATCGGGGTGAACGACGAACGGTACGCGGCAGACGAGCACGACATCATCTCGATCGGAAGCTGCACGACCAACGGGCTAGGGCCGATGGCCAAGGTGTTGCACGACGAGTTCACGATCCTGCGCGGGCTGATGACGACGGTGCACGCCTACACCTCGACGCAGAATCTTCTGGACGGGCCGCACAAGGATCTCCGGCGGGCACGATCGGCCGCCGAGAACATCATCCCCACCAGTACCGGCGCGGCCGAGGCGATCGGCAAAGTGATTCCTGAGCTACAAGGTAAGCTCGACGGGATGGCGTTGCGGGTGCCGGTGGCCTGTGGATCGATCACCGACTTCACGTGTGTCGTCGAGAAGGGGACTTCCGTCGAACAGGTGAACGAGGCGATGCGTCGCGCCAGCGAAGGGCGTATGAAGGGGGTGCTGCAAATCGCCCCCGCGCCGATCGTATCGCGTGACGTGATCGGCAACACGCACAGTTGCGTGTTCAGCGCCGATGACACTTTTGTGAAAGACGGCACGCTGGTGAAAGTGCTCGGCTGGTACGATAACGAGTGGGGCTTCTCGCGGAGGGCGGTGGAGATGATGGCGAGGATGCTGTGAAGCACGCCGGCGGGGGTCATCGCAATGAGAAAGGGAATACCGCATGCCGCAGATCGTGACCGTGACGCTCAATCCGGCGTTAGACAAGAGTTGCTCCGTCGGGCAGGTCGTCCCCGATCGCAAGTTACGGTGTGTCGGGCCGAACTATCATCCCGGCGGCGGTGGCATCAACGTCGCGCGAGCGGTCGCCGAATTGGGAGGCGAGGTCGCGGCCTACTGGGCCTGCGGGGGGGCAAGCGGGGAGTTGCTCCGCCAGTTGCTCGACGAGCAGGGCGTCGAACATTACCCGATCGAAATCACCGCGATGACGCGAGAGAACCTGACCGTGTACGAGGAGTCGAGCGGGCAGCAGTTTCGCTTCGGGATGCCGGGCGGCGCGCTGACTGACGAAGAGACTCGGTCGTTTTTCGACGCCTTGGGGGGCGCGGATTCGCCGCCGGACTACTTGGTGCTGAGCGGTAACCTGCCCCCTGACGTCGACGAGGATCTGTATGCGAGGATCGCGGGAATGATGCCAGACCCTTGCCGGGTGATCCTCGACACCAGCGGAGATCCGTTGCGGCTGGGGCTGGAATCGGGGCCGTTTCTGATCAAGCCGAACCTACGTGAGCTCAGTCAGTTGGCGGGGCGTGCGATCGAGGACGACGCCCAGATCCGCGAATTCGCCCGCGATTTGATCCGGCAGCGGAAGACGCAGGCGGTCGTGACGTCGTTAGGTTCCGGCGGGGCGGTTTTGACGACGTCGGACGGGTACGAGCACGTTTCGGCGCCGACGGTCAAGGTTCGCAGCAAGGTCGGGGCTGGCGACAGCTCGGTCGCGGGGATCGTGTTTGCCCTTTCGCAGGGCAGCGAGATTTCTGACGCCGTGCGTTACGGTGTGGCCGCGGGCGCGGCGGCGGTGACGAGGGAGGGAACCGGGTTGTGCCGCCGACACGATACCGAGCGGCTTTACGAAGAAATGACGAATTCGAGCGGCCTTTACGGAAAAGCGAGAAAAGATGACCGAGAGCGAAAAGTATGTCCGCCAGCTGGACGATTTGAGCAGTGATGACGTTCCAGTCGTCGGCGGCAAGAACGCGTCACTTGGTGAGATGATTCGATCACTGCAGGGCGAGGGGGTACGGGTCCCGAGCGGATTTGCCACCACGGCTGACGCGTATCGGGAATTTCTCACCGCGAACGAACTCGATGACAAGCTGAAGGGCGAACTCGACAAGCTCGACCGCGAGGGGCAATCGTTGCACCAGACCGGCAAGGCGATACGCCGAATGATCCGTGGCGGGGAATTTCCCGAGGGCATCGCCGAGGCGATCCGCGGAGCCTACCGCGAGATGGCCGCTCGCTACGAGACCGATCACGTCGCCGTCGCGGTCCGCAGCAGTGCCACGGCCGAAGACCTTCCTGAAGCGAGTTTTGCCGGTCAGCAGGAGACGTACCTGAACGTGACGGGCGAAGAGGACCTGCTCGAAGCTTGTCGGAAGTGTTATGCCTCGCTGTTCACCGACCGCGCGATCGCGTATCGGCAGGAACACGGCTTCGACCATCTTGACGTCGCCCTCTCGATCGGGGTCCAGAAGATGGTGCGGGCGGACAAGGCGGGTTCGGGGGTGATGTTCTCGATCGACACCGAAACGGGCTTTCCCGACGTGGTCCTGATCAGCGCCGCGTGGGGTCTTGGCGAGAACGTGGTGCAGGGCACGATTAATCCCGACGAATATCGAGTTTTCAAGCCGCTGCTGGAGGACGAGACGCTCGCCCCGATCATCGAGAAATTGCTGGGCGAAAAAGAAAAGACGATGGTGTACGCCAGCGGCGGCAACAAGACGACGAAGAACATCGACACTCCCAAGAGGGAACGCCAGCGTTTCGTGCTTTCCGACGACGAAATCTTACGGCTGGCGCGGTGGGCGGTCGTGATCGAACGGCACTACGGCAAGCCGATGGACATGGAATGGGCGAAGGACGGCGAGAGCGGCGAGCTGTTCATCGTGCAGGCCCGGCCGGAAACCGTTCAGTCGCGGAAAGAAGCCACGTCGCTGAAATCGTTTTCGCTGAAAGAAGGGGGAAATCGCCTCGTCAGCGGACTTGCGATCGGGCAGGCGATTTCCGCCGGCAAGGTATGCGTGCTACACGGTCCGGATGAGATCGATCGTTTTCAGGATGACGCCGTGCTGGTCACGGAGATGACCGATCCCGACTGGGTACCGATCATGAAACGGGCGGCCGCGATCGTGACCGACCATGGGGGGCGTACCAGCCATGCGGCGATCGTCAGTCGTGAATTGGGATTGGCGGCGGTCATCGGCACGAGCGACGCGACGGAGGTGCTTCGAGACGGCCAGGACGTCACGGTATCTTGCGCCGAGGGCGAACAGGGGCACGTCTACGAAGGGATTTTAGATTTTGAGGAGCGAGACGTCGATCTGGAAGGGCTCGGTGAGCCGCCCGTTCGCATCATGATGAACATCGCCAGTCCCGGCGCGGCGCTCCGCTGGTGGCGTTTGCCGGCGAAGGGGATCGGGTTGGCCCGGATGGAGTTCATTATCAACGGCGGGATCAAGATCCACCCGCTGGCTTTAACGCGGTTCGATCAACTAAAAGACCGGGAAGCACGTCGCGAGATCGAGCGGCTGACACGAGGGTACGAAGACAAGACCGAATACTTTGTCGAGAATCTGGCCCGCGGCATCGCCGCCATCGCCGCCTCGCAGTATCCGGAGCCGGCCGTCGTGCGAATGAGCGACTTCAAGACGAACGAGTATGCGGATCTCATCGGGGGTTCGCAATTCGAACCGAAAGAGGAAAACCCGATGCTCGGTTTTCGTGGCGCGTCTCGCTATTACAGCGATGACTATCGTGACGGTTTCGCGTTAGAGTGCCGGGCCATCAAGCGAGCCCGTGAAAAGATCGGGATGGACAACATCGTGATGATGATCCCGTTCGTCCGTTCGCCCGACGAGGCCGATCGCGTCTACGAGGTACTTGCCGAGAACGGTTTGAAGCGGGGCGAGAATGGGCTGCAGGTTTACATGATGTGTGAAATCCCATCGAACGTTTTCCTGGCGGAGGAATTCGCCGAGCGGTACGACGGTTTCTCGATCGGCAGCAACGACTTGACGCAACTGATCATGGGCGTCGATCGCGATTCCGCGAAATTGAAAGTCTTGTTTGACGAACGGAACGCGGCGGTCAAGACGGCGATCCGCGACGTAATCGGGCGGGCTCACGAGAAAGGCTGCAAGGTCGGCATCTGCGGGCAAGCGCCGAGCGATTACCCGGACTTTGCCGAGTTCCTCGTCGAGTGCGGTATCGACTCGATGTCGCTCAACCCCGACAGCGTGATCTCGGTGATCAAGCGTCTGACCGCGTCTTGAGCCTGGAGTAGCCGGCTTGGAAGAATCGCTCGGGATCCTGTTGATCGGATTGCTGATCGGTCTCTCGCTGCTGAGCCACTGGGTGCTACGGCAGACGAGCGCCCCGGCGCTCGTCGGTTACTTGGTTCTGGGCTTCCTGCTTTCCGCGGCAGACGCGAGATGGGAGTTCTTGACGGAAGCCATGTACGTGCGGCTGGATTTTCTCGGCCACATCGGCGTCGTCGTCCTGCTGTTCCACGTCGGCTTGAAAAGCGACCTGCGTTCCTTGCTGAAGCAACTGCGTCAGGCGCGAGACATTTGGCTGAGCAACGTTTTGGTGAGCGGCGGAGTGGGCTACGTCGCGGCCTACTACCTCCTCGGCTTCGCGATGTTGCCGAGTCTGTACATCGCGACGGCGCTCACCGCGACCAGTGTCGGCGTTTCGGTTGCGATCTGGGAGGAGGCCGACGTGTTGGACACGGGGACCGGGCAAACGTTGGTCGACGTCGCGGAAATGGACGACATCACCGCGGTGATCTTGATGTCGTTGCTTTTGGCGTTGACGTCATCCCTCGAGGACGGAGGGGGGGACACGTTGCTGCCGACCTTAGTTCGGACCGGCGTCGCGGTGATCGGGAAGCTGGTTCTGTTCTGCGGTTTTTGTTACGCCTTCTCACGGTTCGCCGAAGGTCCCTTGGCGCGGTTCTATGAACGGATCGAGCCGATGCCCGATTCGATGCTGATGCTCGTGGCGACGGGGTTCGTGATCGCGGCGATCGCGGGGCTGCTGGGTTTTTCCGTCGCCATCGGGGCGTTCTTCGCGGGGCTCGTCTTCAGTCGAGACCCGAAAGCGGTGATTTTGACCAGGCCGTATAAGGTCCTTTACGATTTGTTTACCCCGTTCTTCTTCATCGCCATCGGTTCGCACGTCGATCCCCAATCTCTCACCTCGGCGGTGGTTCCCGGCGTCGTACTCCTCGCCGCGGCCGGCATAGGGAAATTCGTTGGCACGGGGGTCGCGGCGGTGCGGACCTCGGGTCGGCGGGGCGCGGTGTTGTTGGGGATCAGCATGATTCCGCGGGCGGAGATCGCGATGATCTTGATGCGTCAGGGGCAGGCGTTTGGGCCGTCGGTCGTTCCGGCGGAGGCGTTTTCGGGAATGGTGTTCGTGTCGGCGGCAACGTGTATCATGACGCCGTTGGTGCTGCGACCGATGCTCGGGCGGCAAAGCGTGGCGGACGCGGGGGAGCCGGGCGAGCGTTCGTGAGCCGCGGCGTTCTCGCGTCCTGGGTGCTCGCGTCCTGGGTGCTCGCGTCCTGGGTGCTCGCGTCCTGGGTGCTCGCGTCCTGGGTGCTCGCGTCCTGGGTGCTCGCGTCCTGGGGGCGGCATGGTATTTGCGGCTTTTCCCTGGCCGAGCGGCATCGGCAACGGGTCCGAGGAGTGGACGGAAGCGGTCACGGGATTTGAGTTTGTCCCATAGGCCGTCGGACACTCGGCCGCACGAACGGCATCCACAGGATCAAGCGGGAGAATCACGATGGCGGAAATGATGCGTGCCTTCGTCATGAAGGGAATCGGCGAGTTGTCATTCACCGAGAAGCCTCGTCTGACCGAGCCGGGGGCGAACGGGGCGATCGTGAGAACGACGTGCGGGCTCGTTTGCACGTCGGACACTCACACCGTGAAGGGGGCGCTGGGCGAACGGGAGAATCTCACGCTCGGGCACGAGGCCGTCGGTATCGTCGACCGTGTCGGCGAGGAGGTGAAAGGGGTTCAGGAAGGGGACCGCGTGGCCGTGAACGCCATCACCCCGTGTTTTCATTGTGAGAACTGTATTCGGGGTTATCCTTCGCAATGCACCCAGCTGCTCGGCGGTTGGAAATTCGCGAACGTCAAAGACGGCGTGTTCGCCGACTATTTCCATGTCAACGATGCGGAGGCCAACCTCGCTCCGATTCCCGACGCCGTCCCGGATGAGCAAGCCGTTTACGCCTGCGACATGATGTCCACGGGGTTCGTCGGAGCGGAGAACGCTGGCATCCCGATGGGCGGCACGGTCGCCGTCTTCGCTCAAGGCCCGGTCGGACTGATGGCGACCGTCGGGGCACGGCTGCAAGGCGCGGGGTTGGTGATCGCGATCGAGACGGTGCCGAAGCGGAAGGAGCTTGCCAAGCATTTTGGTGCCGATGAGGTCATCGATTTTCAGGAGCAGGATGCGGTCGAGGCGATCTTGGAGTTGACCGACGGGCAGGGGGTCGATTCCGCCATCGAAGCGTTGGGCGGGCAAGCGAGTTTCGAGATGTGCATCAAGGCGACGCGGCCGGGCGGAACGATTTCCAACATCGGCTACCATGGCGACGGAGATTACGTGAAGATTCCGCGGCAAGCGTGGGGCGTGGGGATGAGCGACCAAACGATCCGCACGGCGCTTTGCCCCGGCGGCAAGGTTCGCATGCGACGGCTGTTGCGTCTGCTGGAGGGCGGCCGCGTTGACCCGACGCCGCTGACGACCCACCGATTCGCTTTCGAGGACGTCGAACGTGCGTTCCAGATGATGAAAACCAAAGAAGACGGCATGATCAAGCCGTTGATCGAGTTCTCGCACTCGGGCTGAGCTCGGGTGTTTGTCCACGAACCTCGAACGGGATCCGGCAGATGAAGTGAGGAACCGTTCTGAGCTACTGGTATCTTTTTCCCGTCCGTTCAGACGAAGTTCGAGATGTCGCAAACGCAGAACTCTGGAGAAGCGTGGTATCAGCTGGGGGCGGACGAGGCGTTGGACGCGCTCGGGGCGCGTCGCGAGGGGTTGAATTCGGGCGAGGTCGAGTCGCGTTTGGAGCGGTACGGATCCAACTCCATTCGTTCGCAGCGGAAGGTTAGCGCCTGGACGGTGCTGCTGCACCAGTTTATGAGTCCGCTGGTGTATGTGTTGATCGCGGCTTTTGTCGTGACACTTTCGATCCAGAGTTTTGGCGATGCGATCGTGATCGCGCTCGTGTTGTTCGTGAACGGGACGATCGGCTTTATTCAGGAGTACCGCGCGGAAACCGCGGTGCAATCGCTGATGAAGATGGTTTCCCCGAAGGCACGTGTCCGCCGCGACGGTCGCGAGCGACAGGTGGATGGCGACCGCTTGGTGCCAGGTGACTGTGTGTTGCTGGACGAGGGCGACATCGTACCGGCGGATTTGCGGGTCTTGGAAAGTTTTTCGCTTCAAGTCGACGAGTCGGCCTTAACCGGCGAATCGGTGCCGGTCGGCAAGACGGACGGGGCGATGTCCGAGGCGGAGGACAACCTGCCGCCGGCGGATCAGGGGAACATGGCCTTCATGGGAACGGCTGTTACGGCGGGGCGGGCTGAGGGGCTGGTGGTGGCGACGGGGCGTCGAACCCAACTCGGCCAGATCGCCGAAGACGTTCGTGAGGCGGGAGAGATCGAAACCCCGTTGCAGCGTCGCATGGACCGACTCGCGAAGCGGATCGCGGCGGTGATTCTCGTCGTGGCGGTGTTCGCCTTCGGCGTGGGGCTCTGGATGGGTCGGCCGGTCGATCAGATGTTTCTGTTGGCCGTCTCGCTTTCGGTCGCCGCCATCCCGGCCGGGCTGCCGGTGGTCATGACGGTCGCGTTGGCCATCGGGGTACGTCGGATGGCGGATCTGCACGCGGTCATTCGGCACTTACCGGCCGTGGAGACGCTGGGCAGCACGACCACGATCCTTTCGGACAAGACGGGCACGCTGACCCAGAACCGGATGACGGTAACGCAAGTGATGGCGATCGATGACGCGTACGAAGTGACGGGAGATTCGTCGGGGTCGGACGGCGAGCTGCGAAAAGGGGGCCAACGTGTGGCTTCGGAGGAGGGAACGGCACTCTTCGAGACGCTACTGGTCGGTCTGCTCAACAATTCCGCTGAGCTGTCCGAACCGGGGGCAACCGCCGCCAGCGAAGGGCGGGCGAGCCGGGAAGGCGAGCGGAGGGGAGAGTCGGGTCGGTCGGGTGGGGACCCGATGGAGGTGGCGTTGCTCGTCTCGGCGACCAAGGCGGGACTGGACCGCAAGGAACTGCTGGAGCGATTCCCGCAGTCGGGGGAAATCCCGTTTCAGACCGAACGCCGATTTTCGGCCACCATTCACGACGTCCCCGAAGGCGAAGAAGGTCCGTTGGTGCTCGTCAAAGGTGCTCCGGAAGTGATCCTAGAAATGTCCTCGGGTCGCAGGACTTCGGGGGGCGACACTTCGGAGCTGGACCGCGGCCATTTCGAGCGGCTGCAAGACGACATGGCATCGCGCGGCTTGCGGGTGTTGGCGATGGCGGTGGGCCGTGGGCGGGACGCGGCCGAGTCGATCCGGGGCGAGCATCCGCGGGGGATGACGTTTGTCGGCATGCAGGGCTTAATGGATCCGCCTCGGCCCGAGGCGATTGAGGCGGTGGACAACTGCCACCGCGCCGGCATCCGGGTGATCATGGTCACCGGCGACCACGCCCGGACCGCCGCCGCCATCGCGCACCAGGTCCATATCGATCGGCCTGTCGGGCGTATCACGGACGATTCACCGGAGGCTGATTCGGCCGATTCGGGGGTAAGCCTTCCGGAGGTTACCGACGGCCAGCAGTTGGTTGAGCTCTCCGACCCGGATCTGGACGAGGCGCTTGGTCGGGTGAACGTGTACGCGCGGACGCGGCCCGCCCAGAAGTTACGGATCGTCGACCGTCTGAAGTCTCAGCATCAGATCGTGGCCGTCACCGGCGACGGCGTCAACGACGCACCGGCACTGAAGTCCGCCCATCTGGGGGCGGCGATGGGGCAGAGCGGTACCGACGTGGCCAAGGAAGCCAGCGACATGGTGATCACCGACGATAACTTTGCCAGCGTCTACGCGGCGGTCGAGCAGGGCCGCACGGCGTTTCGCAATATCCGGATGGCGACTTTCTTTTTGCTCAGCACGGGCGCGGCGGATGTCCTCATCATTTTGTCCGCGCTCGCCATCGGTTGGGAGTTGCCGTTGCTACCGGCACAGATCCTGTGGTGCAACGTCGTGACCAACGGCATCGCCGATGTCGCCTTGGGATTTGAAACCGGTGAAGAGGCCTTATACCGCCGAAAACCGCGTTCGCCGGACGAGGGGATACTCGACTACGTCCTGCTGGAACGGCTGGTGGTCGTCGGCATTTGGCTCGCGATCGGCACGTTGTGCGTGTTCTGGTGGGTCAACTTCTATCGGGGTGAGAGTTTGGACCTGGCTCGGGTTGCCGCGTTGACGACGTTGGTGCTGTTTCAAAAGGTACACGTTTTCAACTGCCGCAGCGAAGACGTCTCGATATTTAAGAAGAGCCTGTTAGAGAACAAGGTGCTTCTGGTGGGCGTGCTTGCTTCGTTGGGAATCCACATCGCGGCGTTGTACATCCCATGGACGCAGCGGCTGCTACACTTTGAGCCGCTGTCCTGGGAAATCTGGCTGGTCAGCATCGCGGTGGCCGCGACGGCGATCGTGGTGAACGAGTTACACAAGTGGCTCCGTCCTCGCGAGGCGACTCGCTAAGAGCCTGCTTCAGCGAGCCGGGTCACGCCACGGTCACGTCGGGGTCGAGGTAGACATTCTGGATGGCGTTGAGCAGTTGGACGCCATCATCGAAGGGCCGTTGGAAGGCTTTGCGGCCGCTGATCAGGCCGGTGCCTCCGGCCCGCTTGTTGATGACGGCCGTGCGGACGGCCTGCTGCAAATCGTCTTTGCCGGAGGCGCCGCCGGAGTTGATTAGTCCACGTCGACCGAGGTAACAGTTGACGACCTGGTAGCGAGTCAAATCGATCGGGTGATCGCTGGCGAGTTCGGAATAGATACGCTCGTCGAATTTCCCGTAGCTGTTGTCGCCCTTATTAAGCGCACGATAGCCCCCGTTTTGCTGGGGCTGTTTCTGTTTGATGAAGTCGGCTTCGATGGTGACGCCCAGGTGGTTCGCCTGCGCGGTGAGATCCGCGGACGTTTCGTGATTCACCCCATCGACGGTGAACGCTTCGTTCCTGAGATAGCACCACAGCATGGTGAACATGCCGAGTTGGTGCGCTTCGGCGAAGGCCGTGGAGACTTCCTCGATTTGGCGATTCGACTCGGGCGAACCGAAGTAGACTGTCGCGCCGACTCCGAGGCACCCCATGTTCCAGGCGTCTTTGACGCGTGCGAACGGCAGTTGGTCATGGCGATTCGGATAGCTCAGCAATTCGTTGTGGTTGATTTTCAGGATCATCGGGATTTTGTGCGCGAACTTTCGCGCCACCGAGCCCAGGACTCCCCAGGTGGACGCGACGCCGTTGCATCCGCCTTCGATCGCGAGGCGAACGATATTTTCGGGATCGAAGTAGCACGGGTTGGGGGCGAACGACGCGCCGCCCGAGTGTTCGACGCCCTGATCCACCGGCAGGATCGACAAGTGGCCTGTGCCGGCCAATCTTCCATGATTGAGGAGCGATTGGATGGCCCGCAACACGCGTGGGCTGCGATCCGAACTGGACCACACACGGTCGACAAAATCCGGACCGGGCAGATGTAGCGAGTCGCGGGAGACGGTCTTACACTCATGCTCCAGGAGCGAGCGACTTTCGTCTCCGAGAATGTCCGCGGTCGGAATCGGATTTGCTGTTGTCATCGTTGATACTTTTCTGCGTTCGGGTCGGTTTGCTCTCACTGCCTTGCGGCCATGATGCGAATACGAAACACTGCACCCGCCAACGTGCAATCGCCGTGCCGGTCGGTCATTGCGGTTGCGGCCGGGAGGGTCAGCGGGATTCGGGAGGTTCAAGCAGACGCGGCTTGCTCCTCCGCGAGGACAGCAGATTTTAACGTTTGCAGCCTATCGGGGTCACGGCCTGCTTGTTCGTCGCGGGCGTGGTCGGATTGGAGGACCGTTTTTTGAAGGGGACCGCCGTCGTGAGCCGGAACGATTTTGAGGCCGTGATTCTCGACATGGACGGGGTGATCACGCGAACGGCGAGGATCCATGCCAGAGCCTGGAAGCGGCTGTTCGACGAATTTCTGCGACGGCGTGGTGAGCGATGTGGCGAATCGCACGCGCCGTTCGACATCGATCGCGATTACCGCGAATACGTCGATGGCAAGCCGCGTTACGAGGGCGTCCGAAGTTTCTTGGAATCGCGAGGGATCGGTTTGTCATGGGGGGACACCGACGACGCGTCGGGGCGGGAAACGATTTGCGGGCTGGGCAACCGCAAAAACGAGATTTTTCAGGAACTGCTCGCGGAAGAAGGGGTCGAAGTTTTTTCGGACGCCGTGGAGCGGATCGACGTTTGGAAGCGGGCGGGGATCAAGGTGGGCGTGATTTCGTCGAGCCGGAACTGCGCGGCGGTGCTCAGCTCGGCGAACCTTCTCGATCGGTTCGATGCGCGAGTGGACGGCGGTGACCTTGACTCTCTGCGGCTGAAGGGAAAGCCGGCGGCCGACATGTTCCTTGAGGCTGCCCGGCAACTCGGCGTGGGGCCGTCGCGTGCGATCGTGGTTGAGGACGCCATTGCGGGAGTCCGGGCCGCGCGAGCCGGGCGATTTGGGCTGGTGGTTGCGGTCGCCCGCGGTCGCGACGGGGACGATCTTCGGGAGGCCGGGGCGGACCTCGTGGTCGAGGATCTCCGGGAAGAGGGTCTCCGGGAACTGGGGACGCGACCGCGACGTCTGGTCGGCAAGCGAGGCGGTTCGGACGCCGGCTCGGGGCGGGACTCACCGGTTTCGGCGTTGGAGAGGGGGGACGAGATCGCCGCGCGGTTGAAAGACCGGAGTCTCGCCCTTTTTCTGGATTACGACGGCACGTTGACGCCGATCGTGCGACGTCCGCAGGAGGCGACGCTATCCGGCGAGATGCGGTCTTTACTGGAGCGTTTGGCGGAACACTGCACGCTGACCATCGTCAGCGGCCGCGATCGTGAGGATGCCCAAGCGATGGTGGGGATCGAGAGCCTGGTGTATGCCGGCAGCCACGGGTTTGACATTCGCGGCCCCGAGGGGTTAGCGAGGGAGTACGAAGGTGCCAAGCCGTTTCTTGGTGACCTGGACGAGGCGGAACGGCGGTTGCGTGACGCGGTCGCGGAGATCAGCGGCGTGCACGTCGAGCGGAAGAGGTTTGCCATCGCAGTTCATTATCGGGAGGCGGAGGGAGACGACGACCTGAAGCGGGTCGAGAGGGCGGTGGACGACGTGTGCCGCGAATTTTCGGGGTTGCGAAAGAAAGGGGGGAAGAAAATCTTCGAGGTGCAGCCTGACGTCGAGTGGGACAAGGGCCGCGCGGTGCGATGGCTGATCGAAGTTCTCGGGTTGGACCGGCCCGAGGTGGTCGTCATGTATCTCGGCGACGACGTGACCGATGAAGACGCGTTTCGGGTTTTGCGGCATGACGACCGCGGCATCGGCGTTCGGGTCACGGCGGCGGATTCGGATACCGACGCCGAGTATTTCTTGAGCGACTGTGACCAAGTCCGGCAGTTTCTCGGGTCGCTGCTGGCCCTGCTTCGGCAACGCGAGGAGGGGAATTGATGCGGAACGATGCCGAACATCCGGCGGACACGTGGACCCTGACGTACGCCGACTGGGACCCGGGTCAGCAACCCCTTCGCGAGGCACTTTGCACGCTGGGCAACGGGTATTTTGCCACTCGCGGTGCGGCGGAGGAGTCATCGGCGGGAGGGCCGCACTATCCCGGCACCTATTTGGCCGGCGGTTTCAACCGTCGGGAGAGCGAAGTCGCCGGGCGGATCGTCGAGAACGAAGACCTGGTGAACTGGCCGAACTGGCTGTGCCTTTCGTTTCGTATCGAAGGCGGGGAATGGTTCGATCTCGGATCGTGCGACTTGCTCGATTTTCGGCAGTCGCTCGATTTGCGGCACGGGATGCTGAATCGCCAGCTGCGTGTCCGCGACGCCGACGGCCGAGAGACAACTTTGGACAGCCAGCGTCTTGTGCATATGGCGGACCCGCATCTGGCGGCGATCCGGTGGACGCTGCGGCCAGAGAACTGGTCGGGCCGGATCGAAATCCGCTCGGCGTTGGACGGCACCGTTTCCAACCGAGGGGTCGAGAGGTACCGCGACCTCAACAGCCAGCACCTGGAAGTCTTGGATGTGGACCACGTCGGCGAGGACGGCATCTGTTTGGTTGCCAGGACGAACCAGTCGCAGCTCCGCACGGCGGTGGCGGCCCGGACGCGGGCGTTTGTGCGCGATGAGCGAGCTTCCCTCGAACGGAGCACGCATCTTGACGAGCGGATCGCCGAACAGCGTCTGCTTGTTGACTGTCAGCGGGAGCGGCCGCTTCGGGTAGAGAAGGTCGTGGCCCTCTATACTTCTCGCGACTTCGCGATCAGCGAGCCGCGATTGGCGGCACGGGAGTCGATCGACCGGGCGGGGTGTTTCGCCGAGCTCCGTGAGCGCCATTCTCGGGCCTGGGATCGGCTCTGGAATCGCGCCGAAATCGAGTTGGGCGACCAGGGCCGGCGGACCCAGTTGGTCCTGCGGCTACACATTTTTCATCTCCTTCAGACCACCTCCTTCAACTCGATCGACTTGGATGTCGGGGTACCGGCCCGCGGGCTGCACGGCGAGGCGTATCGCGGGCATCTTTTCTGGGACGAGCTTTTCATCTTCCCTTTCTTGAATTTGCGGATCCCGGAGCTAGCGCGTTCGCTGTTGATGTACCGTTACCGCCGGCTTCCGGAGGCGCGTCATCTTGCCGGCGAAGCCGGGTACCGGGGGGCGATGTATCCGTGGCAAAGCGGCAGCGACGGGCGTGAAGAGAGCCAAGTATTGCATCTGAATCCCGAGTCGGGACGTTGGAATCCCGACAACACCCACCGCCAACGCCACGTCAACGCGGCGATCGCGTATAACGTGTGGCAATACTATCAGGCCACTGACGACACGGCGTTCCTGTCGTCTTATGGGGCCGAGATGCTTTGCGAGTTGGCTCGGTTTTGGGCGAGCATCGCCCGCTTTAGTACGCGTCACGACCGCCACGAGATCCACGACGTGGTCGGCCCGGACGAGTTTCACACGCAATATCCTGGCGGCGATGGCAGCGGGGTCAACAACAACGCTTATACCAATGTGATGGCGGCGTGGGTGCTGCGGACGGCGCGGCGGGCCCTGGCTTCGCTGCCCGAAGAGCGGCGTGCGGAGCTGATCGAAGAGTTGAAGATCGGCGACGAAGAGTTGAAACGCTGGGACGACGTCAGCCGCAATCTGTATGTGCCGTTCCACGACGACGGCGCCATCATCAGCCAGTTCGAAGGCTACGAAGGGCTCGCCGAGTTCGATTGGGACGGCTATCGGCAGAAATATGGGGACATCCAGCGTTTGGACCGGATCCTCGAAGCCGAGGGAGACACGCCGAACCGATACAAGGCCAGCAAGCAAGCCGATGTGTTGATGCTTTTCTATTTATTTTCGGCAGAAGAGTTGGCTGACCTGTTCGCTTGGATGGGGTATCCGTTCGATCCGAGCATGATTCCGGACAACATCCGCTATTATTCCGCGCGGATGTCGCACGGGTCGACGCTGAGCCGCGTCGTCCATTCGTGGGTGTTGGCGCGTGCCGACCGCGAACGGGCTTGGGATTTGTTTTGCCAGGCGTTGGAGAGCGACGTCGCGGATATTCAGGGCGGGACGACGTCGGAGGGCATTCATTTGGGTGCGATGGCGGGGACTGTCGACATCGTGCAACGTTGCTACACCGGTCTCGAAACGCGTGACGACGCCCTCTGGCTGAACCCGTGTCTGCCGGAGCAACTTCGGGAGATCCGATCGCGGCTTCGTTACCGGGGCCGCTGGTTGCGATTGCGGGTGACCCATGAAGAGCTTTGCGTATCCTTCGAGCGTGGCTGGTCCGGTTCGCTCCAGATCGGCTTCCGTCAAGCCGTGTATCGGCTGGTTCAAGGCGAGGAAAAGAGGTTTCAGTTGTGAGCGGCAACGAGGAGGAGCAAGCGATGCGGCGGAAGAACGACTACACGATCTTGCCGGGCGGTCCGTATCCGCTCGGTGCGACGTGGGACGGCAGGGGGGTGAACTTCGCCATTTTTTCCGAACACGCCGAGAAGATCGAACTTTGCCTGTTTGACTCCGCCGAAGCCGAGCGGGAGTCGCATCGGGTCACGCTTCCGGAGCAGACCGACCGCGTGTGGCACGGTTATCTCGCGGGCGTTCGTCCGGGGCAGCATTACGGTTACCGTGTTCACGGGCCGTACGATCCTCAGTCGGGTCAGCGGTTCAATCACCACAAGGTGCTCGTCGATCCGTATGCGAAGGCGGTCGGACGGATCACCACTTGGCACGACGAGATGTTCGGCTACCGGGTGGGTGACTCTGATGAAGACCTCTCTTTCGACGAACGCGACAACGCCCGCTTCGTCCCGCTGGGGGTGGTGATCGACGATTCCTTCGACTGGCAGGACGATCGCGGTCCCGACGTTCCCTGGCACAAGACGGTGATTTATGAATTGCATGTCAAGGGCTTTACGCGGCGACACCCGGAGGTGCCGGAGGAGTTGCGTGGGACGTACGCCGGGCTGGCGACCGAACCGGTGATCCGGCACTTGACCGAGTTGGGCGTCACCTCCGTCGAGTTGCTTCCGGTGCATCACCACGTCGACGACCGGCATCTCGTTGAGAAGGGTTTAAGCAACTACTGGGGCTACAACACGCTGGCGTTCTTCGCCCCTGATCTCCGGTACGCGGTTGGCTGCGGTCCGTCGGAGGCGGTGAAAGAGTTCAAAGAGATGGTCCGCAAGCTGCACGTCGCCGGGATCGAGGTGATCCTGGACGTCGTGTACAACCATACGGCGGAGGGGAACCATTTGGGCCCGACGCTTTCGTTTCGTGGCATCGACAACGCGGCTTATTACCGTTTGATGCCGGAGGATCCCCGCTATTACATGGACTTCACGGGGTGCGGCAACACGTTGAACATGATGCATCCGCGGGTGCTGCAGCTGATCATGGACAGCTTGCGGTACTGGGTATTAGAGATGCACGTCGACGGATTTCGGTTTGACTTGGCGAGTGCTTTAGCGCGCGAATTATATGAAGTGGACAAGCTGGCGGCGTTCTTCGACATCATCCACCAGGATCCCGTGATCTCGCGGGTGAAATTGATCGCCGAACCGTGGGACCTGGGGGAGGGAGGTTATCAGGTGGGGAACTTTCCGGTCGGCTGGACCGAGTGGAACGGCAAGTACCGCGATTGCGCCCGGCGGTTCTGGAAGGGGACGCCGGATACGACGGCGGAGTTCGCCACCCGGTTGAGCGGCTCGAGCGACCTCTACGAGCACAACGGGCGTCGGCCGAATGCGAGCATCAACTTCATCACCTGCCACGACGGTTTCACGCTTCAGGATCTGGTCAGTTACAACGAGAAACATAATGAGGCCAACGGCGAAGAGAACCGCGACGGCCACGACGACAACGAAAGTTGGAACTGCGGGGCGGAGGGTCGGACCGACGACCCGGAGGTGCTCGCGTTGCGGGAGCGTCAGAAGCGAAACCTGATCTCGACGTTGCTGCTCTCTCAGGGCGTGCCGATGCTGTTAGCGGGCGACGAGCTTTCGCAGACGCAGGACGGCAACAACAACGGTTACTGTCAAGATAACGAATTGACTTGGCTGGACTGGGATCTGGATGATTCCCGGCGATCGTTCCTGGAGTTCACCCGGCGGATGATCCGCTTGCGTGGCGAACAGCCGGTGCTGCACTTGCGACGGTTTTTTCATGGGCGGAGCATCCGCGAGTCGCCGGTCAAGGACGTGATGTGGTTCCGCGAAACCGGCGAGGAGATGTCGGACGAGGACTGGAACGTCGCGCAGCTTCGCTGCTTGGGCGTCCGCTGGGACGGAACGCTGATTGACGACGTCGATCAGGAGGGCCGGCCGATTGCTGGCGACACGATGCTGCTGCTGTTCAACAGCCACCACGAGCGGATCCCTTTCGTGTTACCGCGGTGTCAGGAAGGCGTCCGCTGGGAGCGTGTCATCGAGACGGCCGAAGGTGACCGGACGCCGGCGGACGCCACGGGGGAAGAGCCGTACGATCTTCCGGGGCGTTCGGTCGCCGTATTCCGGCTGCGTCCCGATTGACCGAACCGAGCTTGGCGGCCCGGGTTGGGGACCGAATCACGGCGGCGGCCGACACGTGTCCGGTTGTTATGCTTTGAAGACGGCACAAGATCAGAGATTCGAGCTGATTGGGGTTTCGATCGGAGACGAAACATGACGAACGAGGAACGCGACACGCTCCACAATCGGATTTCCCAGTTGACGCGGTCTGTCAATCGGTTGTTAGACGACGCGGTGGCGCTGGAGAACGAGCACGGCGACGCGATTTCGAGAGTCCGGTGCGATCGAAGCAGTGCCGCGAACCTTGTTCATTACCTGGCCGTACGACGACACGACATTCGAGAACTTCAGTACGAATTGCACGTGCACGGGCTGAGTTCGCTGGGCCGGATGGAAGCGTACGTTGTACCGACGCTGCTGGCCGTCCAGGCGGTGCTGGATCGGATTGCCGGCAAGCTCGGTCGTCAGCATCGGTGGGGTGAGTTGCGACAGGCGTTCGATCACAACCGTTCATTGCTGGGACGGAACACCGACGCGTTGTTCGGGCCTCCGCGGGAAGATCGGAAGGTACGGATCATGGCGACCATGCTTAGCGAATGCGCGGATCGATACGAATCGGTCAGGGAACTCGTCGCCGCGGGGATGGACGTGATGCGGATCAACTGCGCCAAGGATTCGCCGGAGAGGTGGGGCCGGATGATCGACCACTTACGCAGGGCGGAGCGCGAACTCGGGCGCTCCTGCAAAATCCAAATGGATCTTGCGGGTCCCAATCCGCGTACCGGTCCTCTGGTACGAGGGGCGAATGTCGTCCGCTGGAGACCGCAGTTCGATGCTTTCGGTCGGCCCAGTCGCCCGGCGAGCATTTATATAACAAGGACAGGGGTTCGTCCGAAGGCGGCTGACGCCGCCTTGCCGGTGGATGACGACGCGCTTCGTCAGTTGCGTGGGGGCGACGTGTTGCGGGTGGTCGACACTCGCGGGGGTGTGCAACATTTGCTCGTCATCGAGGGCGAATCGGGTGGCCACTGGGCGGAGGCAACCGAGGAAGCGTTCGTCGAACCCGGAGCGGCGTTAGAAATCGTTCGAAACGACGAGACGGTGTACCGCGGCGCGGTCGGTTCCCTGCCGCGACACGCCGAGGAATGCACCTACCGGATCGGGGTGGGCGATCTTTTGGTGATGACGTCGAGTGAGATCCCGGGACGTCCTCCGCGACGCAACGAGGATGGCGAAGTGATCGAACCGGCGAGCGTCGGATGCACGCTTCCGGAGATTTTCCGTGAGGTAAAAGTCGGAGAGCGGTTTTACTACGACGACGGAGAAATGGGCGCCGTGATCCGCGAAGTCCGAGAGGAGGAGATTTTGCTCGAGGTCACGGATGCTCGGGGAGGTTCCGCGAAGATCAAGAGCGAGAAGGGTGTCAACTTCCCGTCGGCGGCCTGCACGCATCTTCCTTCGCTGACCGCGAAAGACATCGACGATTTGGCATTTGCCGCCGAGCACGCGGACATCGTCGGGCAGTCCTTCGTCCGCGGCGTCGCCGACGTCGAATCGCTGATCGAGGAACTGGGGCGTCTCGGTACGTCGTCGACCGGAATCGTGCTGAAGATTGAGACGAAGCGTGCATTCGAAGGGTTGCCGGAACTGCTGCTCGCCGGCATGCGACACCCGCCACTGGGGATCATGGTCGCGCGGGGGGACATGGGTGTCGAGTTGGGTTTTGGCCGAATGTCGGAAGTCCAGGAGGAAATCCTCTGGCTTTGCGAGGCGGCTCACGTCCCGGTGATCTGGGCGACGCAAGTCCTGGAGAGCTTGGCGAAGAAGGGGCTGCCGACGCGTGCCGAGGTGACCGACGCGGCGATGAGTGGCCGTGCCGAATGCGTGATGCTGAACAAGGGCGAGCACCTGGTCGAAACGCTGGAATTCCTGAGCGACATTTTGCGACGGATGGAAGGCCATCAGCAAAAGAAGCTTTCCACGATGCGGAAGCTGAGCATCTCGGCGATGCGTGAGAAGACATGAAACGTTTCCGATCACGGCTGGGGGCGAACGGTCGCCGGTTGGTCGCGTTGGGTCAGGTTGCGGGCCGTATTGATGAGTCCTAGGTGGGAGAACGCCTGCGGGAAGTTCCCGAGTTGGCGACGGGCGGTGGGGTCATACTCTTCCGCCAGCAGACCGACGTCGTTGCGGATCGCCAGCAGGTTCTCGAAGATTTGTTCCGCATCGTTGCGGCGGCCGATCAGGGCGTAGTTGTCGGCCAGCCAGAACGTACAGAGCAGGAACGCGCCTTCCCCTTTGGGCAAGCCATCGACACCGGTCTCGGTCCGGTATCGATCGACCAAGCCGTCCCGCAGCAGGTCCCGTTCGATGGCCGCCACCGTCCCGGTCATCCGCGGGTCGTCGGCGGGGAGGAACCCGACTTCGGTCATCATCAGCAAACTGGCGTCCACTTCCTCCGCCCCATAGAACTGCACGAACGAGTTGCGATGACTGTTGAAGCCGCGGTCGCAAATTTCCGCGTGCAGTTCGTCCCGCAGTCGCCGCCAGCGTTGCACGGGGCCGCGAACGCCGTGGTATTCGACGTCCTTGACCGCCCGATCGAAGGCGACCCAGGCCATCAGTCGCGAGTGCGTGAAATGCCGCCGAGCGCCGCGGATTTCCCAGATCCCTTCGTCCGGTTCTCGCCAGACTTGCTCCAGTCGGTGCAAGAGCTCCCGTTCGATCGGCCATTCGTCGCTGGCGGCGCGGAGTCCGTAGTGACGGCCCAGGTGCAGGCAGTCGAGTACCTCGCCGAAGACGTCAATCTGAGACTGTCGATGCGCCCCGTTGCCGATGCGGACCGGGTAGGATTCCTCGTAGCCGGGTAGCCAGGGGAGTTCCGTTTCTGGCAACCGCCGTTCTCCGGCCACCCCGTACATGATCTGTAGATCGCTGCCCTTGCCGGCGATCGCCCGCAGCAGCCAGCGACGCCAGGCGAGCGCTTCTTGGGTGTATCCCGAGCGGAGCAGAGCCGAGAGCGTGAACGTGGCGTCGCGGAGCCAGCAGTAGCGGTAGTCCCAGTTCCGTTCCCCGCCGATCTGTTCCGGGAGGGAGGTCGTCGCGGCGGCCACGATCCCGCCGGTCGGGGCGTAGGTGAGCGACTTGAGCGTGATCAGCGAACGGACGACGGCGTCGCGCCATTTCCCCTGATAGGTGCAACGAGAAGCCCATTCCCGCCACCAGGCTGTCACGTGATCGAGGCTTTGAAAACAGTCGAACGGCGGGGGAGGATCTTCGTGCGAAGGATGCCAGTTCAATTCGAAGGGGATCGACTCTCCTTCGCGAACATCGAACTCGCCGACGGTGGCCCAGTCTTCGCCGCGGAGTGCGACCCCTGTCCTCAGGTGAAGCGTCTCGGGGCCGGCCGTGGCGCGAACTCCTTCGATGCCATTCGACTCGTGGCGTACCCAAGGGGTAATGCTGCCGTAGTCGAAGCGGGCGACGAACTCCGTTCGCATCTTGACCGTGCCCCGATGGCCGGTGACGATGCGGACAACACGTGAACGTCGGCGGCTGATCGGCATGAAGTCGATGAGGGTCGCCGTGCCGGTGTCGGTTTCGAACGTCGTTTCAAGAACGAGCGTGTCGTTGCGGTATTGGCGTTTCGTGTGTCGAATGTCCCCGACCGGGGCGATCCGCCAGCGGCCGTGCTCGGGCCGTCCCAGGAGGGCGGCGAAGCAGGCCGGGGAATCGAAACGGGGGAGGCAAAGCCAGTCGATCGACCCGTCCTTTCCCACGAGGGCGGCGGTTTCGCAGTCGCCGATGAGGGCGTAATCCTCGATGGGGAGTGCCACGGCGGAAGTCCTATTGGGGGAGGCCGTTCCGCGATTTTAGTGGATCGCGGGCCGGCGTCGGCGAGGTTTTTTCAGGCATCGCTGCGGTGTCCGAATGGTGAAGGAAGTACACCAAGCGACGCGAGGTGATGTGGTGGTGCGCACGGCTGAGCGGCAATCTACCGAGGAATCGCTTGGTCTGCGATGCGCCGAAGGTGCTTCGTGTCGTGCATCGGGGGATTGCCGGCGGAGGACCCTCTCGAGTTCGTCCGCGCTCGTACGCATCCCCACTTCGGACATCGCAGCAATACCTCCAAAACCTGCACCCCGGACAGTTGCCACTAAGATCGCGGAAGAACCTGACGTGGCATTCGGTGATGCCGTGGCGGTTTGCGTTAGGCACGCGGTTTGCGGCGAGCATGCGGTTGGTGTTAAGCATGCGGTTGGTGTTAAGCATGCGGTTGGTGTTAAGCATGCGGTTGGTGTTAAGCATGCGGTTGGCGTTAAACGGGCGAGAGGGAATGGATCACCGACGGCGGTTCGCCGACGTGAAAACGGAGTGGCCACATGAGTTGGGAGTCCTCGTTAGGAGCCTTTCCGGAGGGAGACGGCGTTCGTTTTCGCGTGTGGGCACCGAAGGCGGAACGCGTCGAGCTTATCGTGACGCATTGCGACGGACGGGTCACGGCGTTCCCGTTGGAGGCATCGGGGGATGGGTACTTTTCCTCGTTCTTCGCGGACGTCGTGGTTGGGGATCGGTATCGTTATCGGATCGAAGGACAGGAGCCGTTGCCCGACCCGGCCTCGCGGTTTCAGCCCGGGGGACCGCATGGTCCGTCGGAAGTGATCGACCCGGCCCGGTATTCCTGGACCGATGCCGGCTGGTCGGGCGTCCCGTTGGAGAAGCTGGTTCTTTACGAGCTGCACGTGGGGACGTTTTCGCCAGAGGGGACGTATGACGGCGTCACCGAGCGTCTGGCGTGGCTGGCCGATTTGGGGGTGACGGCGATCGAGCTGATGCCGCTGGCGGAGTGTGCCGGCTCGCGGAATTGGGGGTACGACGGGGTCGGTCTGTTCGCCCCCTCGCACCGTTATGGTCGCCCCGACGAGTTGCGGCGGTTGGTCGATCGTGCCCACGCTTTCGGCTTGGGGGTGTTTGTGGACGTCGTCTACAACCATTTCGGCCCGGACGGAAACTACCTGCCGCGGTTCAGTCCGTACTATTTTACGAAGCGTCACAAGACGGTCTGGGGGGCGTCACTCAACTTCGACGGGCAGCATTGCGGACCGGTCCGCGAATTTTTTATCGAGAACGCGTTGCACTGGGTGCATGAGTACCACATCGACGGGCTGCGACTCGATGCCACGCACGCGATTGTTGACGACGGCCCGCGGCATTTCTTGGCCGAGCTCTCCTGCCGAGTCAAGCAGTCCTCGCCGGGGCGGCAGGTGTTGCTGATCGCCGAAGACCATCGCAACCGGAGACGAATGCTTCTGCCGGAAGAAGGAGGTGGGTGGGGGCTGGATGGCGTGTGGGCGGATGACTTCCATCATCAGGTCCGCCGCCGCCTCGCGGGGGATCACGAGTCATTTTTTCGGGACTTCACCGGCTCGGTGGCCGATTTGGCCGAGACGATACGGAGGGGCTGGTTCTTCTGTGGCCAGCACTCGAGGCACTGGGACGAGGCGCGTGGGAGCGATCCGACCGGGGTTCCGCTCCGGCGGTTCGTGCACTGCATCCAGAACCACGACCAGGTCGGCAACCGGGCGTTCGGAGAACGGCTGCACCACCAGATCGAACCCGCCGCGTACCGGGCCGCCACGGTGCTACTGCTGATGAGTCCTGCGACGCCCCTGCTGTTTATGGGGCAGGAGTGGGGGGCGGGGAGTCCGTTCTTGTATTTTACCGACCACGAACCGGAGCTTGGGAAGCGGGTGACGCGGGGGCGGCGTCGGGAGTTCCGAGATTTCTCGGCGTTCTCCGACCCTCAGCGACGTGACGAGATTCCTGACCCGCAAGCGGAGCAGACGTTCCTGGCGAGCCGGCTGGATTGGGAAGAGCTTGAAGAACCGGAACATGCGGCGGTGCTACGTCTGTACCAGCGACTGTTGTCGTTGCGACGGAGCGAGCCGGCGTTCGCCGCGACGGACGTGGTCGCGACGGACGGACCGGAATCGGGTCAATCCCCGTTTGTCGTGACGGCATTGGATCGATGCACCCTCGGAATCAGGTGGGAGGTCAGCGACGATTCGATCCTGCTGATCCTGGTCCGTCTTGCCGCTCATGCCGCGACCGATGGCGGATCGCATGGCGGATCGCACGGTGGACCGCACGGTGGACCGGATGGTGGACCGGATGGTGGACCGGATGGTGGACCGGATGGGGAACGGGTCGAGACGCGGGAGCTGATCACTTCCGCCAGGGGGTTGGATTGGAGTATTCTGCTGACCACGGAGGCTGAGGCATTCGTCGGCGATCCGTGCCCTCCCGATATCGACCTGTCCGGCGGTGCACCGGCGGTGACGTTCCTCCGTTCCGGTGCCGTCATTCTTAAAGGGGTGTGCCGATGAACGACGCGGAAATCTGTTCGCCCGGACTCCCGGCCGCAATCGACGCCGCCGCGTTGTTAAAGTTCGTCCGAAAGAAACGGCACGTCCCGACCAGCACGTATCGGGTGCAGTTCCACAACGGGTTCGGTTTCCGGGACGCCGCCTCGATTGTCCGCTACCTTTCCCGACTGGGGATCGATGCTTGTTACTGTTCTCCCTATTTTCAGGCGACGCCCGGGACGTCGCACGGATACGACATCTGCGACCACGGGCGTTTGCATGACGAACTGGGGAGCGAGACGGATTTCGACGCTTTCACCTCGGCGTTGTCCGAGGCCGGGATGGGGCAGATCGTCGATTTCGTTCCCAACCACATGGCGGTTGACCCGGTTCACAACCGCTGGTGGCGGG
>JAWLFY010000210.1:0-7240 GCA_041685355.1 Pirellulaceae bacterium | reverse complement strand
CGGTGACGGGCTGGAATTCGGTGACGGGCTGGAATTCGGTGACGCGGGGCGGGGCTGGGCTGAACGGGGCTGGGCTGAACGGGGCTGGGCTGAACGGGGCTGGGCTGAACGGGCTGGGCTGAACGGGTTGGGCTGAACGGGTTGGGCTGAACGGGTTGGGGGCAACATGCTGGCAAGATTGAAGACTTATACGCTTCTCGGGATCGAGGCGATGCCGGTCGACGTCGAAGTCGACATCTCGCCGGCCGCGATGCCGAAGACGATCCTGGTCGGGTTACCCGACGCGGCGGTCAAGGAGAGCACGCACCGGGTCGAGCGGGCGATCGTCAATAGCGGATTCATTCGCCCGCAAGACCGCGTCGTGATCAACCTCGCCCCAGGCGATTTGCCCAAGCAAGCCCCCTCGTTCGACCTGCCGGTGGCGCTCGGCGTGCTCGCCGGCAGCGGCCAATTGATCCCGGACCGCTTAGAACAGTACGCGGTGGTCGGCGAATTGGCGCTGGAGGGGATCACGCGGCCGATCAAAGGGGCGCTGTCGATCGCGATCGAGGCGGCCAAAGAGAAAGGGCTCTCGGGGTTGGTCGTCCCGTCCGAGAACGCCCGGGAAGCGGCGGTCGTCGAGGGACTCGAGGTGATCCCGGTGGAAAGCTTGGCCCAGGCGGTCGCGTTTTTTTCTGGCGAGATCGAACTGCACCCGGCCCCCAGCGGAATCGAAGAGCTGTTCGAACAGTACAGCGTCTACGATGTCGATTTCGGCGACGTGCGGGGCCAGGAGTCGACCAAGCGGGCGATGACGTTGGCCGCGGCCGGACGCCACAACCTGATCATGATCGGGCCCCCGGGAAGCGGGAAGACGATGCTGGCGAAGCGGATGCCGACGATCCTGCCACAACTCAACGCCGCCGAATCGATCGAAACGACGCGGATCTACAGCGCCCTCGGACAACTCCCCGCCGGCCAACCGCTGCTCGCCCGACGCCCCCACCGCAGCCCCCATCACACGATCAGCGACGCCGGGCTGGTGGGCGGCGGCAGCCCGCCGTCGCCCGGCGAGATCAGCAAGGCGCACAACGGGATCCTGTTCCTCGACGAACTCCCCGAGTTCAACCGGAAAACGCTCGAGGTGATGCGGCAGCCCTTGGAGGACGGCGTGGTCACGATCTCACGGGCACTCCGAAGCACCACCTTCCCGTCGGACTTTATGCTGATCGCGGCCGCGAACCCGTGCCCGTGCGGCTACCGTAGCGATCCCCGCCGCAGTTGCAACTGCACCCCGCCCCAGATCGAAAAATACATGGGCCGGATCTCGGGTCCGTTAATGGACCGGATCGACATCCACATCGAGGTCCCCTCCGTCCCGTTCGAAGAGCTCGCCGGGACCGCCGGCGGGGGGACGACGAGCGAACAGATGCGGGAAGACGTCGTGCGGGCAAGAGAAGTCCAATCCCTGCGGTTCACGCCCGCTCCGTCATGCACGCCCGCCCCGTCACCGTGCGGCGCTGACACGGTGCGGTACAACGCGCAAATGTCGAGCCGCCAAGTGCGCGAATTTTGTCGACTCGCGACGCCGTGCCAAAAGATGCTCCGCCACAGCGTCGAAGAGATGGGGCTTTCGGCCCGCGCCCACGACAAGATCTTGCGGGTCGCCCGCACCATCGCCGACGTCGACGGCGAGGAATCGATCAGCGAGATGCACCTCGCCGAAGCGATCGGCTACCGCAG
Organism: Pirellulaceae bacterium; assembly: GCA_041685355.1. Taxonomy (GTDB): domain Bacteria; phylum Planctomycetota; class Planctomycetia; order Pirellulales; family Pirellulaceae; genus JAWLFY01. The sequence goes on along the minus strand of JAWLFY010000210.1, from coordinate 5,518 downwards.
CCTCGATCGCGACTTGTGGGTTTAAACCTGTGCGTTTAAACGTCAGCTAAGCACAAGTCTGGGGCGAACCCAGGTGGATTTTGAAGTCCTTCAGCAATTCGATGGCCCGTTGCTGCGCCTCCAAGCTGTCGGCCGTCCGTCCTAGGTCTCGGTGAAAGTCGCGGAACAACGCCGCGTCGATATCCGCTCGCTCGTCGAGATTGAGCAGTCCCATGCTCCAGCTCCCGAACAGCCGAGCCTCCACCGGCAGGAACGCGAGTTGCTGAACGTTTTGGTGGCGGCGATCGCGGCGGATCTTTTCGAACAGCCTGCGGATGACGATCGCGTTGCCTTCGAGCAGCTGCAGGAAATGGCCGGCGTTGTAGAGCAGGATGCCGGTCACATGAATCTCTTCGTTTTGCCGTTGGGACTTCTCATGCAGGGCCACAAGTCCCTGGGCCGTGAGGGACCCGCCCGGAAAGCCTTGCGGAGCTACCTCACTGCCGTAGAGCAGCTGAGAGAGTGGCATGGAAATGACCTCCAAGGTTTGAACCAACGCGGTCCGACAGGCGGTCCGAGATACCTGCCGACGGGCCGCGACCGTCCCCCAATTCCTGCAATCCTAGCTCCAAGTCGGGCCAGAGGGTGGACTGCCGACTCTCCCCCACCGCCCCGCCCTTCGGACCAAGGAGGCAACCTCACCCCCTTGCGAAGGGCAGGTGTCACGTCGGGACTCGCGACGCCCCGAAGGGGCGACCCAACGAAGGGGCTACCCAACGAGTCGGCTACCCAACGAGTCGGCTACCCAACGAGGCGGCTACCCAACGAGGCGGCTACCCAACGAGGCGGCTACCCAACGAGGCGGCTACCCAACGAGGCGGCTACCCAACGAGGAAGCCCTCCAGCATCGAGGAAGTCCTCCCGGATGACGGGCCCGTCATTTTTCGTCGCGGCCCTGAAGCTCCGCCGGTGGCGACGTCGCCTCGACCGCCAGCAACGGTTCGATGACCCGGTAGCGATGGACGGCATCTCGTGGGACCAGCCAACTGTCCCCGGCCTCGAGCAACACCGTTTGTCCCTCGATCTCCAACTCGGCCACACCTTGGATGACGTAACCGACGGTCTCGTAGTCCCGACGTACCGGCTGAGGGTCAAACGGTCCCGGCGCGCATTCCCACATCCGCATCGAGAGCGAAGACCCCGAAACGAGATAGTATTGGCCCATCGTGCCGGTCTGGCCATGCGCGCGGTTCACTTTTTTCACGGTCGTATCGGCCATTTCGGGAATCCTTGTCCGAGAGGGCTTTGTTGGGCGTGGGCTTTTTTCCGCTCATCACTTACCTCTGCCGATTTTGGAGCAAACGCGATGCCGATTCGTCACGGCGTCGGCGGAGGATCGCAAACTCTCAACCCGTCGCGTCCCGGTTCACGCCCGTTTCGCTCCCGCTCGGCGAAATCGCGTTCACGGGGCGAAATCGCGTTCACGGGGCGAAATCGCGTTCACGGGGCGACATCGCGGCGCGTCAATTGCTGCGTCCGAACCGGAATGCCGCAGCTTCCAGATGGCAAATCGGTGGCCAGCGGTGACCGCGATTCGGTCACCGCTGCCTCGGTTTCGGACCGCCTGTTATATTCAACGCTTCGTTGACGAAGCCAAACACCGAGAGGAATCCCTTCATGGCCTCCGACCCATCGCGAACCGATCCCGAAGACGCCGAACCGGAATCCGAGCAGCCGATTGCGAAGGATGAGTCGCCGATGGAACGTGAGCCGGGAGCCGTCTTTGGCGTCGTCGCCGGCTCTTACCTGGTCATCCTGATCGTCGCGTTGTTGGTGATCGCCGCGGTGATCTGGTGGATGATTCCGCGGTGACGTGACGAACGATTCCGCGGTGGCGTGACGAACGATTCCGCGGTGGCGTGACGAACGATTCCGGCGACCCCTCGACGTTCCGGCGCCACCGCGACGCGGCCCGTTCGCTAACGGTCGCCCCGCGGCGACTTGGCGATCATCAGCTTCGGATAGACGACGTCGGTTTTCGGGTCATGTCCCTGGATGATGATCGTCCCCGGATCGATCCGGAGCCCGCGGCGAGGGTTTTCGTCCGGATCCCGTTCGTCGGTCACGTCGGTGACTTGAATCCCGTTCACCCAAGTGGCGATGCGGGGGCCTCGCGTGGCGATCACGATCGCGTTGGCTTCGCCGACCCGTCCGGCGACGACTCGGGCGTCCTGGCGGCGAAAGATCCCCCCGGTTCCCCCGTCGGCGGGTCGCCGCGGGTCACCGTCGACCATTTCGTCGTTGACTTGGCACTCGTAACCCATCATTTCGTCGCCGGGAATCGAGCGGAAAAAGATCCCGGAGTTCGTTTCCGGGTCGTTCATCCGATACTCGGCGAGCAGATCGAAATCGCCGAACCGGTCGCGTGATTCCAACTGGCCCTTCCCCCCGATGACGTGCAGCCCGCCGGTGTCGGCCGTTTCGAACCGGCCCGGCATATCGGGATATCGCTTCCAGCGGCTGAGGTCTTCATCGAGCAGCGACTCGAGCCCCAGGGGGCGGAGCCGGATATCTCGAAACGCGACCCGTCCGGCGTTCCGTTGTAACCCGATCCTGCCATCGGTGAGCCCCTCTTCGTCGGTGACTTCACACGCCGGGGCTCCGTCGATCTCGACCGACAACTTTTCCGCTTCGACCCGCATCGTCATCCGCCGCCACTGGCCAAAGGTCTGCTCGGGGATCTCGTCCGGGTCCGCCTTGACGCGGCCGACGACGCTCGCCGTCGGAAACGGGTTGTCATCGGGGGCGATGTTGACTTCGTAACAATCCGACGCCGGGTCGGACGGGCGGAGCGGGGTCCGCAAAAACACGCCGCTGTTGGTATCCGGATCCGCGCGGAATTCGAGCGTCAACTCGTAGTCGCTCCACCCGACCGAGGTGCACAGCAACCCGGGGTCTCCCGAATCGACGGTGATCGTCCCGTCGACGACGTGCCAATTCGCGTCCCCCGCGTTCTCCCAACCGAACAGCGTCTGTCCGTCGAACAGCCGAATCCAACCCTCGCGTGCCGCTTCGATCGGCAGACGCTGGGCGAGCAAGGCCTCCGCGGAAACTTCGGTCTCCGCCGTCGCGGACGGGGCCGCGGGTGGCTCGTCAGCGGCAGGCCCTCTGGAGGCCGCCGGCTGCTGTTGGGTGGCCGTCGCCGATTCGCCCGCCGCGCCTGCCGATTCGCCCGCCGCGTCCGGCGCCGGCTCAGATTCGGCAGGCCCGTTCGGCTCGGACTCCGGGGTGGGGCGACGACAACTCGGGAATAAAACAACCAGCCCGAGCAGCATCATCGCGGTGATCATCGATCGGTTCATGTTCGGTCACTCATACCCGTAATGAGAAAAATAGTCGGACCATGCGTCGCGAATGATCGCCTCGGACGACTCGTCACGACGATGGCGATTCGGTTGATACGTGCGATGTTCCGCCTCGGCCCAAGCCTCCACGGCGCCGCGCACCGGCTCGAAATCGGCGAGCCGGAGCGATTCGTAAACGTGTCGAAGGGTCGCCGTGGGGGATTCCACCAAGTCCTCGTACCGGATTTCGACGAGCCGCGAGGCGTCGAGCGAGGGTCGGCCGCGGAAGTACCCGTCATACATCCGCCGGAAACAGTCGACCACGTACTCGTCGAGACCTTCGAGCGACGGATGGTGGAACGCTTGGACTTCCCACAGGCTTTCCCACAGCCTTTTCGTGGACGGGAATAGGTCGCGTGGGTCCCGGGTGATGTGCACAAATTTGGCCTCCGGGAACTCGCGAGCCAGATGACCGATGCGGCCGGTGTGGGTCGGGCTCTTGATGACCAAAGGCCGTCCAGTTGCGACGCTTACCCCGTTCAAGAATTGGCGGAGACTCGCCATCCAAACCCCACGGGCTTCGTCGCCGATATCGTCCAGCGTCAGGTAATCGAGATCGACCGGGCCGAGGTTCGGAAACGCGATCCGGCGATAGGGAGAAGGGAGTCCGAGATTGAGCAGTGCGAACTCGTCTTCTTGGGGGCGATGCCATCCGGCACGCATGTTGTCCATCGGCCGCTTGTCAGGAAGCAGCCAAGTCGCGAAGCGGCGAAAAAACCATTCCGAGACGAGAAAGTGGTGGGGGGCAAAGCACTGGAACGTCGACGGGCTGCTGAGCCGCTCGTCGAGCACCATCAACTCGTGGAGCAGCGTCGTCCCGCTCCGCCAATGCCCGATGATGAACACCGGTGGCCCGTGCAGTTCCGCCTCCGCGAGCCGGCGTCGAAAGATCAGCTGCTGCGTCCACGCGCCGAGCGTGTTAACCGGCGTCGCCAGACTGACGGTTGCCGCGGTCGCCAGCCGCCCGGCGTCGGGCCAACCGCCTTGGCGGAGCAACCTCGCCCAGGTCGCGGGCCGCATCCCGTGCCAAAACTTTGGCGAATAAAACGGGTAGCGATGGAATTCGGCGGCGTTGGGCGAGGGGGGGGACGATGGCGTGGGAGGGTTCGATCGGTCGGAGGACACGGGGGCGTCCCGGTTCGGTTTGGGGGGCGGCCGTTTCGGGACCAGGCCGGTGCGTTGGCAAACCGAATACTGTAATGGAACCGCGTCAGGCCGGGGACCCGGCCCGGGACGTTCACCCTCTCCCGAATCGACGTCATTCTCGGATCCACCCCGATCCCGAAACGACCGCGTGTGGACTACAATCCGCCACGATCCCGCTCGGTTTCGACGAGGCAACGCTTGAACATGTCACCTGACCCGGCACCACGACCGCCTCGAAATTCGGGATCGTCACCCGGTCACGACGACCAAGCGAACGCGGCGGTCGATTTGTCGTTTGGCGATCTTCAACGCCACATCCGCCGGATGTACTTCGAGAAGGATGTCGAGCGAGGCGTCGACGGGACGTTCATGTGGCTGATGGAAGAGGTCGGCGAACTGGCCGCCGCGCTACGGGGGGACGACCGAGAAAACTTGGCGGAAGAGTTCGCCGACGTGATCGCTTGGCTGGTCACGATCGCTAACGTCGCCGATGTCGACCTCGCCGCCGCGTTGGCCAACAAGTACGGCCACGGTTGTCCCGGGTGTCGAAGGCTGGTGTGCGAGTGCCCGCAAAGCGAGAAACCGTGAGCGAAATCCCGCGTCGTACCCGCCACCTCGATCGGAGCTTCGCGAACGGTATGCGGTTCGCCAGGGAGACGCGATTCGCCAGGCGTCTTGTGGGCGCGATCGGGCTGTTGTGCCTGATCGGGTTCGCGGGCGGGAGGCTTGGCTTTCCGGACGCGATGAACCGGGGATTCGCCGACGAAACCGGCGTGACGGTCGGCATCACCGGACACTATCGCATCGGGTGTTGGACAGCGGTTCGGGTTCCGCCGCCGGCCGATCTTTCGGGGGACGCCCGAAACGTCACCCTGGCAACGCTCGACGGGGACGGGACGCGGACGGTCTACCGTCAAACGGTTGCCGATTCGGCCGGCACGCATGCCTACTGTGTCCCGGGCGGCGAGGCGGTCCCGTTGGTGATCGAC
>JAWLFY010000209.1:0-7240 GCA_041685355.1 Pirellulaceae bacterium | reverse complement strand
GATCAGCATACTTCATTCAACATTCGGACATCGCAGCGATGCCTGAAAAAACCTCGCCGACGCCAGCCCGCAAGCCACTAAAATCGCGGAAGAGCCCTCTCTCAAAGGATTCTTCCTGGTCGGCAGGCGAAAGCGGTTGGCACCCGCCATGTCGTTCGACAGTTAGGGCCAGCTCTGCTTCTTCGCTTTTGGTCTCGGCGCCCGAAATGACGGAAGAGGTTCCGGGGGTAGCGCTGCGTTTGCGCCGGCGACCGTTTCGGGTTCGTTGCCAGGCAAGCAGTGCTCTCTCGGCGAGCAGCTCCGCGAACCTTGGCCTCCCGGCACTTATTGGTGGGCGCGAACTCCGCTAACCTCGTGTCCTTTGTGGTGTTCCCGCCCGTCCGACCGCACGAACAATTCTATGCGTTACCAAGGAAAGCTCGCAGATTGGAACGATGAACGTGGCTTCGGCTTCATCGCTTCCTCCGATGGCGGCACGCGGGTCTTTGCCCACATCTCATCATTCTCAAGTCGTCGTCGACGACCGACGGCAGGCGACGACGTCAGCTTCGCTCTCTCGGCCGACCGTGACGGCAGGACGCATGCCGTCGACGTCGCCATCGCATGCGAACGGCACGCCGCAAATTCCCGCTTCACCGCTCTGTCGACGGTCGACTCGCTTCGAATCATCGGTGCATCGGCGTTCTTCTCCTCCGTTGCCGTACTCGCCTACACCGGGCAAATCCCCCTCCCGATGTTCTGGGGTTACGCGGCCGCGAGCGCGGCGGCGTTGGTCGCTTACGTCGTCGACAAAGCTGCGGCCAAAAGCGAGCGAAGACGGATCCCAGAGTCTACGCTCCATGGGTTGGGGCTGATCGGCGGCTGGCCAGGCGCCCTCGTGGCGCAATCGCTCGTCCGACACAAGACGCGAAAACGCGAGTTCCAAGTGCTATTCTGGATGACGGTCGTTCTCAACGTCGCTGCGGCGGTGTGGATCCTATCCGAACTGAAATAGCGGGTAGGCGAGGTGTCGTCCGGCCATCCGATCGGCCCCGGTCAGCGCGCCCTTTTTCCCGATGAATCCCAATGTCTCGTGGACCTCGACGTCCAGATCTCTTAAAGGACTCTTCCTGGTCAGCAGGCGAAAGCGGTTCGCACCTGCCATGTTGTTCGACAGTTAGGGCCAGCTCTGCTTCTGACTCTTCGCGTATCGCCTCTCAGCCCGGAATTGCGGACGGAGACTGAATCAGCCGCTCTCCGCGACCACAAGGTTCAACGGATCCCGGCTACCGTCTGTGCCCCCTTCGTGCTCGTCGTGTCCTTCGTGGTTCACTCAGGCGACGGAGCCTTCAAGGTACCCATGCGGTTTGAGGGCACCGGCTCGCTTCGCTCGATCAACGCCGTCTACCACCGGGTGTCTGTCTTCCGAACCCGCAGGTCAATGATCGAGGTCGAACGGTTCTTTCCGCCGTTTACTCTTCGGGTTGGGCAGAATCCGATTCGGTCTCGTCGCTGTCGGTCGATTCGTCGCCGGCGACGGACAGGTCGGCGGGGGGCAGGGCCAGCTCTTCGTCGTCGTCGCTCGCCTCTTCGGCCGGGACGCGGACGACGGCGATCAGCTGATCGTCTTCGTCGACGTTCATGATCCGCACGCCTTGCGTGTTGCGGCCGATGACGCTGATGTCCGACGCCTTGATCCGCTGGATCTTCCCCTTCGCGGTCATCATGAAGATCTCGTCGTCGTCGTTCACGCGGGCGATCGCGACGACCTTCCCGTTGCGGTCGCTGGTGCGGATGTCGCGGAGCCCTTTTCCGCCGCGACGCTGGGTCCGGTAGCGGGCCGACGACGAGGTCGATTCCTCTTCCTCGACTTCACCATTACCGTTCGCTTCCCCGACGCCAGCCGGTTCGTCGTCACCGTTCGGCTCGCCGTTGTTGTTCGCTTCGCCGTTGCCGTTTGCGACGTCGACGTGGTTCAGGTTGGGGCCGAACCGGGTTCGCTTGCCGTACCCGTTTTCACATACCGTCAGCAGGGTCGCTTCGGGGTCGGCGATGACCATCCCGACGACGCGGTCGCCGGGGCTGAGCGAAATCCCCTTCACGCCTGACGTGTTGCGTCCCATCGGCCGGGCGTCGGATTCGCTAAACCGGATCGCCATCCCCGACGCGGTGACGAGGATCACCTCGTCGCCGGGGCCGACGCACGCGGCGTCGACCAGTTCGTCGTCTTCACGGAGTTTGATCGCGATGATCCCGCCCCGCTTCGGTCGGCTGTACTGTTCCAGCGGCGTCTTCTTGACCAACCCGCTCCGCGTCGCCATGACGACGAAGTCACCCGGTTGGTTGAAGTCACGGATCGCCAAACACTCGGCGATCCGTTCGTCCTCTTCCAAGTTCAACAGGTTCACGATCGCGCGGCCGCGGCTGTCGCGGGCGAGCTGTGGCAGGTCGTAGACCTTCTGCCAGCGGACCTTGCCGGTCGTCGTCAAGAACAGCAGATACGCGTGCGTGCTGGCGACGAACAGGTGACGGATCGGGTCCTCCTCATCCGTCTTGGCCCCCTTCAGCCCTTTCCCGCCGCGACGCTGGATGTGGTACGCGCTGGAAGGGGTTCGCTTGATGTATCCGCGATGGCTCAGCGAGACCACCATCGTCTCCTCGGTGATCAGGTCCTCGAGGTCGATGTTGCCGAGTTCTTCGAAGCTGATCTCGGTCCGGCGTGCGTCACCGAACCGTCGCTTGATCTCCTCCAAGTCGTTCTTGATGATGTCGAAGATCTTTTGCGGGTCGCCCAAGATCTCTTGGTATCCGCGGATCTCCGCGAGCAGTTCGGCATGTTCGCCGGCAAGCTTTTCCTGTTCCAGGTTGACCAACTGGCCGAGCCGCATGCGGAGGATCTCGTCGGCCTGGACGCTGGTCAGCGTGTAACTCGATGCCTCGCCCCGTTCCTCGACGAATTGTCGAAAGCCGTCCTCCCCGAGCGCCCGTTCCATCATCGCCGACGGGCACTCGATGCCCATGAGCCGCTGTTTCGCTTCCGGCTGGGTCCCGCTGGTGCGGATCGTTTGGATGATCTCGTCGATATCGGCGAGTGCCAGCAACAGCCCTTCGACGGTGTGTTTCCGCTGGCGGGCCTTGTTCAGCAGGAACTGCGTGCGGCGTCGGATGACGGTCACGCGGTGACGGATGAACTCCGTCAGGATTTCCTTCAGGTTCAGTTCTCGCGGCTTCCCGTCGACCAGCGCCAAGAAGATCAGCGAGAACGAATCTTGCAGCGGCGAGAACTGGTAGAGCTGGTTGAGCACGACGTCGGGGTCGGCGTCCCGCTTGAGCTCGATGACCAGCCGCACCGGTTCCTTCAGATCGCTTTCGTCGCGGATCCCGGAGATCCCTTTGATCCGGTCGCCGTTGACCAGCGCCGCGATCTTCTCGACGATCTTGTCGCGAGATTGTTGATAAGGGATCTCGGAGACGACGATCCGAGACCGATTCGCCTTCATCTCCTCGATCCGGCACCGGGCGCGAACGACCACGGTGCTGCGACCGGTCTTGTATCCGCGACGGATCCCCGCGCGGCCGCAAATGATCGCGCCGGTGGGGAAGTCGGGTCCGGTGACGATTTCGCATAACTCGTCGACCGTCGTGGACGGGTCTTCGACCAGTTTGATCAACGCGTCACAGACCTCGGTCGGGTTGTGGGGCGGGATGCTCGTCGCCATCCCGACCGCGATCCCTCCCGAACCGTTGATCAGCAAGTTCGGGAACTTGCTCGGCAACACAGTCGGTTCGTGGCGGACCTCGTCGTAGGTCGGGATGTAGTCGACCGTATCGAGCTTCAGGTCGTCGAGCATCGCCGCGGCAACCGCGCTGAGTCGGGCCTCGGTGTACCGCATCGCCGCGGGAGGCAGTCCGGCGATCGACCCGAAGTTCCCCTGCTTGTCGATCAACAACCGGCGCATGTTCCATTCCTGCGCCATCCGCACGAGCGTCGGATAGATCACCGACTCCCCGTGCGGGTGATAGTTCCCCGACGTGTCGCCCGAAATCTTGGCACACTTGACCCGCTTGCTCCCCGGCCCGAGGTTCAAGTCGTTCATCGCGACCAAGATTCGCCGCTGGCTCGGCTTCAACCCGTCGCGGACGTCGGGAAGCGCCCGGCTGACGATCACGCTCATCGCGTACGTCAGGTAGCTCTCGCGGAGCTCGTCCTCGATCGGCAGGTCGACCATTCGGAGGGCGCCGAAACCGCCGCCGGTGTACCCAGGCCCGCCGGTGTAGGGGGCGTCGCCGCCCGATTCCGATTCACTACCAGAACCGGGTTCGTCCGGCCCGTTTTGCTCGTCGTCGTCTGCCAACGTGGTATCCTAACGCGTGAATCCGCCCGTGATCCGCCTCGGCCGCCGCACCGCTCGCGATCGCACCGATGGACGTCCCGTTCGGGCCGCCGGGAATCGTCTTGGAAACGCCGACCGCAGCGGCCCAAACGCCCGAAAAGCTTACCGAATCGCCCCCGCGGCCACAACGGGACGGGCCTTTCCGGGGAGACCATGACGTCTCGCGTCCCCACACGCGTAACGTCTTGGCTGTTTAGAAGTTGCATTCGCCGAGCCGACCCCGAGCCGACCCCGCGTCGGCTCCAGGACGCCGACCGACCGACGATCATGACCCCGCCGACTAATCCCTGCCAACCGACCAATCCCTCCCAGCCGACGATCACGATCGCGAGCCTTCAAGTCGGACGCGTCCGATCCGAGGGGGACCCGAACGACCGCGACCTGTCGCGGCGGGCCTGGACCACGGGCTTCTACAAGGAGCCGATCGACGGCCCCGTCGCCGCTACCCGGCTCGGGCTCGCGGGGGACGCGGTCGCGGACACTCGGAATCATGGCGGTCCCGACAAGGCGATCCTCTGCTATGCACTCAGCCACTATCGGGCGTGGCACACCGAGTACCCGCAGTTGGAGATGGGCCCGGGCGGGCTGGGCGAAAACCTGACCCTCGCCGGGACAGACGAATCGACGGTTTGTCTCGGCGACCGCTTTCGGATCGGCGATTGCGAGGTCGAAGTCAGTCAGCCGCGACAACCGTGCTGGAAGATCGCCCGCCGCTGGGGCGTGAAGACGCTCACCAAGGCGGTCGCCCAAACGGGCCGGACCGGTTGGTACCTCCGTGTGCTCACCGAAGGGACGATCACCCCGGGACAGACGCTCCAACGAACGGCGCAACCCCACCCCGCGTGGCCGGTGTCTCGCGCCAACGACGTCTTGTTCGGACGCGAAGTCGATCGGGTCGCCGTGATCGAACTGATGGGGCTCCCCGAACTCGCCCAGGCGTGGAAGGATGCGATTGCGTGACGCGTCTCAAAGCCTATCCGAAAAGGGGGTCGACCCTTTGTGGATTTCCAGCTGACGTCGAGATAAACGGTTTTTCCACGTCTTTTGCTGACCATCAGCTCGTTCCAAAAGAGGGTCGGACCTCTTTTCGGATAGGCTCAGTTCCGAGACTCGATGCGATAAACCGCTTCCGCCGTCCGTACAATCAACGCGTCGTTGACCGCCGCGGGGGATGCCATGATTTGGCCGTCCAAACGGTTCTCTACCACCTGGACGAACTCGCGTCCGGGGCGGATCACGAACACCGACCCGTCGTGATTTCCGAAGTACAGGTGTCCCCCGACCAACAATGGCGACGACGAAAAGTTGCCTCCGAGCCGTTGTTTCCAAACTTGGGATCCGTCGGCGGCGTCGAAACAGGTGGCGACGCCGTTGTCGTCCACGACATAGATCAAGCCGTCGTGTAGCAGCGGCGAAGGTTTCGCCGGGATCCCGCGGCTGACGGTCCATTCGACGTGCGTGTTGGTGACATCGCCGGTCCCGTCGACCCGGGCAGCCCACAATTGCGGCTTGCCGAACCCGGTCGCAAAGTAAACGACTCCGTCGGCGTAGACCGGACGGGGCACGACCGAAAACCCTTTGCCGTGGTACAGCCGCCAAATCTCCGATCCGGTTTCCGGTGCATACGACACCAACCACTGTGACCCCATGCAGATCAATTGACGTCGCCCCGCGGCGTCGGTCACCACGATCGGGGTGCAGTACGACTTTTTCATGTCGCCGCTGGGGGCGTCCATCTCCGGCCGATCGGTCTCCCACAGCGTCTTGCCGGTCGCCTTGTCGAGCGCCGTGACGTATTGGCGATCCATCCCGTCTTGGATCAGCACCAAACGGTCCCCGTCGATAAACGGCGAACTCCCAGGCCCCACCCCGTGTTGCAGCGGTAACACGCGTTGCCACACGACTTGGCGGCTTTCGCGGTCGACACAGAACGTCCCGAAGGTGCCGAAGTGGCAGTAAATCTGGTCGCCGTCGATCACCGGAGTCGGCGACGCGTAACTGTTCAGCGAGTGAATCGCGTCGGGCTGCTCGACCTCCGCCAAATCAAGCGTCTGCAGCAAACTGCCGGTTTCGAGATTGACCGCGAGCAGTTTCAGCCCGATCGATTTGGCGATCGCCAGGTTCCCGAACTTCTTCTCTTCGTTGTCGGTTTTTCGAAGCAGCTCAATCCGCTCTCGGTCGTCAGGGACCCGCTCGACCGCCGTCGTCACCCACACCACGCCGTCGGCGATGACCGGCGAAGACCAGCCGCGGCCCGGAAGGTCCGTCTTCCAAGTCACGTTCTCGGACTCGCCAAATTCGATCGGCGGCGATTCTCCTTCGACGATCCCGTCCCCGCGTGGCCCGCGGAACTGTGGCCACAAGTCAGCGGCGGAAAGCTCCCCCGAGATCCCCGAGAAAACGGACGCTCCCGACAGTAACAGGACGGCCACAAGAATCGAAGTATGTGGGCGAATCAAAAATCGGTTCATGGTCGTGGGCATGCCTTCGTCGCGAAATCGATGGTCGATCTGAGAACAGTTTCCCCGGGGACAGTCCCGGCCATTGTACTCTTCGCGTGGCGGTACAGGATGACCCACTCGGCCAAGCTGATGACCATCCCGATTCGGCTCAAGGGAAAAACAGTGCCACCCACCATCCGTTGACGGTGGACGCCAAAAGATATTCTGCTTCGGCCGTGCGGCCGTGATGAACGATTGGCTCTCGATGAAAGGCGACGACTGGGAGATGCTGTCGCAGACGGCAATATTACCCCCTTCCCCTTTTCCGCTGGTTGTTCCGCGATTTTAGTGGCAACTTCCCAGAACGTAGGTTTTGGAGGCATTGCTGCGATGTCCGAAGTGAGGATGCGAGCGAACGCGGACAAG
>JAWLFY010000055.1:0-28902 GCA_041685355.1 Pirellulaceae bacterium | reverse complement strand
GATCATGTGATGCGATCGGTGCCCCTGTTCCCCGAGGTGGTGCCATACCTGGAACAATGGGCCGAGGTGGCCGGGCCTGGGGTGGATGTGCCCCTATCCGATCCGGTGTTCCCCCGGGTGGCTGATCCCTCGGTGAACCTGCGGACCCAACTACGGCGGATGATCGTCCGGGCTGGCCTGGAGCCGTGGCAAAAGCTGTTCGTCAATCTGCGGTCGAGCCGGGAAACGGAACTGCTGGCCGTTTACCCTGTGGCGGACGTGTGCCGATGGATGGGTCATTCCCCGGCGGTGGCGGCCCGTTTCTATGCCCAGGCGAGGCCGGAAATTGCCGAGCGTGCGGCGTCCGAAATGACGGTCGGAGCGGGGGTCGTCATGGGGGACATTGATGCAAAACCGGGGGTCGAAATGGGGGCCATCGGTGCCGATCAAGAACCGGGCGGGAACCGTCAATCCGTGCCGCAAGTGGCGGACGGGGCGGGGGTTATGACGGCTGGCGATGGCTCGGGGGTGGCCCCTGATGGACCCCCCGGATGGGCGATGAGGGACTCGAACCCCCGACATCCGCCTTGTAAGGGCGGCGCTCTAACCAACTGAGCTAATCGCCCGCGGGAGCAATTTACCCAACGGGCGATCGTTCAGAAAGTGCGCGGGCATGCGATTCGTCCGCTACGGTCGCGGGACGATGCATCGGCTGCCAATGAAGTTCGGTTCCCGAACCGGGAGCTGACCCTCTTCCCGGACCAAGCGTCCTGGGCGGTTGACGCGGTCCGTTTTGGAATGCGGGTGGACGGGGGAACGGATTGAACAGGGTACCGCCCCCGGTCCGGGATTTTCCGGGGCGTTTCGATCGTTGTCCCCCGGCCGAAACCGGCGATGAGACCGGCCGGAAGTCGAGGGGGACGAGCTCGGTCGAGACCGGCCGACGGGCGGATCCAGGACGGACGCCCAGGAGGCGTCCGCTTTTTTGACCGGCGAACCCGTCGACCACGTCTGCGGGTCGATCAATCGATCGTGAGCTTGCGGCGGTAAACGGTCGGACCGTTGGTGATCACGAGTTGGTCGCCGTTCGGCCCGGCGATCGTGCAGCTGGTGAGCGGGTTGGTCGGGTCGGGTGTCGGTAAAACGCCGCACATCCGCCCGGTCGGATCGAATACCTGGACCCCGACGGCACTGGTCACGTAGTATCGCCCCACGCGGTCGACTGCCATCCCGTCGCCTCGTGACGCGGACAGGTAGGGTGGCGGTTCGTTGAACCGGGACTCGCCGTCGCGGTCGATCGGCAACCGCATCGTCATCGTCGGCATCTTCGCGTCGAGCTCGCCGCCGGGGTTGATGCGGAACGTCCATCCGTGCTCACCCCCGGAATCGGATACCGCCAACGTCTCCCCGTCGCCACTGATGGCGATCCCGTTGGGACGGGTAATCCCGGTGTCGACGACCGTGGTCATGCCGTTTCGCGGTTCGATCCGCGTTACCTGGTGGTCTCGGGTCTCGGTGATGAACAGTGATCCGTCGGCCGTGATCGCGAGATCGTTCGGGGTCACCCCGGTCGCTACCTCGTCGACACGCCCGGACTCCGGATCGATCGCGATCACCCGCCGCTTGGCACCTTGGCAACCGTAGAGCCGGCCGTCCGGTCCGAACATCAACCCGCTCACCGCGACATCCGCGATCTTCGTTTTCGCTCCCGATTCCAGGTCGACGCGGTAAACCGCCGGGGCCTTCATGTCGCTGAAGACCAGGTTTCCCTGTTCATCGGCGCAAGGCGCGTCAGCGAACCCGAGTCCGTCGGCGACGACCTCCCAGCCCTCGCCGGGGATCAACAGCCGCAGCAACGTCAGGTCGCCTCGCAGATCGTCCGACGTGTCGATCGTCGGCTGATGCCGCTCCTCCCGCCACAACCACTTCATCGCTTCGGGGAACCGAGCGCCTCCGAATTCTGGGTTGTGCCCGTATCCTTCCGCCCAATCGAACCGCACGTCGTACCCCATGTAGTCGAGTGCCGCCGCCATCCGTCGGTTCGACCACGGCCAACTCCCAAAGGCGTTGTCGACGTCACCGCTGGTGTCGGCCATGTAAACCCGAATCGGCTTCGGTTCGGTCTTGCGGACCAACCCCGGATAGGCGTTCCCGCCCCGCAGGTGCGTAAAGCTGCCGACGTTGGAATACACCTTGCGGAACGCGTCGGGGCGTTCCCAGGCGGCGGTGAAGGCGGCGATCGCGCCGGAGCTCGACCCGCCGATCGCCCGCATTTCCGGATCGTCGGAGATCCGGTACCGCCGCTCGACCTCGGGCAAGATCTCTTCTGACAAGAAGCGGACGTAGCGATCGCCGAGGCTATCGTATTCCAGTCCACGATCGGACGGTTTGCCCCCCGGACGTCGCCGTTTGGTTTGGTCGTGCCCCGGGTCGAGAAAGACCGCGATCGTGACCGGCATTTCGCCCCGCGCGATCAGGTTGTCGAAGACGACGGGGACCCGCCATTTTCCGCTGCGATTTGCCATCCCGGTCCCGTCTTGGAACACCATCAACGCGGCCGGAGATTCGGGATCGTATTGGGCCGGGACGTAGATCGACCAGTCACGAATCGTGTTCTCGAGCACCTCGGATTCCCACGGTGCCATCTCCACGACCGTACCGCGGGGGACGTCGTCGCGTGGGATCGCGTCGGGGTGCGGTTGCCACGGCGGTGACGTCTGCTCGGCGCCCCGGTCGTCCGACTCGGCGTCATCGGACCAAAGCCAACGCAACGCGTCGGGAAAGACTTCTCCGCCGTACTTGCCGCTGTGTCCCCCTTCGGTCATCACCAGCCGGTACGTATAGCCGGCGAACTGCAGTGCCGCGGCCATGTCCTGGTTCCCCAGCGGCCAACTCCCGTGCAGGTTATCCAGGTCGTCGTTCCCCTCCTGCAGGTAAACCTTGATCGGCTTTGCGTCACCGAGTGTCTTTCGGATCAGCCCCGGATACGCCCAGCCGCCACGGATGTTGGTGAAGCTGCCGATGTGGCTCAGCACCTTGCCGAACCGATCGGGACGCTCCCATGCGACCGTAAACGCACAGATCCCGCCCGAAGAAATCCCGCACACCGCGCGACCGGCCGGATCGTCGGTGACGCGGAGCCCGTCCAGAGCAACCGGGATGAATTCGTCGATCAGGAACGTCGCGTATCGGTCCCCCAACGAGTCGTACTCGAACGAACGGTTGCTACGATCCTTCGCTCTCGGCTTGGTCGCGGGGATCGTCCCCGGGTCGACGAACAGGGCGATCGTCACCGGCATCTCGCCGCGGTGAATCAGGTTGTCGAACACGGTCGGCACGCGAAACGGGCCGTCGGTGTCGGCGTACTTGCGGCCGTCCATGAAGACCATCAGGTTCGCCGGTTCGTCGCTGTCGTACTGATCCGGGACGTAAACCCGGTACTCCCGGCGCGTCCCCGGAAAGGTCTCGCTGTCGGCAAACACGCCCCGCGAAACCTTCCCCTGTGGCACCCCCGGTTGCACCACACGAACCGAAGCGTTCTCCGGCGTCGCTTCGTCCGCGGGGGAAAGCGGCGCGCCGAGACAGAAACAGAAACAGGCGATAGAACAAACGATCGATGATTTCACGGGGCGACTCGGGAAGTGGGGGGACGTCTCACCGGCGCCGCGAAACGGACCGTGCGGGGATAAGGTGGGCGAGACGGGGAAGCTGATCATCGTTTGCCGTCGGTCGGCGGGCAAGTCGCAGCCGAGGATGGTATCACTCGATGGGTGATCTCCCGAAATAACATCGACTTTCCGCAGCGACGAACAGTCGATGCATCCGTCCCTGCACTTGGCAAAATGGCACTCGTTCAACGAAACGGTACTCGTACTCGACCACGGTTCGGGAATCTCCGCCGTCGCGCAGCAGCGAGTACGAGTGCGAGTACGAGTACCGGGGAAACGCCTGAGTACGAGCACGATCGAGGTTTTGAAGATGACACGTCGTGGCAAGGTGTACGCTCTGGCGTTGGCGGTGTGGCCGGTTTTTCTCGTGACGGCGATCGTGATGGGGTTGATCCGCGAGGCGGTTCTCGCCCCGGTTGCCGGGGAGCAGACGGCTCACGTGATCGGCACGCTCGGATTCATTGCGGTGATGCTGGGAATCATCTGGGGGTTGGTCTCGAAAGTCGCCGGGAACGTGGCGCAACGAGACTGTTGGCTGATCGGCGCGGGATGGACGGCGATGACGGTTGCCTTCGAGTTTCTGTTCTTTCACTTCGTCGCCGGCGTCCCCTGGGAAACGCTGCTGGCGGATTACAATCTGCTGGCGGGTCGGTTGTGGGTTTTGGTGTTGCTGACGACCTTGACCGGTCCGGCCGCGATCCGAAGGTGGCGATGTTCACGCGAGCGACGCGGGGGACGGTCGGGTGCGAGACGCGTCAACGGTACCGAGACGAAGGGCTGAGCGATGTGCGGACGGTTCACACTGCGAACGCCGGCGAAGGCGATCGCGACCTTGTTCGATTTGGAGGACGTCCCGGAACTCCGCCCCCGCTACAACATCGCGCCGTCCCAACCGATCGCCGCGGTGCGGCAGGACCGGTGGCGGCAGCGGGAATTCGCCATGCTCCACTGGGGTCTGATCCCGTTCTGGGCGGACGACCCGAAGATCGGATACCGCACCATCAACGCTCGCGCGGAGACGGTCGCGACGAAGCCCTCGTTCCGGGCGGCGTTCAAGAAGCGGCGTTGTTTGGTGATCGCGGACGGCTACTTCGAATGGAAGAAGCGAGACGGCAAGAAGCAGCCGTATTTCTTTCACTTGAACGACGACCGGCCGTTCGCCTTCGCCGGGTTGTGGGAGCGTTGGGAAGGAGACGGCGAAGAGATCGAGTCGTGTACGATCCTGGTCACCGAGGCGAACGCACGGCAGAAAGCGATCCACGACCGGATGCCGGTTATCCTCTCTCCGCAAGACTACGACGCTTGGCTCGACCCCGACGTCGATGGGAAGCGAGTCGAGCCGCTACTGCGGCCCTATTCACACGACGACCTCGAGACGTACCGGGTCAGCACCACCGTCAACAAGCCGCAAAACGACGTCGAGGAATGTGTCCAGCCGGCCGGGGAGATGGAAAGCGAAACGTAAGCCATGACGTGTCCCGCCCGACGCTTGATGTAAGAGCCTATCCGAAAAGGGTGGCCGACCCTCTCTTGGAGCGAGCCGGTATTCATTGAAGGTCGTGGAAAAACCGTTTATTTCGATATCCATTTGAAAGCCGCCAAGGGTCGGACCCTTTTTCGGATCCGGGTCGATCCGCTCACCCGCGGCGCGTTGAGAGCGTGTGACGGCGGACTAGCCGCCGCTGACCGGCGGGATGAGGGCGACTTGTTGGGCGTCGGCGACCGGCTCGTCGGGCGGGACGAATCGGAGGTCGACCGCCAGCCGGCAGGCGGGGAGCAGTTCATGGAGCTTCGGGTGTTGGCGGGCGAGCGACTGCAGGACGGTTGCGGCGGTGGCGTCGTCTGGCAGCTCGATCGAGACCGTTTCGGCCCCGGCGAGTTCGCGGGCTGCGGCGAAGAGGTTGACGTCAAGCCGCTTCATCGGTCGGTCCCCCGCAGTTCGTTTTCGACCTTGGGCATACGGCCGTAGGCGTAGGCGAACAGTTTGAGCGGGTGGAGGGTGGCCCGTCCCGATCCGTGTTCGATTTGCATCTTGCACGCGCTGCACTCGGTTGCCGCGGTGGAGCCGCCAGCGGATCGCATCGCGGAGATCAACGGCCAGCCGATCCGGAGGCTGTTTCGGTAGTTTTTCTTTTGCAACCCCCAGGTTCCTGCCATCCCGGTACATCCGGCTTCGATCCCTTCGATTTGGAGTTCGGGGACGAGTCTCATCAGCTGGACGCCGGTTTGGTCGGGGTCGAGGACGCGGAGGTGGCACGGTTGGTGGTAGGCGATTCGGTGGTCGACGGGTTGGAAGTCGACCGCGAGTCGCCCTTCGCGGTGAAGCTGCCACAGGTAGGAGCAGGCTTCGTGGGAGTGCTCGGCGACGAGGTGAGCGTCTTCGTCGTCGAGCAGGTTCGGGTATTCGTATTGGAGACAGAGTGCGGCGGCGGGCTCGGTGGCGAGGATGGTGTAGCCTTGGCGGACGACGTCGGCCAGCAGGCGGACGTTTCGCCGCGCGATCTTGTGAGCCCCTTTGAGGTCGCCGGCGGAGATCCGGGGCATCCCGCTGGCGACTTGTCCGGGCGGGACGAACAAGCCGATCTGGTTATGTTGCAGGATTTCGGCGAGGGCGCGGCCGATGTCGGGGTCGTGATAATTCGCGTAATGGTCCACGAAATAGGCGACCTTCAGGCCACCGTGGGGGGACGCCTTGGTCCACCGCCGTTTCGCGGCATAGCGGAGGAACGTTTCGCGGGCGATTCGCGGGAGTTCTCTGGCGGCGGAGAGACCGAACAGCCGTTCGAAGACCCACCGCGAGACGCCGCCTTGGATCAACGGGTTGGCGAGCCAGGGGACGCGGGATCCGAGCGCGGCGATCGTTTCGATGCGTCCGAGCAGTTGGTCGGAGACGGGGAGACCGTTGGTCGCGACGTACTGCGCCTTGAGTTCGCCGACGATCTTGGGGATGTTGACCGAGGCGGGGCATTCGACCCGGCACTGGTGGCAATTGAAGCAGAGGTCGGCGATCTCTTTCGATCCTTCTTCGGCGAGCGTTTCGACCGGGATCCGTCCGCTGAGGACACCGCGGAGGAGGTTCGCCTTGGCTCGGGGCGAGGCCTCTTCGCGGCGGGTGGCGCGAAACACGGGGCATTGGCGTTCGCCGACGGCGCTGGCGCGGCAGCGACCGCAGCCGTTGCATGCCCGGGTGACCTGGCTGATCGTGGCGTTCCCCGGCCACTGTTGGAGGACTTCGAGTTGCGGGACCGCGTGACCGCCATCGCGTGCCGCTCGGACCACCGCGGGATCGGCCCGGATCAGCGTCCGATTTTCGAAACAGATTTCGATCGTTTGGTCGGCCGGCCGCAGGTTTTCGTCGGGCTTTTGCAGCACGGCCCCGAAGTATTTTCCGGGGTTGAGTCGGTGACGGGGATCGAACAGCCGTTTGACTTGTCCGATCGCGGGCCACAGCGGGCCGTATTGTCGCGGCATCAGGTGGGATCGGCTGAGCCCGGCCGGGTGTTCGACGCCGACCTGTCCGCCGTGCCGCCACACGGCTTCGGCGATCGCGTCGGAGAGTTGGCGGAGGCGTTTTCGGTCGTCCGCGTCGGCGAGGTCGAGGAACGGGCGGACGTGCAACTCGCCGTGACCGGCGTGGGCGAACAGGGTCGCGGTCGCGTGGTGTCGTTGGAGGGTATCTTGAACGGCGGTGATCAGGCTCGGAAGGCGGTCGGGGGGGACGCAGACGTCTTCGGTAAACGGGAGCGGCTTTTGTTGTCCGCGGACGCGATATTGACGGGGGACGACGCGGCGGCAGAGCGACCAGAACTGGTCCCGTCGGGCTTGCTGGGTGGTCGTGATCGCTTCGGTCGCGCCCTCGTGTCCTCGGGTCAGGTCACGGCGGACGACCTCCAAGCGGTCGATGAGCTCGTTCCGCGAGTCCCCCTGGATCTCGACGAGCAGCATCGCCTCGGCGTTGCGGGGGACGACCGCGGCGAATTGGGGCTCGGTTTCGCGGGCGATTTGCAGCAGTCGCCGGTCGATCAGGTCGCACGCGACGACGCCGTGGCCCAGGGCGCGGAGGGCGGACCGGGAGGCGGCGTCGAGCCGGCGAAAGAAGGCGACCACGACGCCCCGATGTTTCGGGATCGGTTCGGTGCGGAGGGTCGCGTCGACCATGATCGCGAGCGTCCCTTGCGAGCCCACCCAGAACTTCGCCAAGTCGACCTGACCGGTGTCATCCACGACGTCATCGAATCGGTAGCCGCCGCGGGCAGGCATCGCGTCGTGTTCGGCGACGAGCGTTTGGGCGAACTGTTGCCGGATATCTTCGACGCCACGGGCGAGTCGACCCGGCGTGTCGAATTCGTCTTCGGGCCGTGGGCGATGTTTTCCGAACGAGAGCAATTCCCCGTCGGCGGTGACCACGCGGACCGATTCGACCGTGTCTCGCGCCGATCCGCTCCGCAGGTAGTGGCTGCCCGAGGCGTTTCGAGACAACACGCCGCCCATCGTGGTGACGCTGCGGGTCGCCGGGTCGGGGCCGTATCGGCGGTCGTAACCTGCCAACGCGTGATTCAGATCGGCGAGGACCGCCCCGCTTTGGACGTTTACCGTTTCGCCACGCCCGGAGATCTGGATCCGACGCATGTGAGTCGAGAAATCGAACACGATTCCGGAACCGAGGGACTCCCCGGCGACGCCGGTGCCCGCGCCTCGAGGATGGAGCGAGAGGCCGTGTTCGGCGGCATACTGGACGGTCGCGACGACATCGGCGGCCGAGCGGGGGCGAACGACGCCGAGCGGGACCAACTGATAGATGCTGGCGTCGGACGCGTAGAGCTGGGTCGATTTCGGGTCGCAGAGGACGTCACCACGGACGATCCCCCTCAAGTCGTCTTGCACTCGTTGACGTTCGGTGTCCATCCCCGCTATTTGCACTCGCCGGGGCCGCGTTGGTCAACCCGCCCGCGGCGGAGAATGATCGCATGAAGCCGAGAATCCGAACCGACCCGATCGGTGTCGGGTGGGTCAGACCGAACGATTGATCAGCCCTAACACCTCGGCGCGGGACTTCGGGTCGTCGCGGAAACTGCCCCGCATCGCGCTGGTCAGGCAGAGGCTTCCCGGTTTGCGGACGCCTCGGATCGTCATGCAGCTGTGGGTCGATTCGCACACCACGGCGACGCCGCGGGCGGAGAGCCGATCCACGATCAGATCCGCGATGGTGTGGGTCAGACGTTCTTGGACCTGGGGCCGCCGCGCGAGCTCTTCGACGACGCGGGCCAGCTTGCTCAGTCCGACCACCTTGCCGCTGGGGAGATAGGCGATGTGCATTTTTCCGGTGAACGGGAGCAGGTGGTGTTCGCACATGCTGCAGAAGCTGATGTCCCGCACCAAAACGATTTCGTCGTAGTCCTCGGTAAACACTTTCGCCAAATGTCGACCGGGGTCGCTGTGCAGCCCGGCGAACATCTCGGCGTACATCCGCGCGACCCGGGCCGGGGTTTCGAGCAAGCCTTCGCGGTCGGGGTCTTCGCCGACGGCGTCAAGGATTACACGGACGGCGGACTCGATGCGAGTCAGATCGACGCCATCGGGTTTGGGCTCGTTGGGGTCGGTAAAAAACGGCTCGATTTCCTCGCGGCCTCGCTCGGAGACGGTCGCGGACCCGTTGGAGGATGCAGGCGTGGCGTGCAAGATGATGAATCCTATGGAGATATGGAATCGCGACGTCGTCGCGGGCTGGGGAAGGGACGGACCTCGGAATCGCGTTGGACGGTGCCAACTGAATGGACTGTACCAGATCGTCTACCGATGGCGGCCGCGTCGCGAGTCGTTCAGTTGAGACTAAACGGCGGGGGGAACTTGGGGTCGTCATCGCCGTGGTGGCCACTGGTGTCGAGCGTTTGTTCCTCGATCGAAACCGAATGCAGGTCGATCCCGCCACCGCGGAGCAGTTCGATCAGTTTTCGGGCTCGGTCGTCGACGTCCGCTTCGGCGAGCAGTTCGAGTTTATGGGTGACGTCGAACGGGAGGGTGTAGGCGATGATATCGGTGATCGGCCCGAGCCCCATTTCGCCCGCCATCAGCTCGTGGAGATTTTTTCGTGCCGCCGCGGTCGCGGGGACGATTTCGCCGAACGCCCCGAGCAGTTCTTGCTTGAGGGTTCGTCTCGATTCCGAGCCGGACGGCGGATAGATGTCTGGGAGCACGTCAACCTTGCCGATCCGGAACGGTCGTCCCGCGTCGATTTCGCAGCGGATCCGGGCCCGTTGGGTCCCGACGAGAAGGATATTGTGGCGATCGCCCTCGACCTGGGCGTGCGAGATCACCTTGCCGATGCAGACCGTCTGGTCGATCGGCGGTTGGGCAAGCGACGGTTCGTCGAACGACGATTCGCCGAACGACGGTTGGCCGGGCGACGGTTGGCCGGGCGACGGTTGGCCGGGCGACGATTCGCCGGGCGGTTCCGCGGGTTGGCCGGGGGACGGTTGGCCGGGCGGTTCCGCGGGTTGGCCGGGCGGATGCCCAGTCGCAACGTCGCGGAGGGTCGCCATCGCGATCAGCTGGTCCCCCGCGAGCGATTCGAGCAGCATTTCGCAGTAGCGGGGTTCGAAAATGTGGAGCGGCTGCATCGCGTGCGGGAACAGGACCAATCCGGGCAACGGGAACAGCCGAACGCGACCGTCAAAGTCGTCGGGTAACTCGGTCACTGAGGACAGGTCGTGCATCGTCCCTCGGTCTCGCGTCCAGAGCGGATTCGTCGCCGGAGTCGGCATCGCTAACCCCACTATACCGGTTCGGTGGCGGGTCGCGAAATGATTGACAACCGGTCACGAGTTGGCACAGAATCATGAAGCCGATCGACGGCGCGCCGCCAGTCACGAATTCGCCAGGGACCGACCGAAACGATGATCCTCTCAGGCGAAGAAATTCGGCGTCGTCAGAACCACGAGTTGCTGATCGACCCGTTCCGGCCGGAGTGTTTGAACCCCAACAGCTACAACCTTTCGCTCTATCACGAGCTTTTGGTGTACGAAGAGGTCGTGCTCGACGCGGCGACTCCGAACCGTTATCGGCGGATCGAGATTCCCGAGGAGGGGATCACGCTGCAGCCGAATCAGCTGTACCTCGGACGGACGGTCGAGCATACCGAGTCGCACGGGTTGGTCCCGATGATCCAAGGCCGCAGCTCGCTCGGCCGGCTGGGGCTGTTCATCAACCCCGGGGGGAGCCTCGGCCACTCCGGTTACTGTGGGACTTGGACACTGGAAATGCATTGTGTCCAGCCGGTGAAGCTGTACCGTGGCATTCAGATCTGCCAAATTTTTTTCCTGCAACTTTTGGGCGAGTGCGACGAGTACGCGTGCGGGAAATATCAGAACAGCTGCGACATTCAACCGAGTTTGCTGTACCGCGAGCTCGGGGGGGACGACCGAAACCGGCAGCTCGAATTGAGCTTCGACGAGATGGTTCGGGGGGCGGGATGACACTCCCGGCCGCGGACGACGAGTCGCCCGACTGCCACCGGGTGGCGGCTCGTGCGACGGAACAGACGGGGGGGCAACTGCGGGGGAAGCCGGAGGGGCATCGACGGGGTCGGCGATGGCGAACGGCGGTCGCCGTTTCGGTCGCCGTTCACGCGGTGCTGCTGGCTGGCTTGGTGTGCGTCGCGCCGTCGTGGACGTCCCGACGGCCGGTTGCGACCGACGGACCGGATGGGAAGCCGGCGGGACCGAGTCGGGGCAAGCACCGCGCCGACGGGGAAGCAGAGTCGGCTTCGGGAAAACGGGTCGCTTCGCAAAAACGGGCGGCATCAGATCGAACGAAGGTTCCGCGTGAGCGGTTCGGCGGCCTCCGGCTTTCGATATGAAGCGACGCTCATCCACGCCGGTGGGCGAAGAATGACCGTTCCGATGCCGGCCGAAGAGGGGGAACCTTCGTATCGCACCTTTCGACGAATCAAGGGCTCACCGATGGCCGGCGAAATCTACCGACGGCTCGTGATGCCGATGCTCCAGGGGATGCTCGAAGGTTCGGATCCCTAGCCGCGGTTGAGATTCGAACCTTCCGATCGATTTGTATTCTCCTCTTCTCTCGATTCTTTTCCTCTCGAGTTTTCCAGTTCTGGTTGCGGTATTCCCATGATGACTCGCTTTCGACGCTTGCACTTCGTTGTCGTACTCGGTTGGCTCCTCGGGATCGCGTGCGGATTTTCGGGGCTTGCCACTCCATCGGTGGCGGTTGGCGAGGAGTCTTCGGACACGTCGGACGGTCTCCGCGTTTTGTTTCTGGGGGATAACGGGCCGCACGTCCCGGCGGAGCGGGCGGCGGAGTTGATCCCGGCGCTCGCCGAGCGTGGGATCGCGGTGGAGTACACCGATGACGTGGCGGACGCGTTGACGGTGGAGCGGCTCGGCGAATTCGACGGGCTGATCGTGTACGCGAACATCGACACGATCGAAGCGTCCCAGGCGGACGCGTTGCTGGAGTATGTACGGGGTGGGGGCGGGTTCGTCCCGCTGCACTGCGCGTCGTTCTGTTTCCGGAACGATCCGCGGGTCGTCGCGTTGATCGGCGGGCAATTCTTACGGCACGATACCGGCGTGTTTTCGGTCGAGCCGACCGAGGCGGGACGGTCGCACCCGTTGATGCAGGGATACCGCAGTTTTGAGAGTTGGGACGAGACCTACACGCACACCAAGCACAACCCGGACGGCCGGACGGTGTTGGAGGTGCGTGCCGAGGGGGATGGACGCGAGCCTTGGACGTGGGTCCGTACCGAGGGGGCGGGGCGGGTGTTTTACACCGCTTGGGGGCACGACGCGCGGACGTTCACGCACCCGGGTTTTCAGAACTTGGTGGAACGGGGTGTCCGCTGGGCGTGTGGGGGCGACCCGGCGAAGGTTCCGGCGTGGGAACCCGAGTCGCCTGACCCGCTGGAGGACGTCCGGACGGCACCCCGGCCGAGCGTTTTGCCCCCGTTGGAGTACGTCGACGTCGGACCGAAGATCCCGAATTACGTCAGCGGGGAGAAGTGGGGGACGCAAACCGAGCCGGTCGGCCGAATGCAGAAGCCGCTGTCGCCGGAAGCGTCGCGAAGGCGGTTCGTGGTGCCCGAGGACTTTGTCGTCGAGTTGGTCGCGTCGGAACCGGAGCTCGGCGGCAAGCCGATCTGCATGAGCTGGGATCATCGCGGGCGGTTGTGGGTGGCCGAAACGGTCGACTATCCGAACGAGATGCGGCCTGAGGGCGAGGGGCGGGACCGGATCCGAATTTGCGAAGATACGACCGGGGACGGTCGGGCCGACCGGTTCACGCTGTTCGCGGAGAACCTGAGCATTCCGACGTCGATCGCGTTTTCGCACGGCGGGGTGATCGTCCATCAGCCGCCCCACACGTTGTTCCTTCGCGACACCGACGGCGACGATCGGGCGGACGAGCGGAAAGTGTTGTTCAGCGGTTGGAAGACCGACGACACGCACGCCGGCCCGAGCAACCTGCAGGACGGTTTTGACGGGTGGTTTTACGGCGTCGTCGGGTACGCCGGGTTCGAAGGGGAGATCGCCGGTGAGCGGCGTTCGTTCCGGACCGGGTTTTATCGGTTCCGCGTCGACGAGGTCGGCGGGGAAGTCGAGGTGACCGATTTCGAATTCCTCCGCAACACCGACAACAACACGTGGGGATTGGGGATCAGCGAAGAAGGGTTGCTATTCGGTTCGACGGCGAACCGTAACCCGAGCGAGTTCATGCCGCTTGCGAACCGATTTTACGAACGGGTTCGGGGTTGGACTTCGACCCGATTGGAAGGGATCGCGGACACGCATTTGTTTGACCCGATCACCGACCGGGTCCGGCAAGTCGACCATCACGGGGGGTACACGGCGGCCGCGGGTCACGCGTTGTACACGGCGCGGAGTTATCCGCCGGAGTACTGGAACCGGACGGCGTTTGTGGCTGGCCCGACGGGGCACTTGGTGGGGACGTTCGTGTTGCGACCGGACGGTTCCGGGTTTCGTTCGACGAGCCCGTTGAACCTGATCGCGAGCGACGACGAGTGGTCAGCGCCGACGATGGCGGAGGTCGGACCGGACGGTCATGTGTGGGTGGTCGATTGGTACAACTACATCGTGCAACACAACCCGACGCCGGCGGGATTCGAAACGGGAGCGGGGAACGCGTACGTCACCGACCTCCGCGACAAGAAGCACGCGCGGATTTATCGGGTCCGCTATGACGGGGACCGGGGCGGGGCGCCGCCGCGGACGCGATCGTTGGCGGGGGCGACCGAATCGGAGTTGGTCGACGCGCTTCGCGACCCGAACCTGTTTTGGCGGCGTCACGCACAGCGTTTGTTGGTCGAGTCGGACGCGACCGGTGTCGCCGGCCGGCTGGCCGATTGGGTCCGCCAAGAGAACGTCGACGAAAGCGGGGCGGATACCGGGGCGATCCATGCGTTACGGACGCTGGATTTGCTGGGGCGTTTGGACGGGGCGACGTCGCGGGCCGGGTTGACGCATCGGTCTCCCGGCGTGGTGCGGGTCGCGGTGGAGGTGTTGCCGCGGACGGCGGACGGGTTGGCGTGGTTGTTGGAGTCGGGCGTGATCGGGCTCGGTGACGCGCAGGTCAGGTTGGCGTCGATGAAGGCGGTTGCCGAAATGCCAAAGGACGCTGTGATGCCGGATTCGGAAGGGGGCTCGGGAACCGGTGGCGTGGCGGAAGCGGTGGTGACGGCGGTGACCGATCCGCGGCATCGCGGTGACCGCTGGATCCTCGACGCCGCGACGTCGGCGGCGGCGACGCACGCGCCGGGGTCGTTGGTCGCGTTGCTGGATCGGTCGCCCGAGACTCCGGCGGCGGGGCGAATCGCGAGGGTGGTGGCGGAGCACTTGGCACGCGACGGCGACGGCGAGGGTTCGGAAAGGGTGATCGTCGCGGCCGCGGACGCGTCACCTCGGCTGGCCGCGGCGGTCGTCGACGGGTTGATCGCGGGTTGGCCATCGGATGCCGAACATACCGTCGATCGATCGACCGATGCGGCGATGGCCGAGTTGCTGACACGGCTTCCGGGCGTCTCGCGGGGACCGCTCGTACGCTTGGCGCGGCGATGGGGGAGCGAGGAGTTGGCGAAGCAGGCGGACGCGATCGCGGATTCGTTGTTGGCGACGGTCCGCGACGACGAAGCGGCGGAAGAGGCGCGAGTCGAGGCGGCGGAGCAGCTATTGGAATTGGTCGGCGACGCGATCGCGCCGGTGGACGCGTTGCTCGAGGCGATCACGCCGCAGATGTCACCGGGGGTGGCGTCGGGGGTGGTCGAGGCGGTGCGGCGGTCACGGGCCGAGGGGGTAGGCGAACGGGTGATCGCGAAGTTTGGGGCGTTGACGCCGGCGGTGCGTCCCGCCGCGATCCGCGTATTGGCGTCGCGGCCGGAGACGACGCGGACGTTGTTGGACGCGATCGCCTCGGGCGAAATCCCTCGAGACGAACTGACGCTCGACCAGCAGCAGGCTTTGCTCGCTCATCCGAACCGGGAGATCCGGCGGCAGGCGGAACGGGTGATGGCCGAGGAGGGTGGGGTGCCGAGCGGCGATCGGGTCGAAGTCGTCGCCTCGATGATGCCGGCGGTCGACATCACCGGAGACGTCCAGCACGGCCGCAAGGTGTTCGAAAAGAACTGTGCCAACTGTCACCGGTACGGCGAGCTCGGGAAGGAGGTCGGGCCGGATTTGACCGGGATGGCGGTGCACCCGAAGGAGGAATTGCTGACCCACATTTTGGATCCGAGCCGGAGCGTCGAGGGGAACTATCGGAGTTACTCGGTGTTGACCGCGGACGGGATCGTGATCACCGGGATGCTCGCGTCGGAAACGCGGACTTCGATCGAGCTGATCGATTCGCAAGCGAAGCGGCACCGGATCCTCCGCGAGGAGATCGACGAGTTGATCGCGTCCGACAAGTCGGTGATGCCGGAAGGATTCGAGAAGCAGATCGACCTTCAAGGGTTTGCCGACCTGTTGTCGTTCCTGACCAAGAAAGGGCGGTTCGTCCCGTTACCGATCGGCGAGGTGGCAACGGCGGTCAGCACGCGGGGGCTGTTCCACGAGGGGGACGACGGACCGGACCGGCTGGTGTTGGAGGATTGGTCGCCGAAGGTTGTCGGCGAGGTGCCGTTCCGGTTGGTCGATCCGCGGGGCGGTCGGGTCCCGAATTTGATTCTGTTGAACGGCCCGCTCGGGACGTTGCCGCCGAAGATGCCGCGATCGGTTCGCGTGCCGTGCAACACGGACGCTGCGGCGATCCATTTGTTGAGCGGGGTGAGCGGTTGGGGGTTTCCGGCGCATCGCGAGGAAACGGTGTCGATGATCGTTCGTCTGCATCATGCCGACGGGACGAGTGAAGATCACCGCTTGCGGAACGGGGTCCACTTCGCCGATTACATCCGCCGGGTCGACGTGCCGGGATCGGAGTTCGCGTTTGCGGCGCGGGGGCAGCAGGTTCGGCAGCTTTCGATCCGTCCGCGACGGGGGGGCGTGATCGAGTCGATCGAGTTCGTCAAAGGGGACGACGCGACCGCGCCGATGGTGTTGGCGGTGACGGCCGAACGGGACGCCCCGTAACGGGTCAGTCTTGGGAGCGGACGAACCAGAACCACAGCAGGCCGGAACCGCCGAGGAGCAGAACGAGGACGGCGACGGCGATGAAAATCGAGATCATCGGAGCGATCCCGGGGACGTGACTTCGGGGGAGTGGCCCGAGGATTCAGCCGACATTCCAGAGTTCGGTGAACCATTCGACGCGGTCGACGCGACGCGGGCTGTAGTTCCCGTCCGGTTTGAAGTTGCGTGTTTGGAGAAACAACCGGAGGGCCTCAAGCGGGACTTCGGCGTGTTGGCAGAGCACGTCGACCGTTTCGCTTTCCGGCTTCCAATCGTAGAGCAACTTTTTGTCTTTCTCGAACCAGTTGTCGAGGTATTCGGCGTCGGTCGAGCTGACGACGATGAAATCGCAGCGGTGTTTGCACAGGAACCCGAGGACACGTCCGCCGAGCTCACGAGCTTTGGCCACGTCGCCATCGCAGGTCGCGGTCATCGCGTTCCAGAGGCTGATGAACCCATCCTCGTCGGCTTGATCGGGGGGGACTTGAAGGGACCATCCTTGGTTGGTAGTGGCAGTCATGGGGTTCGGCGCATTCCTGGTCGCGTGGGGGAGGGGCCATCGGCGGCCCGAATCGCGTCGTCTGGGCTTCGCCGGCCCGTCGCGTGGACGTGACCGGTGACTCGGGACGCTTCTTTTATTAAATCAGCCGATCGGTTCGGCGGCTAGTGCGGGGCTCGCCGGTTAGCCAAGCAGGGCGGCTCGCGGCGGTTTTGGCGTGGCCGCGGCATCCGCTGGCTCGGCGTTCGGTGGCGACTCCGAGCCTTGTTCGGCCGGCTCCGAGCTGTCATCACCGTTCGCGTTGTCGCTGCCGTTTGTGTTGTCGCTGCCGTTTGTGTTGTCGCTGCCGCTCGTGTTGTCGGCGGGTTCTTCGGGGTCGCGAAGTTTCAAGATCAGCTTGTCCCCTTCGACGCGAATGCTCTCGAACTTGCGGAGCATCTCGGCGTTCTCCTCGTCCTTGTAGACGTCTTTCGCCAGATTTTGTTGACGGAGGCCTTCCATGATCGACTCGGGAACCGGTTCGCCCTTGACCACGGCGCGGTTGATGCGGACGAACAGGATTCCGTCCTCCATCGATACTTCGAACGTGGCGGACGCGTTGAGGAACCGGCCGGACCCGCCGGGGAACCCGTCGGTGGGAATACTGATTTCGCCGGTGAGTTCGCCGTCTTCGATCGAGACGTGAACGCGTCCCCGCATTTTTTCTTCGGTGGCGATCAACGCGTTGATCTCTTCGGCCGTGAGGGCGAGTTCTTGGACGGGATCGATTTCGACCGCATCGGGATCGGACGTCCCGGATCGGTCGGGATCGGATTCGTCGGGGTCCGATTCGCTCGGGGCGGCGTCGGCGTTGTCGTCACTGGCGTCGTCGTCACGGGCGGCGACACGGGCTTTGAACGATTCGACCCGGGCCTTGAGTTCCTCCAGTTGTTCGTCGGAATACTCGACGACCGGGATATCCGCCGGGGCATCGGAGGTATAGGTTTGGACTTGGTTGCGAATGAACCAGAACCCGCCGCCGACCATCACGCCGACGCCGACGACGAACAGCGCGGCGAGGCCGAGGCATCCGATCGCCACGCAACTGCAACCGCTCTTCTTGGGGGGCGGCGGTTCGTGTTCGGGCCTGTACGCGGACGCGTCGAAGGCGGAAGGTTGGTTAGACACCGATCGTCTCCGGACGTGGGGCGGAAGGATCGTTCGATTGTGACGTTCGGGCGGGGCGGCGTGAAGCGGGGCGGCGTGAAGCGGGGTGGCGTGAAGCGGGGTGGCGTGAAGCGGGGTGGCGTATAGCGGGGACGCGTGATGGCGGATCGAGCACGATGACGGGGCGTGATTCGAGCGGGGATCACGACGCGATGGTCGGTCGGGCTTGGATCCTTGGCGCGGCGATGTTGTGGAGCACCAGCGGGTTGTTCGCCAAGTCGCCATGGTTCGACGCTTGGCCGCCGGAAACTCGCGGGCTGTTGTTGGGGTTCTTCCGCAGCGGGTTCGCGATGTTGGTGCTGATCCCGATGATCCGTCGGCCCTGTTTCCGTTGGCCGATGGTGCCGATGACGATCTGTTTCGCGGTGATGGTTTGGTCGTTCATGTCGGCGATGGTGCACGGCCCGGCGGCGAACGCGATTTGGTTGCAGTATCTCTGTCCGGCATGGGTGTTGGTCGGCGGGGTGGTGTTGTTGCGGGAGCCGGTCACGGCGGCGGATCGGCGGATGTTGGTGTCGTGTTTGGCGGGGGTGTTGTTGATTTTGGCGATGGAGTTTCGCAGCGGCGCGAGCCTGTACGCGACGACGATGGGCGTTTTGTCGGGCGTCACGTTCGCCGGGGTGGTGTTATCGATGCGGAGTTTGGCGGGGGTCGATCCGGCGTGGTTGGTGACGCTGAACCACGTGGCGACCGCGGTGTTGCTCGCCCCATGGGCGTGGCAGGCGCACACGCCGATCGAGCCGAGCGGGTATGTGGCGCTCGGGTTTTTCGGCGTGTTTCAGATGTCGTTGCCGTACGTGATGTTCGCGCGGGGGTTGCGTCGGACGTCGAGTCCCGAGGCGTCGGTGTTGACGTTGATCGAGCCGATCTTGGTCCCGATGTGGGTGTTCATCGCGTGGCGGGGTCACCCCGGGTATCAGTCACCGGCGTGGTGGACGTGGGTCGGCGGCGGGTTGATCTTGGCGGGGCTGTTGCGGCGTTACCTGCCGATGATCGCGGGCCGCCGGCGTCGTCGTGAGGCGCTCAGACGTCCCTGAGTCGGACGACGGATCAGACGTCCCTAAGTGGGACGGCGGATCAGACGTCCCTAAGTGGGACGGCGGATCAGACTTCTTTGAGTCGGAGGACGGATTGGCGGGCACGATTCAGAAAATCCGTCTTGGGCTCGCCCGCTTCGAGGAAGATCGGGGGCCCGATCGTGATACAACTCAGCAGCGGCACCGGGAGGAACTCGCCGCGGGGCAAGATCCGGCTGACGTTGTCGATGTAGACCGGGACGAGTTCCAGGTCGGGACGTTTTTTGCCCAGGTAGTAGAGTCCGCTCTTGAACGGACTCATCTCTTCGCCGGCCGAACGGCCTCCCTCGGGGAACACGATCAACGAGTACACGTCGCCCATTTGCCGGATCATGATGTCGATCGGGCTTTGGTGAACCTTGATCTCTTTGCGGTCGATAAGCAGCGCGTTGAAGCTCTTGGCGATGTGCGGCTTGAGCCAACCCGAGGTCCAGTAGTCTTTTGCCGCGACCGGTCGGGTAACCGCCCGGATCTCTCGGGGCAGCGCCGACCAGAGCACCACGGCATCGAGGTGGCTGGTGTGGTTGGCGAAGTAGATCCGTTGGCAGGTATCGGGTTGGCAGTCGATCCACCGCACCGTAAAGCCGCTGAAGAGTTTCGCCAGCAGGACGATCGCATGACTGGTGAGTGTCATCCGCGCAGTTTACTCAGCGGACGCCGTGCGACGTAGGGCACGAGTCGGTCGACCGCGAGTGGCGCCGGGGGGCTTGGAGACCGCGGCGTGCCGGTGATCGTAGAGCTCGGCGATCAGTCGTTGATAGCCATCGACCATCGACTCGAGCGATCCGGATTGCAGCACCCGTGACCGTCCGTGGGCTCCCATCCGGTTGCGGGTCGCGGGGTCGTCGAGCAGGTCGTCGATCGCGTCGGCAAACGCCGGGACGTTTTCTCGCGGGACGAGTCGTCCGGTTTCCC
Organism: Pirellulaceae bacterium; assembly: GCA_041685355.1. Lineage (GTDB taxonomy): Bacteria > Planctomycetota > Planctomycetia > Pirellulales > Pirellulaceae > JAWLFY01. Next base: position 8,921 of record JAWLFY010000055.1, on the reverse strand, counting down.
CCGGGAGGACCGATTCGGAGACCGAACCGACGTCGGTCGCGACGACGGGGATTTCGCACGCGAGGGCCTCAAGGATCGAAACCGGGGAGGCTTCGTTGAGCGAGCATAGGGTGAACACGTCGAGCGCGGCGAGCAGCCGGGGCGTGTCGTGCCGGGTGCCGAGCAGGTGGACGCGATCCTCGACGCCGAGGGAACGGGCGTGGGTGCGGATCCGCTGCCGTTCGGGGCCGTCGCCGACGATCAAAAAGTGCGGCGGATCGGGGCGATCGCGGAGCCGGGCGGCGGCGTCGATCAGCATCGTGTGATGTTTTTCGGGCCGCAGGGCGGCGACGATCCCGACCAGCGGGGTCTCGGCCGTGAGGCCGAGTTCGTCTCGAACCGATGCACGGGCTGGCGGGTCGGGACGAAAGCGGGCGCAATCGACCCCGTTGCGGATCACGTGGACCTTCGGGGCCGGGAACCGTTCGAAATCGCGGAGGAATTCGCCGTGCGATTCGGCGACGGCGATGAACGCGTCGGTCAGCGGGGTGAGCAGACGATTGAGCCGTCCGACGCCGTCGGGCCACCCGGTCGAATGGAGTGCCGAGGCGATCACCGGGACGCCGGCGGACCAAGCGGCGAGCCGTCCCCAAAACATCTTGTCGCCGGCGCCGACGGTGACGACCGCGTCGACCCGGCGGCGGCGCATCAGGCGGACGAGTCGTGGGAGGACGAGCGGGTCGAGTTTGCCGCGGAGCAATCCCGAGTGGAGCGGGAACTGATCCGCGATCGTCTCGCCGAGCGGACCGGGCGATTTGAGGCACACGACTTCGGGTGCGATCCGGGCTGGGTTGAATCGGCGGAGCAGGTTCACCAGCAGCGTCTCCGCGCCGCCGACGGGCATGCTGGTGATCAAAAATTGGCAGCGGAGTGGCCCGGCGGTTCCGCGTGGGGGCAGGTCGCGGCGGAGGGGCCGGAGCCGGGTCAGCGTCCTGAGAGTGGTCACGGGGCATTCCCTCGCGGTGCGGCGGGATCGGACACCGGTAGCGAGCGGTGGCTTTGCGGTCGATCGAGCGGCACGTCGGGCGACGCCGTCTGGTTCGAGACGTCTTCCACTGCGTTCGGATCGTCGGGGTTCAGCTCGTGGGGGCCGGCCTCGACCGGGGGGAGGCCGGCCGACGGCGTGTCTTCGGCCAAATGGGTGTCTTTCGTGGAAGCGGTGTCGCGTCCGAAGTCGGGGGCTCGGGGTGGCAGCAGGTAGGCGACGTTCGGTTCGCCGCGGACCTTGCGTCGGTCGAACGCGAGCCAGTTTTCCAGCCTGGCGAACTCGGGGTCGCCATGGATCCGGCGGATGTGAAAGGGGTCGCGTCCCGGCAGGTTGTATGCCCCAAAGGCGCTGCAAAATCCGCGGAGTCCGGCCTCGCCGACCGCGTCGACGACCGCTTGCGTGATTTGCCGGGGGAAGCCGTAGGGAACGGCGAAGTAGCGAACGGGCCGTCCGATCAGGTTCTCCAGTTCCCCTTTCGCGGCGACGATCTCGCGGCGGATTTCGCGGGGTTGGCGGACGAGCGAGAAGTCGACGTGGTTGCGGGTGTGGAGGCCGATCTCGATCCCGCCGTCGGCCGCGGCGCGGAGCTGTTCGACGGTGTTCACCGGCAACGGCAATCCGGCCGCGACGTCGTGCGGGAAGGGGCGTTGATCGAGGACGTGTTGGGTCGCGACGAAGTACACGGTCGGGACCCGATGCCGGATCAGAAGCGGCAGGGCGAATTGACAGTTTTCCGCGTAGCCGTCGTCGAACGTGAAGGTCACCGCGGGTCGCGGCGAGTCGTTGCGGTGGACGCGTCGTTGGACCTCGTCGAGCCCGATCAGTTCGAAGCGTTTTCGGCAGTACGCCACATGCCGCTGGAAGTCAGCTCGCGAGATCGTCCAGTCGTTGGGGTGTTCGTCGGCGACGCGGTGATAGAACAGCACCGACATCGGGGCGGCGTGCTGCTGTGTCAATTCGTCAAGCTCGCGACGCCGGCGACGGGCGAGAAGCCAGTTGCGGCAGCGGATCAGCGGGGATCGTACCAGGTGCATCGTGTGGGGTTCATCGTGCGGGGATCATCGTGCGGGGATCGATGGTGCGGGGATCGATGGCCAGCATTCGACGGTTTCGGTCGGTGAATTTGGAACGTGTGACGCGTGACGGGACGCGAGTCGCGGGAGGGGGGGCACGGGAGCGAGAACGCGGGCCGCCGGGTGAGGGGAACTTAGCCCACGGCGCCGTGGGCGGTTGGTCATGGCGGGCGGGACGTCCGCGGCGGGGCGAGAACGGTCCCGCGTAGAGGTCGGGTCGTCCGGGTCGCGACCGATCGGGGGAAGCCTTCGGCGCGTCGGGCGAGCGGGGCAGATTCGACGGTTCGGGCGGTTGCCCGATCGGGGCCTTCGCCGGATATTGGGTGGAATCCTAGTGTCCGTCCCGACCCGCAAAGAGATTGGAAAGCAGAGATGAGCGTTTTGGTCACGCAAGAGGCCCCGGACTTCAAGGCGCAAGCGGTGATGCCGAACGGGGAATTCCGCGAAGTGTCGCTGCAGGATTACCGCGGCAAGTATGTGTTGTTGTTTTTCTGGCCGCTCGATTTCACCTTCGTTTGCCCGACCGAGATCATCGCGTTCAGCGACCGGGCGTCCGACTTCGAGGCGATCGACACGCAGATTCTTGGTGTGTCGGTTGACAGCCACTTCACCCACTTGGCGTGGACGAATACGCCTCGGAACGAGGGGGGGATCGGCAAGACCGCCTACCCGCTCGTTTCCGACATGAACAAGCAGATTTCGCGGGACTACGACGTGTTGCTCGACGGCGGCGTCGCCCTTCGCGGGTTGTTCTTGATCGACAAGGAGGGCGTGGTCCGTCACCAGGTCGTCAACGATTTGCCGCTCGGCCGGAGCGTCGGGGAAGCGTTGCGGATGGTGAAAGCGTTGCAGTACTTCGAGAAGAACGGCGAAGTTTGTCCGGCGAACTGGGAAGAGGGGAGCCGAACGATCAAGCCGGGCGTGGACGAGAGCAAGGCGTTCTTCAACGCCGAATACGCAGGGAACTGAGCCCGATGTGGCGATTGGACGCGGACGGATCGGCGGAATGGCGAGACGGCGACCACGTTTGGACGCTGCGGATCGGAGGCGGGCCGATCGGGATCCGTTTGGCCAAAGGGGATCGTGTCGCGAGCCGTTCGTCGGACGGTTCGCGGTCGGACGGTTCGCAGGCGGACGGTTCGCAGGCGGACGGTTCGCAGGCGGACGGGGACGGGGTCTCGTTGTTTTCGATCGGGCCGGCAGGTTCCGACCGTTTCCCAGATCTTGGCGAGGCGTTCGTGCGGGGTGACGAGTTACACCTGGGCTATCCGCAAGTTGATGGGGCGGCGGGAGACGGGGCGTACTCGGTGGAGGTTGTTTGCCGGGTGGTTGAGAGCGAGGTGATCAAAGGCCGGGGTGGGCGGTTGGTCACCGAGTGGACGATCTCGATTCAAACGTCGCGGCTGGAGTCCCATCCGATGTTGGATTTGGGGGCGCGGGGAAGCCGGATCCGCCGCTTGACCCCGACGGACCGTCTTTCGACTTTCGGTCGCGGTCCCGGGGCGGTCGAAGCGGCTCCGTTGTCGACGGGGTCCCGAGAAGCGACGGGGGCCCGTGAAGCGACCGAGCTTTGGGAAGAAGTCGCGGGCACCGAAGACGCGGATCGCGGGGCGCGGCGTGCGGCGCCGATCACGGCGGTGAGTGGCGGGGAGGCGTCGGTGGCGGTGTTGTTGGATCCTCGTGATTATCCGTGGACGCTCGACTTGTCGGACGATCACGGATTGCGTCAGCGTTTGTTCGGCGACTTTTTGGAGAAGGGGGTGATCCGAAAAGCACGTCCGTGGGTCGTGGTTGACGAAATCGTCGGCGGCGTCGAGCCGCGGGCCGGCGGCGTCGAGCAGACGGCGGACGCCGGCGGAGGGGGCGAGGGCCTCAACGAGAGTTCGGCGTTGGTCCGTCGATGGCACGAGCTGTGCCGCACCCCCTTGCCGCTGACGGCGTGACGTTTCGGGCGGACGTCCGGTAATTCCGGTTCGACGGATCGGGAGGAAGATTCGGAGGATTCGGGGTGAGAGGATCGGGCGAGGGAGGAAACGGTCCGGATGGCGGAGGAGTTTTGCTGTTATCGATCGGGCCGGTTGCGTAAACTGAGGAGACCGAACCGGAGACGTCGTGAGGCGTGCCGGGGCGGAAGATGGAACGCCACTTCTTCTCCTCTCGCGAGCCGCCGTTGACTCAGGCCTGCCGCCCCATGTCCCGATCCGTCGCACCTTTTCTTTTCGTCATCGGCATCGGATTGCTGATGGCGGTCGCCGCCCCGGGCCAGCCGCCCGGGACGGACCCGCCGCGGCCGGTCGGCGAATCGGACGATCCCGAACTGCCGAAAGGGTTGCGGGCGGAGGGATTTTACTTTTTGGACCAGACCGGGACACCGGTGTTGGTCCCCGGGATGTCTTGGGAAGAGCTGGAGCGGCTCCGCGACGTGCGTGACGGGGTTGATTCGCGTAGCCAGGCTTACATTTTTGAGTCACTCGAGATCACCGGATCGGTGAGCGGGGTTCGGGCGGAGTTGGACGTTTCGGTCGGGCTGACGGTGGAACCGACCGGGGACCGGCGGGTTGCGGTCCCGCTCCGGATGTCAACGTTTCATTTGTTACAGGTGCGGGAGGTGACGGGGGTCGACGCGTACTGGGTGACGGTCGCCGAGGACGGGTCGGGCTATCAGTTATGGGTACAAACGTCGGAGCGGGCGTCGGTCCGGGTCAGTTTGTCGATGTCGGCGCGGGTCGAGCGGGGGCCGCCCGGTCGGATACGGCTCGATTTGCCCGAAGTCCCCTCGGTGGTGCGAGTCAAGGTCGACGAGCCGGATTGGAACGGGGAGGTTTCGGGGCGTGGGGACGAAGTCGTTCAGGCTCAACCGTCGGGGGACGACCGAACCGAATTGATGGTCGAGAGCAGCGGCGGGAGTTTTGACCTTCGTTGGTCGGCGGCCGACCGCGGGGCCGATGATTCTCCGTTGCTCGAAGTCGACAGTCTGGTGGACGTGCGGTGGGACGGGCCGCAAGACCAGCCGATCGCGTCGGTACAGATGACGATTCGGAATTTGCGTGGGGCGTTGCGTCCGTTGTCGATCCGGCTGCCACCACGATCGATCTTGTTGGAGCCGCCGACCGTCGAATCGGGGTCGACGCGTCTCGAGGTCCCCTCGGCGGTGGACGACGGGAACCGGCCGCGGCTCGACATCCCGATCCCGGAGGATGCTCGACTTCAGCGGGTCGACTTGACAATGGATTTACAGCTGGAGAACACCGGGGCGTCGACCGAGTCACCACTGGAGTTGACGATCCCGACCGTGGTCGACGCGTTGCGGCACGAGGGGGAGCTTCGGATCGAGACCGGCAGCGATTATCGATTGCGTTGGGAATCGCAGCCATGGGTTCAAAGCGTGATCAGCGATGCCTCCTCGGCCACGTCGTCGCGACCGACGTCGACGTTTCGGTTCGACCGCGACGCGTTCCGGCTGCCGGTCTGGCTCTCGGCACAGCGAAGGCAATTGCGGCTCACCGGCAACATGCGGCTGGTCCTGCAAGAGTCGACCGCGGAGCTCACGATGGAGATCCGTCCGAGCGGGCAATCTGCGGACGGGCGGGTCACGTTCGACCCGTCCGGTTGGAAGTTGCGAGCGGTGAACGATTTGGAGACCGGGGAGCCGATCGACTCGTTCGAGAGTGGCGAGTTTCGTGAATTGGTGCTCAACACACGTGGCGGCGAGGAGCCGGCGCCGGTCCGAGTGATCGCCGAAACGGAACTCGACGCGGGCCACGAAACCGGCGAGACGATCCGGTTGCGGATGCCGCGGATCGTCGAACAAGGGCAGTCCGTATTGGTTCAAGAATCGTTATTGAACATCCGCACCGGCGGGCGAAGCGTGTTCGTCGTCGACCTTGCCGAATCCTCCGGTCTGGATCGGATCCCGGAGACGGGGGAAGGGGCGGACGGCGAGTCGGGCACGAGTCGGTATCGGTTGTTGCCTTCGGAGTCGGAGGTGGAGTTGGTCGGGGCGTTGGTGGAGCAGCCGCAGCGGATCACGTTGGCGGGGAACGCGACCGTCGAGCTTGACGGGAGCGAGGTGTTGACGACGGTCGATTGGACCGTCACCAGCCAGTTCGATTTGGAAGGCCGGTTGATGGTGCAAATCGACTCGGGTGGCGTGACCTCGGGCGGCGGGACCTCGGATGAGTCGGGGGGGGACGGGGCTTCGGGCGTCGACGGCGACGACGATCGGGATTCGCGTGGCGGGGTCGGTGAGGGAACGGACGGGGGCGAGTCGTCGACGGGGTGGACCGTCAGCGTGGATGACGTCACGGCGTTGTTGCGGCCTGTGGGGAGCGACCGCTACGAGTTGGTTTCGGACCGTCTCCGTTCGGGGCCGGTGTTGGTCCGGTGGCGATTGCGTCGACCGCTTCGGGAGGTCGTCGAGGAGGACCTCCGATTTCAGATCCCGTTGCCCCGTCCGGTCCTTGCGGACACGTCGATCAAGGGTGCCTTTTCGGTGATGCTCCGAGGTGACGACACGCGTGAGTTGGTCGCGGAGGAGACCCCAGAGAGCAACCCGATTCGGCTCGACGCGTTGCCGCGAAATCCGATTCGGGTTCGCGCCCGAGGGCTCTCGAAGGCGACCCGTGACTTGATGGTGCGTCAGGCGATCGTGAGGACGGCGATCGGTGACGACGTGACCCATGAGCAGGTTTTGGCGAACGTCATCGGGGGGGAGCGTTTCGAGGTCGCCTTGCCGTTGGTCGCCGATGGGGTGACCGTCGAGGCCCGGGTCGACGGCGAGCCGGTCGGGGTGCGACGTACCGGGAACCGGCTGGTGATCGATCTGCCTGCGGGGGAGGAGACGCACGCGATCGACTTGCGGTTGTGGGTGTCAACGGAGGCCTCCGCGTCGTTCGCCGAGTTGGGGCCGGTGGTCGAACTTCCCAGAGGCGTGAGCCGGGCCTATTGGCAGCTGACCGTGCCGAAGGACTCCCACGTGATTTGGGCGTCGCAGTCGATCGGCCGGGCGATGCAGTGGCGGTTCGACCGATGGAGGCTGTTGCGGACCCCGATCGAAACCGACGAGACGCTCGGCCGCTGGATCGGGGGGGGGACGTTTTCGTCGATGCCTTCGGGCAACCGATACCTGTACGTCGGTTCGAACGTGACCGGGTTTCGCGTCGCCGTCGCCACGCAAGGTTTGATTTGGGTCGTCGTCGGGTCGCTCGTGTTGTTCGTCTCGGTCGTCCTGACGTATCTCCCCTCGACCCGCCATCCGTTGTTCGCCGTGGCGGCTGCCGTCGCGTTGGCGGGCGTGGTGGCGGTTTCGCCGGACGCCGCCGTGTTGGCGGGGCAGCTCGCGGGGCTGGCGTTGCTGTTGGTGGTCGTGATGCTGGGGATGCGGAAGTTGCTTTCGCCCCGGCCGGCCGACCGGGCGTTGGGGCCGGCGTCTCAAGTCATCGGTGGCGAAGGGTCGACACACCCTTCGGCGCGTTCCGCGGCGAGTTCCGCCCCGGAGTCGCCATCCCGGTCGCAACTTCGCCGCCCCCGATTGGCCGAGACCCAATCGATGGCGAGTCCGGCCGCGAGCGGTGAGGTTTCGCGATGAGGGTTTCGGCGCGGAGGGCGAGGCAAAAAAACGGCAGGCTCGGACCGATCTGCCAAACGTCATTGGCGGTCGGGTTGATCGCGTCGTTTGGGTGGTTGCCGGCGGGGTTGGCCATGGCCGTGGCGGGACCGCAACCGCAACCGCCGTCGGTCGCGGAGTCGGACGGTTCGGATGGCCCGGACGGTTCGGATGAGGTGGGTGACGCGTCGCGAGAGGCGGGCCCGGCCGGCGACGGCGAGGAGCCGGGCGAGAGCGAGGAATCGGATAACCGCGAGCCGTCGGACGAGAGCGAGGAGCCGGGCGCGAGCGAGCTGTCGGGCGAGAGCGAGGAGCCGGGCGCGAGCGAGGAGCCGGGCGAGACCGAGGAGCCGGGCGCGAGCGAGCTGTCGGGCGCGAGCGAGGAGCCGGGCGCGAGCGAGCTGTCGGGCGAGAGCGGGGAGCCGGGCGAGAGCGAGCCGTCGGACGAGAGCGAGGTTTTGGGCGACGGGGGGGGGCCGGAAGGCGGGGCGAGCTTGGACGATTGGTCTCTCCCCGAGTTCGGGTTGCAGGGGCGTCGTGTGCGGCGGATCGGGCTGTATGCGTCACAATTGGCGAGCCTGGTTCCGCGAGACTATCGGCCGGTCTCGCTCGGGCGACTTCGGGAGGCACTCGAGTCGCGGCGTGCGGCGGAGGCGGCGTCGTCGAACAGCCGGATCACGGCGGCGACTTACCGTGTGCGTCTTGACGGGGACACGTTGATCAGCGACCGGACGACGTTGCGATTCGAATCGACTTCGGAGATCCCGGTCCGCGTCGGGTTGGGGAGGGTCAATCTGGCGATCTCCGATGTCGTCCATTCCGGAGAATCGTTTTTGGAAACCGATATCGACGGCAGATTGTCCGCGGTGGTCCGCCGAAATTCGGTCGACGGAGAGGGCTCGGGGGAGGAACTCGATCGGGGAGACACGGGAGACACGGGAGAATCGGGAGAATCGGCGCTTTCGGGGAGTCCGCAGGAAGTCAGGGTCGAATTCGGTTGGACGTTACGGGGGAGCGGTGACGGGAGCGAGCGGGAGTTCGATTTGCGGATCCCGAAATCGCCCCGCGCGACGATCGAGCTCGAATTACCGGAAGGGGTGGAGCTCGAGTCGGTTGACGGGGCGATCCGGGAGGGGGCGATCCGGGAGGGGGTCGATTTGACGGGTCGGGGGCGGCCCGGATCTGCCGGAGTGGGGGAGACCGGGGTGGGCGAGAC
>JAWLFY010000208.1:0-7338 GCA_041685355.1 Pirellulaceae bacterium | reverse complement strand
GCGGCGGTCGAGGGGGTGATGTGCCGCACGACGTTGTCGGTCGATTGGCGGGGACGGCTATACGATTGCGACTTCAATCAAATGCTCGACCTTGGCCTCACGGACGAGAACGGTCGCTCAGACATCGGGCAGGACATCCGATCGATCGACCTCGATCGGTTGGCCCGCCGCCGGATCGCGACCGGACGTCACTGCTTCGGCTGTACCGCCGGCGCCGGTTCCGGATGCCAAGGCGCGGTCGTCAACGGCATCTGAGTTAGCGGAGACAGTGGGCGAACAGGAGTTGCCACTCGAGCCATTGCACGCGGCGGCACGCCTGTTGGTCGACGTCGGTCCCCCGCAACGCCCGTTCGCACGCGTCGACGAACGCGGCTCCGCTCGGGTAAAGATCGCCGGCTTGTTCGGCGAGCGCATCGATCACCGGATGGGACCCGACGCGACGGAACCAATACTTCGCGTTGCCGAAGTCCCCCTCGCGGCGGTGCATGATCCCGTGCCAAAACGAACCCTCGGCGGTGTTCAGCGATTGGCTGATCGAGTGGCTCCGGGGAAGGTCGCCCGCCAACAGCCACAACCCGCTCAGGCAGGCGTCGTTCAAGGCGTCTCCCGCCGTGGGGGTGTCGAGTGCTTCGGCGAGTTCGGGGACGGTCGGGCTGTCCTCCAACCCCGGCAGCGGCGCCTCGCGGATCATACGACGCCAATCTTCCGGCAAACTCGAGAGGGTCGGAGCGATCGAATCCTCCCATTTCGGCATCACGCTTCTCCGATTCGAGGACGAAAAGGCCCCGAAGACTACCGACCCGCTAGCCCGATTGCTAGACTGCGGGTTCGGAACGAGCATCGACCGAAGCCCACAACACCCCTGTTTTCTGACGTGATGAACAACGGCGAAACCCCCACGCCCGAACCGTCCGCGGACGATCCGATCCCCACCCCCCAGGCGGGAGAAACGCGACGAGATCCGTCGGATGAACGAGAACCTTCGGACGATCCGGTTTCCTCGGGGCAATCCTCCGCCGAGCCAGCCGCGGCGAACCACACCTCCCCTGAAACGGGAACGGGGGAATCGGGATCTGACGAATCGCCAGCGGGATCTGACGAATCGCCAGCGGGATCCGACGAATCGCCAGCGGGATCCGACGAATCGTCAGCGGGATCCGACCAGCCCGCCCGGCATGACCCTGCCCGGAACCAGTCCCCCAAAAAGCTGCTCGCTCGCGGCGCCGGCCCCCTCGCCGCGCGAGGCCTCGGCGTCGCGAAACCTGGGTCTCCTGCACCGAAACCTGGGTCTCCTGCACCGAAACCAGGGTCCCCGGCACCGAAACCTGGGGCCCCGGCCCCGAGGCCCGGATCCCCGATCTCGAGATCCGGGGCGGCCAAGTCGGGCGGATCGAGCCCCGGCGCGCAGAGTGCCACGTCAGCAAAGGAGGGGGCTTCGACGCAATCGGGTAGCGAGACGAACGCCGGTAGCGAGACGAACGCCGGTAGCGAGACGAACGCCGCAGGCCAGCGCCGGTCGACCGATGAGCGGCATCCGGGGGAGGGCTCTGCGAAGGGTCTTCCGAGTTCCGGGGACCGTCCGCAAAGCAAGAAACACCCCCGGCCGCGACTCGCCGGGGAATCGCGACTCGCCGGGGAATCTCGTGGCGAGGACGAGGCGGCCTCCGAGTCGGACGCGGCAAAGTCGGACGCCTCGAAACCGTCCCCCCCGTCGCCTCCCGGCAAGGTCGCCGTGCCCAGTCGCCGCCAAGACCTTTCGAGCGACCTGCAGGCGGAGTTGGAAGCCGAACTCGCAGCGGCCGACGTCGAGTCGATGCTCGGTGGCGCCGCGGGGATGCCCGACCGACGCGAACCTCTCGAGGAAGGGGCTCGGGTCCAAGCAAAGGTGCTCAAGGTGCACCACGACAGCGTCTTCGTCGCCCTCGGCGGACCGGACGAAGGGGCCGTCCCGCTCGAGCAGTTCACGGAGCACGAGCCGAAACCGGGGGAAACGATCGAGGTGATGGTCCGCGGTTTCAACGGCGCCGACGGCCTGTACATGCTGTCGCTCCCCGGCCAAACCGTCGACGTCACCGAGTGGGACGACATGCAGGAAGGCTCGGTCGTCGAGGCGACCGTCACCGGCAGCAACACCGGAGGCCTCGAATGCACCGTGGGCGCGATCCGCGGATTCATGCCGATCAGCCAGATCACCGAATACCGGGTCGAGGACGCGTCCGATTTCGTTGGCCAGAAACTCGTTTGCCTCGTCACCGAAGCGAACGAGCGACGCGGCAACCTGGTCCTCAGCCACCGCGCGATCCGCGAACGGGAACGCGAAGAGAAACGCCGCGAACAGCTCGAAAAGATCGAACCCGGCGACACGATGGAAGGGACCGTACGGAGCGTCAAAGACTTCGGCGCCTTCGTCGATCTTGGCGGCCTCGACGGTCTGATCCACATCAGCAAGCTGAGCTGGGAACGGGTCAAACACCCCAGCGAAGTGATCGAAGAGGGCCAAAAAGTCAAAGTCAAGGTCGACACGGTCGACAAGCAAACCGGCAAGATCGGGCTCTCCTACCGCGACCTGCTGGAGAACCCGTGGGACACGGCGGCGAGCGATTTCCCGATCGGCTCGGTGCACGGCGGGACGGTAACCCGGATCGCAGCGTTCGGATGCTTCGTTCGCCTCGCCCCCGGCGTCGAAGGGCTCGTCCACGTCAGCGAACTGGCGCATCACCGCGTGTCGAAGGTCGACGCGTTCGTGAAGGAAGCAGAAGAAGTCGAGGTCAAAGTGCTCAGCTTCGACCGCGAGGCGCAAAAGATCGGTCTGTCGATCAAGGCCGCGCAGTCGATCGGCAGCGACGCCAAGTCGGGCAGCCAAGAGACACCCGAACCCGATGAGCCTCCACGTGACCCGGCGGTCAAGCCGATGCATGCCGGTCCCCTGCGAGGCGGCAACGACCGCGACACCGGCGGAGAACGATTCGGCCTCCGTTGGTAGGCCGACCCGCTTCGTTGGTAGGCCAAATCGGCCCAAAGGAATCCATGCGTATCCTGTTCCTCGGCGACATCGTCGGTAAGCCCGGTTATTCCGCCGTGCTCCGCCAAGCCGCCCCGCTGCGGGAACAACTGCGGCTCGACGCGTTGGTCGTCAACGCCGAAAACGCGTCGGACGGCTCGGGGTTGATGCCGCGACAAGCCAAGCGATTGTTCGAAGCCGGCGTCGACGTGATTACCCTCGGCGATCACATCTATCGTCGCCGCGAGATCATTGAAACGCTCCAGTCATCCGACCGCATCATCAAGCCGGCCAACTTTCCCGAGTCGGCCGCCGGACGGGCCTGGACCGTTGTCGAAACCCCCGCCGGCCCCTTGGGCGTGATCAGCCTGCTCGGACGCGTCTTCACCCGACCGGTCGACTGCCCGTTCGCCGCCGTCGATCGGGTGCTCGACGAGATCGGCGACGCCGCCGCGCATATCTTGGTGGACGTTCACGCCGAAGCGACCAGCGACAAGCAGTTGCTCGGACGCCACCTCGACGGGCGGGTCACCGCCGTCTTGGGGACCCACACCCACGTCCCGACGGCCGACGCGTCGGTGTTGCCTGGAGGGACCGCGTTCCAGTGTGACGTCGGGATGTGTGGGCCCTACGAAAGCATCATCGGCCGCGATATTCGGCGGGTGCTGCACACGACCATGCATTTCGAGCCTTGCCACTTTCACGTTGCAACCCGCGACGTCCGGCTGTGCGGCGCCTTGCTCGTCGCCACCCCCGACGGATTTGCCGAATCGATCGAGCGGTTCGAGCGACGGATCGAGGACACGGCACCGATGCCGAACGGGAATCACGCCTCCGTGAAGGACGCGTCGTGACGCCGCCACGCCGCCCGCGGATCGGTCCGACGCGATGCCGGCCCCAAGCACATTGAATCCGGCCGACCACAGGAGCCGCACACCGATGTTGTACGAAGCGAGAACCGAATTGCCGGTCGACGTGTCGCGGGCGTTCGCCTATCACCAGCGCCCGGGATGCCTGGAACGATTGATCCCGCCTTGGGAATCGGTCACCATCACTTCTTCCGACGGGTCGCTCGAACCCGGCAGCCGCGTCGTCCTGAAAACCCGTCTCTTCGGCGTGCCGCTGGTGTGGGTCGCCCAGCACACGCGATTCGAACCGCCCCGCCTGTTCGCCGATACGCAACTGTCCGGGCCGTTCGCCAACTGGGATCACGAACACCGGTTCGACCCGATCGGCGATCATCTCGACACCGCGGCGGCCGCATGCCAACTCACCGACCGGATCGAGTACCGGCTTCCCGGTGGCAGCCTCGGAAAGCGACTCGGCGCGGGAAAAGCCAGGCGGACCATCGAGTCGATGTTCGCCTATCGACACCGCGTCACGCGGGACGACCTCCAACTCGACGCGAGTCACCCCATGGAACCCAAGACGATCGCCGTTTCCGGCTCCAGCGGGCTCGTCGGCTCGAGCCTCTGCCAGCTGTTGACGTTGCTCGGACACCGTGTCCTCAAAATCGTCCGTTCGCCCAGCGACGACCCGAACGAGCTCGCCGTTTGGGATACCCCGGCCGACGCCGCACGGTTGGCGGAGGCCGACGCGGTCGTCCACCTGGCGGGCAAGTCGATCGCGGACAAACGGTGGACCGATCGCATCAAAGCCGAGATCCGCGACAGCCGCGTCGTCAAAACCGCCCAACTGTGCGAAGCACTGGCCCGACTCGACCAAAAGCCCAAAGTCTTGATCTCCGTCTCCGCGACCGGGATCTACGGCGACCGCGGCGATGAAGTCGTGACCGAAACGTCCCCACCCGGCGACGACTTCCTGGCCGGTGTGGCCGAGGAATGGGAAGCCGCGTGCGACCCCGCCCGCGACGCCGGGATCCGAGTCGTTCACCCGAGGCTCGGGATCGTCCTTTCGCCCCGCGGGGGCGCGTTGGCGAAGATGCTCACCCCCGCTAAGTTTTTCGGCGGCGCGCTCGGCGACGGCAGCCAATGGTGGAGCTGGATCGCGCTCGACGATGTCGTCGGCGGCATCTATCACGCGGTCGCGACCGAAACGCTCCAAGGCCCGGTGAACTTCGTCGCCCCCGACCCGATACGAAACCGAGACTTCGCGCAAGTCCTGGGACACGTCGTCGGACGCGCCGCACTCCTCCCCGCCCCCGCCTTCGCGCTCCGGATAGCGCTCGGCGAAATGGCCGACGCGCTGCTTTTGGCCAGCACCCGCGTGTCGTCGGCGAAACTTCGCGAATCGGGGTACCACTTCCGCTTCCCCGAACTCCAGCCGGCCCTCCGCTATCTGCTCGGGACCGAACGATTGGAGTCGGTCGGGTGAACGCCAACGTCACGTTCCTAATCCAGTTGCTCGCGACTTGGTACATGGTCGGGCTGATCTGGATGGTCCAAATCGTCCACTACCCGCTGATGGGACGTGTCGGCGAGGAGACCTTCACGCGATACGAAACGGAACACAGCCGCAAGATCACCCCCATCGTCGCCGCGCCGATGTTGGTCGAATTGGTCACCGCGGCGTGGATGTTATTCGCCCCGCCGCCGAGCCTGCCGCGTTGGGTCGCCGTCGCCGGATTGACGCTAGTGGTTCTCATCTGGCTCTCCACGGCGTTCGTTCAAGTCCCGTGCCATCAACGGCTCGCCGCCGGGTTCGACGCCGCCGCCCACCAAACGCTCGTCCGGTCGAACTGGCTCCGCACCGCGATGTGGACCGTCCGCGGTGTCCTCCTCGCCTACTTTGCCGCACGACTCTTGAACCGATAAGCCGGACCGCCGAGATGTGGAACTTTTGGCGACGCCGCCGGCGACGAAAACTGATCGCCGCCCCGCTACCGGAATCATGGCGGGCGACAATGAACGCCTACGTCTACGGGTTCGACCGGTTTCCTGAATCGATCCGAACCGCGATCGAGGATCGCGTGAAGGTGCTCGTCGCCGAACGGACCTTCGAAGGGTGTGACGGGCTTGAGGTCACCGACCAAATGCGAGTCGCGATCGCCTCTCAAGCCGCTCTGATGCTGCTCGGAACCGAGGGGTACTACTTCGATTCGGTGACCTCGGTGCTGATCTTTCCCGACGTCATCGAGCGGTATCACGACGGGGTTGTGACCCACGCCGTCGGCGAGGCGTGGGACGTCGGAAACGTCGTCCTCAGTTGGCCCGAAGTCGCGTTCTTGTCGGACGACCCCGACGGTTCGAACGTCGTCATCCACGAGTTCGCCCACCACCTCGACGGAATCGACGGCGAAATGGGGGGATCGATCCATTTCCCGAACCGCGAAGACGCGGCGGAGTGGGAACGGGTCGCCTCGCGTGAATTCGATCGACTCGTCGCCGACGTGCGCCGAGGTCGCCGAACGACGCTCGATCCCTACGGCGCGACGAATCGCGCCGAGTTCTTCGCGGTCGCTAGCGAATCGTTCTTCGAATGCCCCGAAGAACTTCGCGAGGAACATCCGGAACTTTACGTCTTACTCCGACGCTTTTATGCCGTCGACCCGGAGTCCTGGTGATGCGATCGAACGTCTCCCGAGTACCGGTCGGTAGCCTCATCGCCACCCTGATCCCCTTCGCCGCGATCCCTGCCGCCGAACCGCACGAGTCGGTCGAACCGTACGAGTCGGTCGAACCGTACGAGTCGGTCGACCGAATCGCCGAAGCGTTCCTCGCCGAGCATGACGTCCCCGGTCTCTCCGTCGCGATCACCGTCGATGGCCGACTCGCCGTGGCACGGGGCTACGGAATGGCGGACGTCGACGCCGGAACACCGGTCACCCCCGAAAGCCGATTTCGGATCGCCAGCGTTTCGAAACCGATCACCGCCGTCGCCGTGCTGCAACTCGTCGAACAAGGCAAACTCCGCCTCGATGATCGCGTCCTCGACCGGCTCGGGATGACACCGAAGAGCCATCCGAACGGCGAGGCTTCACGAGCTGACGAGAATTCCAGGGACGACGCCTTCGACAGTTCAGCCACCGACCCACGGTGGCGGGACGTCACCCTGCTGCATCTGTTGCAGCACCGCGGGGGCTGGGACCATGACGTTTCATTCGACCCAATGTTTCGCTCGGTCGAATTCGCCCAAAAGTTCGGCCTCAAACCCCCGGCGGATGCGTCGACCGTGATCCGCGCGATGCTCACTCGCCCGCTCGATTTTGATCCCGGCCACAGGTACGCCTACTCCAACTTCGGTTACTGCTTGTTGGGCCGGATCATCGAACAAGCGAGCGGAATGAGGTACGAGGAGTACGTCAAGACGCGTGTGCTCGATCCCGTCGGAGCCGGCGGCATGCGGCTCGGCCGGACTCGCCTCGGCGACCGTGCCGA
>JAWLFY010000054.1:25281-29187 GCA_041685355.1 Pirellulaceae bacterium | reverse complement strand
CTTGTCCGCGTTCGCTCGCATCCTCACTTCGGACATCGCAGCAATGCCTCCAAAACCTACGTTCTGGGCAGTTGCCACTAAAATCGCGGAACAACCTTTCGGAAAGGCCCTTATTCCTGTTCGTACATCACGACGATCAACACGTCGCTCGATCCGAACGAGTTCATCGCCCCGCCGCTTGGTGCCGGTTGGGCGGTGATGTTCCCGGTGATCGAGAGCACCCGGACGCCCGACTCACGGATCCAGTCGTTGATCTCCTTTTCGATTTCTGGCATCTCGCTATCGACGGACTTGAAGAGCTTAATCTGTTGCATCGGGGGAACGACTCCGCGTGGAGGGTTGGAGAGGTCGTGGGGTCGGACTCGCACCTTGGTCCGGGTCCCAGACCTGCATTTGTACCTCGTCGATCGTCGCCTCGCCCGCCCCGATCAGTTCGAACATCACGTGAATCGGAGCGTCGTCGAGGGTTTGGCGATAGAGTCTCACCGGGGTCCACTCCGATGCCCCCCGGACCAACACCCCGGCTTCTTGTCCGCCGGCGGTGTCGTACACGAGAAGGCCTTGGTGGGGTTCCCCGAATCCGACGGTCCGCACCATCGCGTCGATCCGAACCGCGGTCCCCGACTCGGTTCGCACGCCGGGGCTTCGGATCTGAATCGCGGTCCCTTCGTAACCGCCCGGCAGTCCGTCTTCGGTCAGCGCGACGACGCGGGCCTGCAACGCCCCGTCGCCGGCGAATACGTCTCGGCGGGTCACCGCCACGGTCGCCTCGGCACGTCCGGTCAACCGTCGGCCGGTTTCCCAACGCCCCGGTTGCAACACGTCGGCTTCATCGAGCCCGCCGGTGGGGAGCCGATTCTTGCCCCACCCTTCGTCTGACATCAGGGGGAACCAAGTGGTTTGCAACTCGGCCGCGCCACAATCCATCGGCGGGACGCTGGTGGGATGGGGCCAATCCGGCATCAACCGTTCGGCCAACCGCCAACGGCTACGCAAGCCCCACGCGTCGGCGCGTCGGGCCATCCTCAGACTGGTCCCGAAGTCACCGGATCGGAACGCCGGTTCCGCGTCGCGGAGTGTCCGTCGTGCGACGTCGGCCAGTTCGCCCGGGGCCCCCCCATCGGCGATCCCCGCGGCGGACACGAGCGACCATTCGGCGACCGTCTGCGAGACGGCATCGCTGGTCAATTGCCAGCGATCGAGTGTCGCTTGGCGGGCAAATCGAGACGCGTGCGATCCGGCTCGCCCCCCTGTCCCGACGTCCCCGCTCATCAAAAGCACTTCGACGACGTCGGGCGAGACGATCTCCACACGGCGTCCGGTTTCGTCAGTGATCGGAGAAAGTCGTTCGGCAGAGAAATGGCTCAGTCGCCACACGGTCTTCGACGCGTCGCTCGGCGAAAGCTGCAACGCCAACGCTTGGCCGTCTCCCGACAAGACTTCGGAACCGCGTGACGCGGCCGAAGTCAGGATCAGCAAGTCAGTGTCTCCGGAGCGGATCCGCCCGCAGCGATAATTGGCCCCGTCGACCGGCGGCGGGGTGGTCACGTGCCCGGCCGCGGCCCACGGTTCGACCGCGGCGATCATCCGATTGACGTAGCTCATCGCCATCGCCCGTTGGGACTCGAGCGGCGTCGCGGACGTCAGCGACCGGGAAGAGCGAAACAAGATCGCATCGGGACTCGCCTCCAGTCCGCGAAGCGCCTGGACCCACATCGCGTGCCAGCGGAACCGCGACAACGGTTCGGCCCCGATCCGGCCGGCGATCGCGTCGGTTTGCCGGATCAACGATTCGGGTGGCATGCTCGCGACCCCCACCGCCCGCTGCACCCGTTGGGGAAGCCGTTGCCGAATCCGACGAAGCTGGTCGATTTCTTCCTCCCCCGAGACCCCGCGGTTTCGTGGCGGAAGGTGCTGAATCACCGCGTCGAGTTGCAACGCGTAGTCGCCGAACGCTTCCAGTGGCGATCCGACCAGCGGCCGTTGCCATCGCCGGGGCCATCGACGGAGCCGGTCCGACAACTCCGCGTTGGATCCGATCCGTTCCCGGTCAAGCGGTGTCCCGGTCCCTAAATACCAACCCGCGACCGGATCCAGCAGCGGCTCGAGCTCCGGGTCCGGACTGGTGGGGGGCGGCGCATAGATCATCAGCCGCGCGCTGATCGCCTCGCGGAGCGTCGCCGCGTCTGGGGGACGCGACAGTAAGACCGCGTCGAACCCGAGCGTCCGGATCCACTCCAGCGGCTCCCCGTTGTGTTGCAGGATCCGCGTCACCCGGCCGACCGGGAACGCCTGCTCGCGGCTCGGGCCGCCGTCAAGCCGCAACGCGTCGGCGGAGACGCGAAACCGTGACGGGTCGGTAACGGCCGCGGTTGCTGCGGCGGCAATTCCCGTCGTCGTCAGCCCCCCCGCCCCGTCGTCGCGGCGGTTCTCACGTGGTGGTGTCGCGCCGTCCAGGCCGCCGACTTCGATCATTCCGTCGACCCGCAGGCCATCGATCCGCAGGTTCGTCCGCCCCGGCCCGCTGTACGCGTTGATCACCACCGCATCGACGTAAGCATCCGAAAGGTCCGCCCCGACGCCATGCTCCTTTCGGAGCGCGGCCCGCTTCAGCGATAACGCCCGCTCGATCTTCCCGACCCCGAGCGTGTGATAGCTCCCCGCCCTGGTGTAACTCGCTCCATACACGATCGCCGATACCGGATGCCGGGTCTCCGACGATTCGAGGTACGGGAACCGGATGCGGAGCCCGATCCTTGCCCCTTTCCGCGCCGTCATGACCGAAACGCTCGCGGTCAAATCGTCCAGCGGTCGGACCGGTTCGATCGGGTAGGTGAGCAACACCTCCGTGCCGCCGCGTCCCGCGGTGAACGTGATCGATTCGCATCCCCGACCGTCGACACCCCCGTCGGGAAGATTGTTGTGGGTGATCACCCGGGCCCCGCAGTCCGAACCGGCCAAAATCCACCGCGGCGGATACGCATCCAAGCTGTCGACCAACTGGCCCGAGACCGTTGACGACCCGCCCATCAGCAGCGTCCACCAGACCAGCACCCACGCCGGCGTGGTTTTCCGACGCGATCGCGTGGTTTTCCGACGCGCCGGCGTGGTGGCCCGACGTGATCGCGGGCCGCGGGCGGGCGTGTCGCACCGGTGACGAATCGATCCTTGGGACCAGTCACCACGCACGGTTTGCCGAGCCGGCACAGCCGACGCGAGTTTGCGAGCGGTCGGGGGCGGAAGCGTCATGGATCGTTGACCGTGGGGCCGCAGGTGGAAAGAATCGCCCAGGCAACGTCGCGTTGTGAAAACGCCTCACGCCCGCCCGATCGGATTCGACACGCCTAAAGCGTTCCCATAACAAGATTTAGGCATCCGGGCCAAGGTGAAAGCGTGTTGACAAGAAGCAACGTACCGTTCCGAGTCTCGAACCGCACCCACGCACCTAACTCATTGAATGTAAACGACTTCTGGAAGAAATAAGGGGCCGATCGCAGGGACGCGGCACCGCGAATGCATCCGATGGCATGCATCCCAATGACCCTCACCCGCACCATCCCGGAGCGACCACGCATGAGCAAGATCGTCGGCACCACCGCCAAACTGAATGATGAGACCCCGATCGAACTGCAGGAAATGGCCAAGGCGATCGACGCGTTGCCCGCCCGCTATCGAGACGCCGTCGCCCCCGCCTTGGCCCGCGTCGTCGAATGCAGCACCCGGCGCCGCCGGATCTTGAACCTCGTCCAAGAAGCCCTTTCGCAGCTGCGGCTCGACATGAAGTACCTGATCTTTGACTTGGAAGCGACCCGCCGCGAACGGGACGAGTACAAGGAAAAGCTCGAGCAGGACGGGCGACTCTAATCCCGACCGACTCGCTCCCCGAGCCGGTCCCGTAACCCGAGC
>JAWLFY010000054.1:0-25181 GCA_041685355.1 Pirellulaceae bacterium | reverse complement strand
CCCGAGCCGGTCCCGTAACCCGAGCTGGCGCCGTAACCCGAGCTGACGACGAAGCCAAAGCCAGGCGGCCGCGGCGCAGCTCGCTTCGACGATCAGGAAAAGCAGTCTTGCGGCGATGGCGACCAGCAGTGCGTGTCCGGTCCCCACCGCGGGGGCGAGGATCGTCGTGAGCACCAGCTCGCGGGCGCCGAACCCGCCCGGCAGAAGTGACGCGAAGCCGGCGACCACCGCCAACGCGATCGACGCCAGGCCGACCGCGTAAAGTGTCCACGGCGGCGGGAGCTCCCGCGACGTGGGGACGGCGGCGAGTAACAACGCGAACGAACCCCCGATCAGCAACCACGCCAACAGAGACCATCCCCACCCCGCCAAGAACAATGCCCACGCTCGGGTGCGCGGCGGCGACTCCCGCTCGTCACCACCGCGGAACAGCTTCCCCCACCCGGTTACCTTCTCGGTCACCACTCGGAGGATCGGCGGGAGCGTCGGGATGCCGGCGGCGATCGCCCCAAGAACCGCGCCGGCGACGAGCCAACGCGGCACCGGGAGCCACGCCACGACGGCGCCGGCAACGGTCGCCCCGACCGCCATCATCAATAACGTCTCGAGAAATACGCTGACGGTCGCCGGGATCTTCTCCACCCCGTGACGCGATACCGCGGAGACGCGGAGTACCACCACCATCGCCTTTCCCGGGGCGTACTTCCCGGCGTGCCCCAACAGCTGCGCCGCGATCGCCACTGCCGGGCTGACCGATTGGCCGAACGACCGCAAGGCTTGACGGAGCAGCATCGCCGGAGGAACCAGTCCGAGCCCGTACGCCACGGCGGCCAGAGCGACAAAGTCCCACCGCACGTTCTGCCGCGTGGGCAGACTCGCGATCAGTCGACGTTTTCGCTCCAACAAAGACGCTCGACGGGAGTCCCCCGCCGCGATTCGCTCCGAACTCGCCCCGCCGGTGCCGGCCGATGGATCGGCGACGGTCCCCGCCGATTGCGGATCCGCGAGCGCCTCGTCGATCGATGCGATCTCGGCTCGCAGCCTTGCCGTTTCGTTTCGCCACTGGGCGACCCCGTTGCGGATCGCGAAGCCGAGCCCGACGATGACGATCACCGACACGGCGAACTTGACGCCCGCGAACAGGATCCTTTTCCCCTTCACGTGACGCAGCCCCCAAGGAACCGATCGATGGCCCGACGCCGACGCAAGAAATCTGAATCGACCGGCCCGTCATCGGATAAGCGTGAGTCGCCTGAGTCGTCATCACACGCGGCTGAGTCATCACACGCGGCTGAGTCATCACACGCGGCTGAATCGTCATCGCACGCGAGCCCGCCGGAGACAGCCCCCCAGGCCACCGGGCAAGCGGTCGCGAAGACGATCGTCCGCGAGATGCCGTCTTTATCCCGGATCATGTCGGTGGTCATGTTGGTGCTCGGGACCGTCGCGGTCGGGGCGCTCTTTTTCCGGGTGATGGCCGGTTTCTTCGTCCCGCTTTTTCTCGCCGCGCTGCTGGTGGTCATCTTCCGGCCGTTTTACGGTTGGATCGATCGTCGGCTCGGGGGACGCCCGCGGGTCGCGGCACTCGGGACCACCGGCGTGGTGTTGACGATCGTGCTCCTGCCGATCCTGCTCGTGTTGCTCGTCGCGGCGACGCAGTTTACCGCAATGGTCAGCCGGTTGAACCTGCAGATCGTCAGCTCCGCGGTCGAACGGGGCCGCGAACGACTTTCGCTGACGCTCCCCCACGCCGAGCGGTTCCGAACCTTGGAAGCGATCGTGGTGGAACTCGACGATACCGACGATCGCCAACGGGCGCTCGACCGGATCCGGCGGGCTGGCCAACTGGTTTCGTTCTTGCAAGCGAACGTCGACGGGCCGCCCGCGGCGGAAGCGGAGGCCGAAGCGGTCCGGCAGCGGCTCGAGGAGTTTGCCGAAGCACTCCGGGAACGCCGAGGCGATTCCGATTCAAAGACCGACCTGAACTCGGAGGGTGACAACGGCGCTGCAGACGCCGAGGGGTCTGACGACGCACGGTCGGAGTTCGAACCGCCGCCGCTGCTCAGTTCCGACCGGTTCGACGAATACTCGATCCGCTCGGCCGCCGCGATCCGGAACTGGAGGAACACGCTGCTGGGCGGGTCGGTTTGGAGCCAGCTCCGGCTATTGGCCAACCCGGCCGAGGAAGACTTTGCGAAATTGGTACGAATGGCCCGCGAGACGCTTCAGCCACGGTTCGTGCAACTCACCGGCGCCACCGGCGGGCTCGTGGTCGAGTTGACTTTGGGGATCATGGTGATGGTGATCGCGACCTATTACTTTTTGCTCGACGGCCCGGGGATGGTGCAGACCCTGATGCGGCTCAGCCCGCTCGACGACGACTATGAGCGGCGATTGCTCGGCGAATTCGACCGGACCAGCCGCGCGGTCGTGCTGGCGAGCGTGTTGAGCGCCTTGGCGCAAGGCGCGATCGCGACCCCCGCCTATTACGTGCTCGGGTTCCAGTCCGTCGTGTTTCTGTTCCTGATCACGACGATGATGGCGCTCGTGCCGTTCGTGGGGGCCGCCGCGGTGTGGGGCCCGTGCGTGGTCTGGCTGGCCGCCGCCGAAGGGCGGATTGGCGCCGCACTCGGGTTGGCGATCTACGGGACCGTCATCGTCTCCTCGACCGACAACGTGATCAAGATGTTCGTGCTCCACGGCCGCTCCCAACTCCATCCGCTGCTGGCGCTCCTCAGTGTCCTCGGAGGGGTTGCCGTGTTCGGGCCGATCGGAATCTTGGTCGGCCCCATGGTCGTCGTGTTCTTGCAATCTTTGCTCGAGATCTTGAACCAAGAGCTGGGGGCAAATTGACCGGCGACGGCTCGGGAGGGCATCCGCCCGCGTCAAATTTCCACGTTATACTTGTCGTTTCTCGACGTCTTTCGCGAAGGATGCCATGCTCCTGACCACCTGCCCGCGTTGCCGCGAGCCGTTTCGCATGCCGGCCGGGCGGTTCGCCCCCGATGCCCGCGCCCGATGTCCGTGGTGCCGCGAGCAATTCCCGTTGTCGGAAGCGCTCGAGCGTCTCCCGCCCCCCTTGGAAATCCTCACGCCCGACGGGGAACCGACCCAAGCACCGGTCGACGGAGACCCTTGGGATGATCCGACGCTCGACTCCGGGTTAGAGCTGGTGGATAGCGATGAGGTCGAAGCGTTCGCGCCGTTCGGGGGCGAGACGGCGGAGGAGGACGCTTCCGATGAAGCCTCCTCCGAGCCCAACTCGCCAACCCCCCCGACAAGCTCCTCGTCAACGTCGCTGTTTGTTCTCGACCAATCGGAAGCGGATGTCACCTCGAAGGACTTCGACCCATTCGCGGGCGAATCGTCGGACCCAAGCCGTGACCCGTCCCCTTCGCCGATGCGGGTGCAGCCCAACGCGGACGTCACGCCACGTCACAAGCCGCGACGTTCGTCGACCTGGCGGACCGTGCTCGGAATCGCGCTCGGGCCGTTGATCGCACTCCCGCTCGCCGGGGCGATCCTCGTCGCGGTCAACCGAGCTCCCGACCTCGGGTTCTATCCGTTCGACGGTTCGTTCGGTCCCGGCGTTACACGCACCGCCGCGCCGCCCGCTCCGATGCCGAATTCCGATCGTCCCGGCTCGGCCGCAGCGCCGCCTCAGGGGACATCACCTCAGCCAAGGACATCACCTCAGCCAAGACAGCCTCGGACGGAGACACCCGGAAGTCCTGCCGCGTCCGACGGCGCCGGCTCGCCGACGTCCCCCGAAAACGGCTCGTCCCCCGAAAACGGCTCGTCCCCCGAAAACGGCTTCCCACGGCCGCGCGGTCGTTCCCTCGCCGACGGACTCGATGACAACCAACTGGATCAGGACACCACCGGACCCGCGACGGACCCTGCCGCGAAAGACGCGCTCGAACGGATCGCCGGCGACCGACTCCGCGAACTGCAGTCGGGTGATACCGAGCCCAACGCCGAGGCGACTGGCGAGACCGACCAGAACGATCCTCCCTCCCTCGTCGCGCCGCGAACGGTCATCGCGTCGTCAAATGACTCGGAAATGCCGGAACAGGACGACACTTCGTCGGAATCCGGCACACCCACCGACTCTCAAACCGGCATGCCAAGCGATCAACCGGCCGACGCGCCGTCTGACCCGCCAAGCGAAAGTTCAAGCGAAAGTTCAAGCGAAAGCTCCAGCGAAAGTTCAAGCGAAAGTTCAAGCGAAAGCTCAAGCGAAAGCTCCAGCGACCCGCCAGCCGGAGCCACCGACAGCACCGCCGCTGATTCTGCCGCCGATTCCTCCGGGACGGTGGGATCAAGCGACTTTCGGTCGGCGGTCGAAGATGCCACCGCGAGGTTGCGCTCGTTGGCAACCGCGGACCGAACGGACCCGGCTGGACGCCGTTCGATGGCGTTGGCGTACCGCGCGGTCGCGCGGGTCGCCTCGTTGGCCGGCCCCGAAGACCAAGCCGATATGTCTGAGTTGATCGCCCGGGTCCGCGACTCGGGACAACTCGAAACGTTCGGACGGGTCGCTCCGGAATGGTTCCGCGTGCCGGAGGCGAAACGCGGCAGCGACGGGATCCTGCTGGTCGGCGAGATGCGGCGGAGCGGTGACGGCTGGGTGATTCGGGCCGACGAGGACACCAGCATCAACGTGATCGTTCCCGCCGGCCAAGGGCTCGCCGAGTCGGGATACCAGGTCCCAAGTAGCGAGGTCCCAAGCGACGAGGCCCCAAGCGACGAGGCCCCAAGCGACGAGGCCCCAAGCGACGAGGCCCCAAGTAGCGAGGTCCCCGGTAGCGAGGTTCCAGGTAGCGAAGAGACGACCGCCGGCACGCGTGCCGTCTTTCTCGGACGGATCGTGACCGACGGTGACGCTCCCGCGATCGAACTGCTGTCGGCGGAACCGCTTTGAAATGACGTCGCGGCGAACGGAGACGCTCTATCTTGGCACGGATCGGCCGCTCCTCCCCGCGGCGATCGAATGGTTTCGGCAGCGCGCGGTGACGGCCGAAGCGTCGGGATCCTCCGAGATCACGTGCGTCGTCCCAGCCACCCGCGCCGTCCGCCGGCTCCGCGAATTGCTTGGGCACGCGGGGTTGCCGTGCGACACCTCGATGGGCGGGCCCCTGGTGATCACGACGGGCGAATTGGCGGATCTGTTGATCTCGCCCCCCGCTCCCCCGGCCGGCGATCTGGAACAGACGCTCGCTTGGGCTCGGACCCTCCGCGATGCCGACCCCGTGTCGCTCGAATCGTTGGTACCCGGGGCCGTCCCCGAACGGGAACCGATGGGGCCGTGGCTCGAGCTGGCCGCGACGATCCGCCGGATGAAATCGGAACTCGCCGCCAACCGACTTCGCTTCGCCGATGTCGTCGAGGCGTGTGAATTGCCGATCGACCGCGGCCGCTGGCAAACGCTCGCTCAGTTCCTCGAACGATACCTGCTCGAACTCGCCCGCGCGGAACGGTCCGACCCGGACGAAGAGCGACGACGGGCGGTCGGATCCGGGCGATGTCGCGTCGTGGGGACGCTCGTGTTGATCGGTACGACCGACTTGACGCCGATGTTGAGCGAAATGCTCCGGTCGGCCGACGGCGAGATCGTGGCGTTGGTCGCGGCCGCGGAGGACGAGGCGGACCGCTTCGACGAATTCGGTGTCGCCCGCGTCGACGCGTGGCGCGACGTGACGTTGCCGCTGCGAGACGACCATCTGATCGCGGCCTCCGACATCACGGACCAAGCGTCGGCGGTCGCCGAAACGTTCGCCGAGTTCGCCAAGCGGTTCTCGGCCGATCAGGTCACGATCGGGGTCACCGACGAATCGCAAGTCGGTCCGATCGAGGTCGTGCTTCGAGGGTGCGGTGTCGCGAGCTACCGGCATCTCGGTTGGACGATCGGCGAAACTTCGGTCGGCCGACTTCTCTCGTTGGTCGCGACCTACCTGCAACGACGGAGCTGGGAATCGCTCGCGGCGCTGGTGCGACATATCGAAGTCCGAGAAGAGGTCACCCGGGCGATCGGCGAAGCTTGGCTCGATGATCTCGACGGGTTGCTCGCCAACCATTTCCCGATTCGCGTCGATGACGTGTTGCCGCCCGAAGCGGCGGACGCCTATCCCGCCGCCCTCCTCGTCGCCCGTCACGTCGATCGTTGGCTCGAACCGATCGGCGGGGACCGTCAACGGGACGCGGTCCGGCCGATCGCCTGGTGGGCCGCCGCCCTCGATCGCTGGTTGGCGGAGCTGCACCCGGACCCTGACGTTACGCCCGCGGAGGGTCCCGACGGACCGTCGGCGGGCCAGCACGCCGTCAGGACGATCGAGGCGCTGCGGACCTGCGGCCGTCTGCTCCGCCGGTGGGCCGAGCTGAGCGATCGGCTGGACGTCGCCACCAGCGGACCGCTCGCCATCGATCTGATCACCGGACGTGTGTCTGAAATCCGCGTCGGTGGTGAGGCGGACGCGGGACGCGTCGAGATCCTGGGATGGCTCGACCTTGCCCTCGACGACGCCCCCGCGATGGTCGTCAACGGTCTCAATCATCCGCTGGTGCCCGAAGCCGCGGCGGCGGGCGGGTTACTTCCCGCGTCGATCCGCACCCGAATCACCGCGGCGGAAAACGACCGGCGATACGCTCGCGACCTGATCGCGATGCGTTCGATGCTTGTCACTCGCGACGAGATCCGCTTCATCGTCGGCCGACGTTCCGCCGACGGGTCGCCCACGCCGCCCAGCCGGTTGCTCGCGGCCGCCCCGGCCGAAGACGTCGCCCGCCGAATCCGCCAACTGTTCCACTCGCCGCGGTCCCCGGCCCGAATCGCCCACGCCTGGGACGCCGGACCACCCGCCACGCGGATCGTCGTCCCCACGATCGATCGCCCCACGATCCCCAAGACGTTGAGCGTCACCGCGTTTCGCGACTATTTGGCGTGTCCCTATCGTTTCTACCTGCGACACGTCCGACGGCTTCGTCCCCTCGATGACGTCACGTCGGAACTCGCCGCGAACCAGTTCGGCGACCTCGTGCATGCGGCCGTCGAACGGTTCGGGCTGTCCGAGCATCGGGACGAGGGCGACCCGGAAAAGATCGAAGCACGGCTCCTCGAACACCTCGGCGCTTACGCCGCCGAACACTACGGCGAACACGCCTCGATCGCCGTCCGGTTGCAAATCGCCCAAGCGGAAAAGCGACTCCGGGTCGTCGCCCAGCGGCAAGCCGAGCGGGTCGCCGCTGGCTGGGTCATCAAGGCGGCCGAGGCCCAAGTCAACGAACGCGAATACGACGAACAAGGCAACCCGAAACCGGCCGCCGGGATCGTCGTTGACGACCAATTCATGGGGCTTCGCGGACGCTTCGATCGGATCGATCACCATCCCAAAAGCGGACGTTGGGCGATCCTCGACTACAAAACCCATGGACACCTTCCCGAAAAGAAACACCTGCAACGGACCTCCGACGGATACCGCTGGGTCGACCTCCAACTCCCCCTGTACCGAATGATGATCCCGTTCCTGGGGATCGATGCCGACCCCGACCAAGTCGAACTGGGGTACTTCAACGTCAGCGAGAAACCGGCCGAGACGCGGATCAACGTCGCCGAGTTCGACACCGCGCTGCTCGAGGTCGCGAACGAACAGATTCGAGACTGTGTCCGCGGGATCCTGGCGGGGCACTTCGAACCGACCGACGATCGCGTCCCCTATGACGATTACGCGATGATCCTGCAAACGGGTGTCTCCCAACGTCTCCTCGATGACGCGGCCGACGCCGACGAAGTGGGGGACGAATTATGAACGACGTACGTCGTGACGACCCGCTCGCCCCCACCGTCGTCCGCGCCTCCGCGGGGACCGGCAAGACCTACCAACTCACCGCACGGTTGCTACGGGTGTTGTTCCAAGGTGCCGAACCCGATTCCGTCCTCGCGACGACGTTCACCCGCAAAGCCGCCGGCGAAATTCTCGACCGGTTGCTCGTCGCGTTGGCCGACGCCGCCGACGAGGCCAACCCCGAATCGCTGCGGGCACTCTCCCGCCAAGTCGGAATCCCGAACCTGCGACGCGAAGCGTGCGTGGCCCTCCTCCGTCGCCTGATCGGCCAGATCCATCGGCTCCGCGTCAGCACCCTCGATAGCCTGTTCTCGCAACTCGCCCGCGCCCTCCCGTTCGAACTCGCGCTCCCGCCGGCGTGGCGACTGACCGACGAGATCGAGGAAGCCTGGTTGACCGAACGCGCCGTCGAGGAAGTGATCCGTGGGCTCCGTCCGACCGAAATGACGACGTTGCTGGCGATGTTGGGCAAAGGCGAAGTCAGACGATCGATCGCACGCGAACTGATCAGCGTGATCGCCGGCACCTACGCGCGACAACGGCAATGCGACGACGACGTGTGGGACCGCTTGCCGGTCCCCAAACGACCCGACGACGCCGACGTGAATCGCGTCGCCGGACACTTCTTCCAGGCCGAGCTGCCCCAGAAAAGCCTGAATAAAAAACTTCACGGACTCGCCGAAGCGCTCGAGCGACGCGATTTTTCGTCGCTCCCCGAAGACACCCTGGTCGCGAACGTCGCCAAGGCCCGGCGGTCCGGCGAACCGGTGAAGTACGGCCAGTCAAAATTCCCGCCCGCCTTCGACGATGACTTCGACGTGCTGTATCGGGTCGCCCGGCACGAAACGCTGTCGCTGCTGCGGGCCCAAAACCTCGCCACCGGCACGTTGCTCCAAACCTACCACCGTCACGCGACCCGCTTGAAGGACTCGCTGCGAACACTCGGGTTCGACGACATCGCGGCGCGGCTCGCCGATCACGTCACGTCGCAAGACCCGGACGCGTTCCGCTCCCGGCTCGACACCGACATCACCCACGTCCTGCTCGACGAATTCCAAGACACCTCGCCGATCCAGTGGCAAGTCTTGCGGCCGTTCGCGATCCATGCCGCTGGACGCGGCGAGCCCGGCCGGGACGCCGAACGCGAACCGGCCGCCACGCGATCCTTTTTTTGTGTCGGCGACACGAAGCAGGCGATCTACGGGTGGCGGGGCGGCGTCGCGGAAATCTTCGACGCGGTCGCCGAGCAGCTCGACGGCATCGAAACACGCGAGCAGAACACCAGCTTCCGAAGCAGCCCCGCCGTCATCGGGTTCGTCAACGACGTGTTCCGAAACCTGACGCGTCACCCGATCGCTTCCTCCGGTAGCGGAGCCCCCGACGACAAGGCGACCCACGAAGCCGACGCGGTCCGCCGCTTCGCAAACCGGTTCCCCGAGCACCGCGCGCACCACGACACGTTGCCCGGATACGTGCTTTTCGAAACCGCCAAGGCCGGCGGCAAGGGACGCGACGAAGAACAGGCCGCGACACTCGAAGCTGCCGCGGAGCGGATCGCCGAGATCCATCGCCAAGCCCCCGATCGTTCGATCGGCGTGCTGACCCGTACGAACCGCTGTGTCGCCCGATTGATTTTTCTTCTCGATTCACGCGGCCTCCCCGTCAGCCAAGAAGGGGGAAACCCGCTGACCGATTCCGCCGCCGTCGAAGTCGTCCTCTCGGCGCTGATGTTGTCGGAACACCCCGGCGACGGGCGTTGGAAATACCACGTCGCTTCGACCCCGTTGGCCGAAGCGTTCGACCTCGGCGACGACGACCCGCCGAGTCGTGCCGCGGCCCAGATCCGCCGCCAAATCGACGAGGTCGGACTGACCGAAACCGTCGAGTCGCTCGCCTCGCGACTCGCACCGATCTGCGACGACCGTGACACCGAGCGGCTGCGACAACTGGTCCAACTCGCGATGGGCTACGAACCGAACGCAACGCCTCGGGTCCGAGATTTCGTCCGGCTGGTTCGCGACAAACGGGTCGAACGGCCGCGAGCGGTGCCGATCCGCGTGATGACGGTGCACCAAGCGAAGGGGCTCGAATTCGACGCCGTCGTGCTCCCCGAACTCGATGCCTCGCTCGTCCGCGGCGGCGGCGGCGGCAGCGTCGCCGATGTCCGCCGCCTGGGCGATCCGCCCCAAGCGATGTCGCGGTACCTGACGAACCGAGCCTGGCACTTCCTCCCCATGCCCTGGCAACACGCGTTCGGCAAACAGGCCGCCGACGCGGTTACCGAGTCGCTCTGTCTCCTCTACGTCGCCCTGACCCGCGCCCGTTATGGGCTGTATCTGATCATCCCCCCGGCGCGAAAATCGGAGTTCGCGACCCGAACCCCCGCGTCGCTGATCTTTCACGCGCTCGCCACCCCCGCCGACCCGACCCGGCAACAGGCCGAACTCTACGCAACAGGCACCCCCGATTGGCCCGACCGGCTCGATCCCGCCCGGCCGCCCAAGTCCCCACCCGCGGCGGATCGACGGCGCCCCGACACGACCCGATGACTCGCTGATCGGAAACACCAAGTCGCGGTGAGAACATCGGGGCCAATGAACGGGGGATTCGGGTTCCAACCGGATCTCGATCGTCGCTGACGTTTCCGCCTCGAGTCTCGAACGTGGGCGCGACGCGGAACCCGTTGGTGCGAAACTTCGACCTTGCCGAACAGGCGTGGCCCGCCGCGCGCCTCAGGGATCGCCACCCCCCCCTGCCCACTCGCAACTCCCAACTGTCAACTCCCCACTCGCAACTGTCAACTCCCCACTCCCAACCCCCCGGCTCGTTTGCCCGGGCGTTGCGCGGCGGCTATTCTCGCTCCGGACGATCCCTACTCCTCGAGCATGAGTCCTCCCCGATGGTTTGCCGATTTGTCGTGTCGCTCCGCGTCGTCTTGCTGTTCGGCACGTTGGTCGCTGTGGCGCCCCGGTCGTGGGCGGAGCGTGACCCGATCCGTTTGACCCACGGGCCGATGCTCGGTCACGTCACCGATTCTTCGGTGCGGGTGTGGGGGCGGACGTCCGACCCGGGCAGGTTCGAAGTCCGCTACGGGACCGCGGCCGACCGGCTCGACCAGACGAGCCCGGCGGCGGAGACGGTGATCGGGCGGGACAACACGGGGGTCGCGCGGGTCGACGGATTGGAGCCCGGCACGGCCTATCACTACCAAGTTTGGGTGAACGGCCGCCCGCACGGTTTGCCGGGTTCGTTTCGAACGCTGCCGAACGCCGAGGTGTCACGGAACGAGAAACACAACCCGGAGGGGTTGTTCAACTTCCGCTTCCAGATCGGGTCGTGTGCCAACCAGAACCCGCTTCACGGCGTCGGACACCGCGCGCCGACCTACGAGAATCTGAACCGGGATTGGGCGCGTCGGGTCGACTTTCACATCATGAACGGCGATTGGCTGTACGAGGAGTTGCGGGCTTTTCCGCCCGAGGCGTGGCGGCTCGCGCAGGGGGTCGCGTCGTTTCCCCGCGTGGTCGACGTGATGCCGACGATCGTCGGCGTGTGGGAGAACTACAAGCTGTACTTGAGCCGCGGGGTCGAGCTAGCGAAGTGGCACCGTCACGTCCCCAGCTACTTCACCTTCGACGATCACGAATTGGTCAACGACATTTGGGGGGCGGGCGAAGCCGGGAAGCGACATCGCCGGACCGTGTTTCGCGACATCGGGACGCGGGCCTGGTTCGACTATCTGGGGTGGGCGAACCCGGTGGAACACCCGCAGCGGGTCCATTTCGGCAAGGGCAAGATGGAAGCGGGAAGCAACCTGTTGGTCGACGACGAGGCCGATTTTACCCGGTTGCCGATCGACCGCATGTTGAACCTGCACGTCCACTGGGGGACACCGACCGCGGGGGTCAACGACATGAAATACGACAACGACGAGGGCCACCCGAACTCGTACGTGTATGACATCGTCGAGGTCGTCGACCGCAACACGCTCCGCTTGGGGATGCCGGCGAAGGTCGACGACGCGGCGGTGAGCTATTCGATCGGGCGGCAAAGCTACGGCAAGTTCCGCGTCGCGAATTGCGAGTTCTTTCTGGTCGATACCCGCGGCGACCGGGACATGCACGACGTCCGCGACCGGGGGAAAGCGGGCGTGTCGATGTTGGGCAAGCCGCAGCGGGAGTGGCTGTTGCGTTCGATGCGGGAGAGCGACGCGGACTTCTTTTTTGTGATCTCGTCCGTTCCGTTCATGATTCCGCACAGCGGTGCCGGAGGGGTCGAGTCGGATGAGGCGAACAAGGAGGAGGCGTGGACCGGGTTCTTCGACGAGCGGGAGGGGTTGATCGAGGCCTGGGAATCGATCGGCAAGAAGGTGTTCGTGATGACGGGCGACCTGCACAACAGCTTCGCCATCAAGGTCACCGACAACGTGTGGGAGTTCTGCTGCGGGCCGCACAACAGCGTCAACCACGTGCCGGAACTCGACGAGTCGGGGCGTCCGGCGACGGGGACCTTTCGGTTCGGCCCTCGGGAGTGCGACATCCGCTGGAGCAGCTACATTTTGCCCGACCTGCCGCGGCTGGAACGGCTCTATCCGCATTACTGCGTGGTGCAGGTCAACAACGTGTTCAACATGCCCAAGGAGTTGGGCGGGAAGCGGTTGGTCGCCTATCCCCACCCGCAAGTCGTTTTCCAGTACTATGACGGCCGCACGGGTGAGCTCGCCTACGCCGAATCGGTCTCGACGGCGCGAGAGTGAGCCCGCGTTTTGAACGATTCAGGACGACAACGCGAGGAGAGTGCATCATCACCGGGCAACATCTGGAGCTCCGCAGCGGTGCGAAGCTGCCGACGGTCGGATTGGGACTGTGGAAGATCGACCAAGGGGCGACGGCGGAGATCGTCGCCGAGGCGGTGGCCTGCGGATACCGTCACTTCGACGCCGCGTGCGACTACGGGAACGAGGCCGAAACGGGCGAAGGGTTGCACCGCGCGGTGACGTCGGGCGGGGTCAGCCGCGACGACTTGTGGGTGACGTCGAAGCTGTGGAATAATTACCACCGGGCCGAGCACGTCCGCCCGGCGCTCGAAAAATCGCTGAGCGATCTGCGTCTCGACTACCTCGATTTGTACCTGATCCATTTCCCGATTTCGTTGCGGTTCGTCCCGTTCGAAACCCGCTATCCGCCGGGGTGGACCGATGACCCCGAGGCCGAGACGCCGAAGCTGAAACCCGACCCGGTGCCGATCCGGGAAACGTGGGAAGCGATGCAGGACTTGGTGTCCGCCGGGCTGGTTCGCGAGATCGGCGTGTGTAATTTCGGCGTCTCGCTGTTACGCGATCTGCAGTCGTACGCGTCGATCCCGCCGGCGGTGTTGCAAGTCGAGATGCACCCGTACCTGACGCAGCAAAAATTGCTTCGCTATTGCCAGCAGTCGGGGATCGCGGTTACCGCGTTCTCGCCGCTCGGGGCGCAGTCGTACTTTCAGCTCGGGATG
The DNA here is from genome assembly GCA_041685355.1 of Pirellulaceae bacterium. GTDB lineage: Bacteria > Planctomycetota > Planctomycetia > Pirellulales > Pirellulaceae > JAWLFY01. The sequence goes on along the minus strand of JAWLFY010000054.1, from coordinate 11,844 downwards.
GCCGATTCGGGCGAATCGGTTTTGGAGCAGCCGGTCGTCGGCGAGATCGCCCGGCGTTTGTCGCGGACGCCGGCCCAGGTCGTGTTGCGTTGGGGCATCCAACGCGGGACGGCGGTGGTCCCGAAGACGAGCCACCCGGACCGGCTCCGCGAAAATTTAGCGCTGTTCGACTTCGCGCTGACGGACGACGAGATGGCGGCGATCGACGGGCTGAATCGCGATCGTCGGTTCAACGACCCCGGCGATTTCTGCGAGGCCGCGTTCAACACGTTCTTCCCGATTTACGAGTGAGCCCGTTTCCCAATCTACGAATGAGCGCGCGAAGCAGATGACCATGAACGGACTTCCCCCGGTCGCGACCGTCGAGATCGCCGGCCAACGAGTTGTCGATGGCGCCCGATTTCCATTGATTTACGAACCCGAGCGACCGGCGACCGGGCGGCCCGATTCGACCGGTTGGGGGGTGGCCGACGCCGCCGCGTGGGTCCGCGAGACGAAGGGAGATCTGCTGCGTCAGGTCACCGAGCACGGGGTCGTGTTGCTCCGCGGGTTCCCGACGAAATCGGCCGAAGATTTTGACGCGATCGTCGCCGCACTGGGGCTGACCAATTTTCCCTACGAAAAGTCGCTGTCGAACGCGGTGCGGGTGAACCGAACCGAACGGGTGTTCTCGGCGAACGAGGCGCCCCCGGAGGTGCGGATCTTCTTTCATCACGAAATGGCCCAGACGCCCCTTTATCCGAGGTACATCTTCTTTTTCTGCGAAGTCGCTCCCGACGAAGGGGGGGCGACGCCGCTGTGCCGCAGCGATTGGCTGTACGAGCGCTTGGTCGCGCGGTGTCCGGAGTTCGTCGCGGCGTGCGAGGCGAAGGGGCTGCAGTACACGAACGTGATGCCGAGCGAAAACGACGCGGCGTCGGGGATGGGCCGGAGCTGGAAGAGTACGTTGGGCGTGGAATCGCCGGCGGAGGCCGAAGGCCGGCTTACCGAGCTGGGGTATGACTTCCGGTGGCTCGACGACGGGTGCCTGCGGGCGACCACGCCGGCGCTCCCGGCGGTGATGGAAGTCAGCCCCGGACGGAAGACGTTCTTCAACCAGTTGATCGCGGCGTTCTCGGGTTGGAAGGACAGCCGGAACGACCCGTCGAAGTCGATCCGGCATGGCGACGGCTCGCCGCTCGACACCGACGCGGTGTTGGTCGCGGCAGAGCTTGCGGAAGAACTGACCTATGACCACGCGTGGCAGGAGGGAGACGTGGTCCTGGTCGACAACGAAATCGCGATGCACGCCCGGCGGCCGTTCCGGGGGACCCGGAAGGTGCTGGCCTCGCTCGCCGAAATGCGAACCCACCGATTGGCATGACGTCACAAGATCCTCACCAGCCGCACGGCGATTCGTCGGAACCGGACGTGCCCCACACCCCGGAGGCTTCGCCGGCGCCGGTCTCGACCGCGGAGGTCGGATCCGGGGAGGCGTCGGATTCGCGTTCCGAAGCGGGATCTGGCATCGAAGCGGGGCCCGGAGCCGTCGCGGGGCCCGGAGCCGTCGCGGGGCCCTGGTACGCGGGGGTGACGCGGTACCAATGGCTGGTGTTGGTGATCGCGTGCGCGGGGTGGGTGTTCGACGTTTACGAAGGCCAGATCTTTAACATCACCCGCGGCGATCTGCTCGGCGAGTTGGTCGAGGTGGACCCCAGCTTGCCGGCAGCCCAGGCGGCGGCGGCGAAGGAAGCGGAGGTCCGTTGGTGGGGGGACGCGTTCTTGGCGGTGTTCCTCGCCGGCGGCACGATCGGCGGCTTGTTTTTCGGATCGATGGCCGACCGTTACGGCCGGCAGCCGATCATGATCTTGACGATCTTGATCTATTCGGTGTTTTCCGGGGCGACGTACTTCGCCCAAGACGTCTATACCGTCGGCGTGCTTCGCTTCATCGTTTCGCTCGGGATCGGCGGGGAGTGGGCTGTCGCGGCGAGTCTGGTCGCGGAGGTGTTCCCGCGTCGGGCCCGGGCTCACGCGTCAGGGATTTTTCACGCCACAAGCATTCTGGGGACATGGCTCGCGGCGCTTGCCGGCATCTTGGTCGGCACCAATTGGCGGTTCGCGTATCTGATCGGCGTGTTGCCCGCGTTGCTGATCGTTTGGGTCCGCGTCAGCATTCGTGAGCCGGAGCGGTGGCAGAAGAAGTGACAAACGATCGAAGGGGACCGGCTCGGCAGCTTTCGCGATCTGTTGTTGAACCCGAAGTGGGCGGGCGTGGCGATCCGCGGGATGGTGCTCGCCGCGGTCGGGTTGGGGACGTTTTGGGCCGTCACCGTCGCGGGCCAAAATTTGGTGCAAGAGCGGCTGGTCGCGGACGGGGTTTCGGCGGAAGAAGCGGGGGGCAGGGCGAAGTTCGCGTACGGGATCATTCAGGCGACCGGCGGCGGGATCGGGCTGCTGTCGTTCGGCCCGCTGTGTGCCCGCTGGGGACGCAAGATGACGTTCATCGGCTTCCACGTTCTGGCGCTCGTGATCGTTCCGATTACGTGCTTCGTCCCGCAGTCGTACGGCCAGTTGCTGGTGTTGCTTCCGTTCTACGGGTTCTGCACGTTGGGGATGCATTCGGGGTACGCGATCTATTTTCCCGAGCTGTTCCCGACGCACATCCGTGCCACCGGGACGAGTTTTTGCTTCAACGGGGGCCGGTTGCTCGCCGTGCCGGTGCTGCTGTTTTCCGGGTGGCTGAAGGCCAAGGAAGGGATCGACTTGCCGACCGCCGTGACCGCGTTGTCTCTGATCTACGTGGTCGGGATCGCGACCGTCGCGACGTTGCCCGAAACGCGGGGCCGAGAACTGCTGGAATGACGCCGTCGCGGTTGGTGACAGGCTTTCCACACCGGAACTCTTTGCCAGCCGTTACGGGCTGACCCGCCGATCGCCGGCGGAAACGAAAAATGGCCGCTGCCGCTTCACCGGCCGACCCGCGTTCGGATAGCGTACTGGCTGTTGTCCCCAGCCCCGAATCGTGAACCGGATGCCGATGACGCCAGAAGATTACACGCCGCCTTTTGAGTCCGATGACGACCGACCGAACGCGATCGCCGACACGGCCGATCTTGACGACTCCCACCCCGAACTCGCCCGCTTGGCCGAGCCGTTCGTCGGGCAATGGAATCGATTGATCAGCACGACGAATTGGGAAAAAGGCCGGATCATCGGCGAGTGGCGTCAGCGGTTGATCGAATCGGGGGCCCCGGTGAGCGAGTATTCCGACGAGGCGTGGGCACGACGGGTCGGTGGGGTCACCGCCCCGCACGTCGGCCGACTGCGACGCGTCTTCGATCGGTTCGGGTCGAATTTCGAGTCGTACGAAGGGCTGTACTGGAGTCATTTCCTGGCGGCACTCGATTGGGACGATTCGCCGTTGTGGCTCGAGGGAGCCTCCAAGGAGGGTTGGAGCGTTTCTCAAATGCGGGAGCGGCGATGGGAAGCGCTCGGGGCGGTAGAGTCGCAGCGTCCGACGTCGAGCCAATTGGTCGACGTCGACACCGATGAAGACGTCGTGTTGCCGGCCCAGGGTGGCGGACGCGACGCGAACGAGGGGGCCGATCCTGGGGCAATCGGCGCGGGCAAGACCTACGACGATCCCGATTTCGGCGAGGAGGACGAACTGATGTCCCTCGGCGGGGCGGACCAGGACCCTCGTCCGTCGAGCGGTCCGAGCGGTCCGAGCGGTCCGAGCGGTCCGAGCGGGGACGAGGGCGAGACCGCTTGGGAGCCGCCGGTGCAGCCGTTCGCGGGGCTCCCGGACTTGCCCGACGATCTCGCCGACGCGGTCGAACAGTTCAAGTTAGCGGTGCTTCGTCATAAGACGTCGGGTTGGTCGGCGGTTTCCGCCGACACCGTCCGCCGGTACCTCGACGCGATGGGACTCCTGGTCGAAAGCTGACCGGTGGTGAGTTATCCGGAACGAAACGTCATCACGTGGGCACCGTTGCTCCATGTCGCCAGCGTCGAATCGCACCAGCCGACGTGAGCCGAGCGAATCAGTCCGTCAATTCTTCGAAGCGGCGAAGCGTCTTCGGGCTGACGTGATGTTCGATCCCCTCGGCGTCGATCGCGGCGGTCGCCTCGTCGATACCGATCGAAAGCAGGAATCGGTAGACGATTTCGTGCCGCTGCTTGCATTTCGCGGCCAGCCGCTTTCCCTTGGCCGTCAGCGAGATCGGTTGATACGGGGCGGTCGCGAGCAGCCCTTCGCCCTGCAGCCGGGCGACGATCCGGTTGACCGTCACGTGACTGACGCCGAACCGTTTCGCCAAGTCGGTGACGCGACAAGCGCTCCGTGCGGCGATCAGTTCGGCGACCGCTTCGACGTAGTCTTCGGCCGTCTCGGACGCGTGGTCGCGACGGGTGCGCCGGTGCGGCTCGGAATCGCGGGCGGGGGAGGACATGGCGGCTGTTCGGCTGCGGGTCGGGGAGAGCGGCGGGTCGAGACGTCGGACCAAAAGCGGAGGTTCATAAAGCGGAGGTTCGACACCGCCCGATCAGACGGAGGCCGATTGACGACCGCGGACGGGATGCTACCCTGAGCACAGATGTAGCAATCGCTACATTTCGGCTGCGGGACGGTCGACGAGTCTCGGGACACTTGAGGACCGGATGGTTGGGAATTTGACGGGCCGCACCGGAGCTCCGACGGGAAACGGGGCTCCGACGGGAAAATCGCGACTCCACACAAGGCGGACCGGAGGCCGGTTCGCCCCCGCCGGGGTGGCAGGCGTTTCGTCAATGGTGCCGGGTATCCGATTGCGGACGTTCGGGATCCTGTTGGTCACGCTGGGTGTCGCGTCGATTGGGGGGTGTGGTCGGGATGACGCATCGGTACCACCGGAGGACGCGGGGGTCGCGATGGCGACGTTTCGGGGCCAGCCTCCGATTCGGGCGGTCGCCACCGTCGGCATGGTCGCGGACTTGGTTCGTAGCGTCGGCGGGAATCGGGTCGAAGTCACTCAGGTGATGGGGAGCGGCGTGGACCCGCACATGTACCGGGTCACCCGTGACGACGTACGGATGATTTTGGGGGCCGATGTCGTGTTCTACAACGGATTGATGCTGGAAGGAAAGATGGCGGACACGTTGGCGAAAGTCGGCCGACGCAAACCGGTGATCGCGGTCGCCGAACGTTTCGATCGATCTCGCCTGTTGGCGTCCGACGCCTCGGGCGAAGGGGCCGACCCGCATGTTTGGATGGACGTCGACCTTTGGTCTCAAGGCGTCGACGTGGTCCGCGACGCGATGTCCGCGTTCGACCCGCCGCACGCCGACGCGTATCGCGACGCGGCGGCAAGCTACCGTGACGATCTGGAACGGTTGCATCGCTACGCGGTCGATTCGATCGGATCGATCCCCCCGCGGCGTCGGGTGCTGATCACGTCGCACGACGCGTTCAACTATTTCGGCCGGGCGTACGGGATTGAGGTGATGGGAATCCAAGGACTGTCGACCGATTCGGAAGCGGGATTGCAACGGATCAACGAGCTGGTCGACCTGTTGGTCCGGAGGGATGTTCGGGCGGTGTTCGTCGAGAGCAGCGTCCCGAGTAAGAACATTGAAGCGTTGATCGAGGGGGCGTCGTCCCGCGGACACCAAGTGCGGGTCGGCGGCGAATTGTATTCCGACGCGATGGGACAACAGGGAACCTACGAGGGGACCTATGTGGGGATGATCGATCACAACGTGACGCGGGTCACCCGCGGGCTCGGCGGGGAGGCGCCCGAGCGCGGGTTTCAGGACCGTCGAGGACCCCAACTCGGCGACCCGATGCCGGGAAACCCTCGTGATGCGGGTGAGCATCCCGGGGGCGTCGAGACGGCGTCTTCCGGACGTGGAGAGACGGCGTCTTCCGGAGTTGGAGGCGTGACCCGATGAGTGATCGTTCGGGCGTTCCGCTGTCGGTCGATGACCTGACGGTGGCGTATCACCGCAAGCCGGTCATTTGGGACGTCGCGTTCGACGTCCCGCCCGGTTCGTTGGTGGGCGTCGTCGGGCCGAACGGGGCGGGCAAGAGCACGATGTTGCGGGCGGTGATGGACCTGGTGCCGCGAGCCTCGGGCCGCGTGTCGGTGTTCGGGGAGAGCTATCGCCAAGCCCGCGGCCGCGTCGGATATGTCCCGCAGCGGGAAAGCGTCGATTGGGACTTCCCGGTCGACGCGCTCGACGTCGTCACGATGGGGCTGTACCGCCAAATCGGATGGTGCTTGCCGGTTCGTGCCAAACACCGCCAAGCCGCGATGGAAGCGCTCGACCGGGTCGGCATCGCGGACCTCGCCCGCCGTCAAATCAGCCAGCTTTCCGGCGGCCAGCAACAGCGAACGTTTCTCGCCCGGGCGCTCGTGCAAAACGCCGACCTGTACCTCATGGACGAGCCGTTCGCGGCGGTCGACGCGTCGACCGAGCGGGCGATCATCGAAATCCTCCGTGAGATGCGGAACGAGGGGAAGTCGGCGGTCGTGATCCATCACGATTTGCAAACGGTTCCCGAGTACTTCGACCAAGTCGTGCTGCTCAACTTGCGGGTCGTGGCCGCCGGCCCGGTCGAGGACGTGTTCACCCCCGACAACCTGCAAAAGACCTACGGCGGACGGCTGACGTTGTTGGAAGAGGTATCGGAAGCGATGCGTCGGCGGGAACGTTCGTTATGACGGGGAGACACGTTTGAGCCTCCTGGGTGCGATCACCGAATCGGCGGCTCAGTGGCCGACGTGGGACCAATGGCGCCGGGTCATCGGGCTCGCCGATCACAACACCCGCGTCGTGATCCTCGGGACGTGCCTCCTCGGGGCGGCCGCCGGGTTGATCGGCAGCTTCACCCTGCTCCGCCGGCGCGCGTTGATGGGGGACGCTCTGAGCCACGCCACACTGCCGGGGATCTGTATCGCGTTCCTCCTCGTCACCGCTGCCGGGGGCGACGGGAAGTCGCTCTCGTGGCTGCTCGCCGGGGCGACGGTGAGCGGGATGATCGGGGTCGGATCGATCCTCGCCATCCGCAACCTGACGCGGCTCAAGGAGGACGCGGCGTTGGGGATCGTGTTGAGCGTTTTCTTCGGGGTCGGCGTCGCCTTCTTGGGCGTGATCCAGCAGATGAAGACCGGTCATGCCGCGGGCCTGGAGGCGTTCATTTATGGCAAGACCGCGTCGATGACGACGGACGACGCCGGGCTGATCGCGATCGCGGCGGCGGTCAGCCTGGTCGTCAGCGGTCTACTGTCGAAAGAGCTCAAGTTGCTTTGCTTCGACGAAGCGTTCGCCGGATCGCGAGGCTATTCGGTCGTGCTCCTCGACGGCGTGCTGATGGGTTTGGTCGTGATCGTCGCGATCGTCGGGTTGCAAGCGGTCGGGCTGATCCTGGTGATCGCGTTGTTGGTGATTCCCGCCGCGTCGGCACGGTTCTGGACCGACCGCATGTGGCCGATGGCGTTGATCGCGACGTTGCTCGGCGGGTGGTGCGGAATGGTCGGCGCGGGCGGCAGCGCCGTCTTCTCGCGGCTACCGTCGGGGGCACTGATCGTGTTGGTCTGCGCCGCGTTTTTCTTTCTCAGTCTCGTGTTCGGGGTCAAACGGGGGTTGCTGGTGCGGACGGTTCGTCGGGTCCGGTTGAAACGGTCGGTCGACCGACAGCACCTGTTGCGGGCGATCTATGAAATCGTCGAAGCCACCGGGGACGCCGCGGGGAACGGTCGAACCGGAACTCCCAGGGCGCCCCGGGCTCCCAGGGCGCCCCGGGCTCCCAGGGCGACGACGGCCGCCCCGTTCGAGCGGCTGCTCGGCCGCCGCAGTTGGTCCTCGGGGCGACTCCGCCGCGCGATCGCACGTGCCGAGCGGGCGATGCTGGTGAGCGAAGCCGGCGACGGGGTTCGGCTGACCGCGAACGGGGTGTGCGAGGCCCAGCGTCTGACACGCCAACACCGGCTTTGGGAGCTCTACCTGATCACACACGCCGACGTCGCCACGACCCTCGTCGACCGAGAAGCGGACGCGATCGAACACGTGTTGGAGCCGTCGGTGATCGCGGAACTCGAATCGTTACTGCAGCGTCAGGCGATCGACGTCCCGGACAATCCACACGCGGAATCGGGCCAGGCCCCGGACGGAGGCCAGCATGCCGGGAAATGATTTCGGAGGTGCCAACGATTTCGGGTGGGTCTGGGCGCTCGACGGGTGGATCATCGCGACGGGAGTCCTGTGCGCCGCCGCGGCCGCCCTGCTCGGAAACTTCCTCGTGCTCCGCCGGTTGAGTCTGCTCGGGGACGCGATCAGCCACGCCGTGTTGCCGGGACTCGCCGCCGCGTTCTTCCTGACCGGCAGCCGTAACAGTTTGCCGATGTTCGTCGGCGCGGTGGTGGTGGGGGTTTTGACCGCGTTCCTGACCGAGTGGATCCGTGGCGCGGGGAAGGTCGACGAGGGGGCGGCGATGGGCGTCGTGTTCACGTCGCTGTTCGCGTTGGGGTTGGTGTTGATCGTGCGGGCGGCCGATCATGTCGATTTGGACCCGGGGTGTGTGCTGTACGGGGCGATCGAGATGACGCCGCTCGACACCACGCCGCTCGCCGGGATCGAGGTGCCTCGAGCGACGATCATGCTGGCGATCGTCGCCGCGATCGACGCGGCGTTTTTGCTGCTGTTCTACAAAGAACTCAAGGTCAGCTCGTTCGATCCCGACTTGTCAACGTCGCTCGGGATCGACGCCCGCCTGATGCACTACCTATTGATGACACTCGTCGCCGTGACCGCCGTGGCGAGCTTTGAGAGTGTGGGCAATATCCTCGTCGTCGCGATGTTCGTCGTCCCCCCCGCCGCGGCCTATCTGTTGACCGACCGGCTAGGCGTGATGATCGCCTGGAGCCTCGTGATCGCCGCGATCGCCGCGGCCGGGGGCCACCTCGCCGCGGTCACGGTACCGACCTGGTTCGGACTTCGCAGCACCACGACGGCGGGGATGATGGCGACCGCAGCGGGCTGCTTGTTCTTGCTCGCCGCGGCTTTCGGGCCGCGGCACGGTGTGGTCGTCCGCTTCGTCCGTCACCGCGTGTTGGCGTGGCAAATCCTCGAAGATGACGTGCTGGCGCTGCTCTACCGGATCGAGGAAAGTGGCCCGGACGACGACCCGAGGGGAGACCGACGTGTCCCCACACCGACCGCAACCGAGCTTCGCCCGCTGCTGTTGACCGATCCGCTCTCGCTGCGGCTCGTGTTGGCGAGACTCCGCCGGCTCGGCCAAATCGATCGGACTGAGGAGAACCGCGGAACTTATCCCGCCGCGCGGCACGGACTGGCGTTGACGCCGACGGGGCGGTCACGTGCCCGGAACCTCGTCCGCTCCCATCGGCTGTGGGAAGAGTACCTGACGTCCCGCGCCGGGCTCGATGCCGCCCGGATCCATGACAAGGCGGAGCGTTTCGAACACTTCACCGACCCGCGACTGCGGGAACGGCTCGATAAGGAAACCGACGCGCCTCAGATCGACCCGCACGGCAAGCCGATCCCCACCGAAAACCCCGACCCACGTTGACTCGATGTCGGTCGGCTCAGCCCATTCCACCGGTGACCGACCACTCCGGCGGTGGCCGACCACTCCGGCGGTGGCCGACCACTCCGGCGGTGGCCGACAACGGTTGCTCAAAGCAAGGCGTCCTCGCGACCGCGACCTTCCCGCGAGAAATCGCGTTCATGCCGAGCGTCCCGGCCCCGGCGCGAAAGCCAGCGCGAGTTAACCTGCGACACGTCAAACAGGTACGTACTCTGTTGGCAAGCCTGCTTTTCGCCGGCCCGCCGGCTTTCGACCAGACCTCGACGTTGGGCGGTCGTTCCCCGCGTATGCTACGCTGGTGCTCGTTCGGTCAATTCGCCGGCGTAATAGCGCTGCGGGTTCGTGATGGCACTGGGGATTATCGCGTCGAAAAATCGCATCGAGACGGAAGGGATAAAAGCACCATGCACAGATTGTCTCTGGTCGTTCTGGCGGTCGTTTTGTTTCCGCTGCCGTCACTAGCGGCTGGTCGCGAATCTGACCCGCGCCCCAACATCATCCTGGTGATGGCGGACGATCTTGGCTGGTCAGATATCGGCTGTTACGGCGGCGAGATCGGCACGCCTCACATCGACTCTCTGGCTCAGGAGGGCTTGAGGTTCAGACAGTTCTATAACAATGGTATCTGCGGGCCGACGAGGGCTTCCCTACTGACAGGACTGTATTGCCAGCAAGTCGGCCATCAAGGCCATCGCTGGAATGATCCGACAGACTTCAGCAAGTGCGTTAGCATCGGCGAAGTACTTCAGCAGGCTGGCTACCAGACGATGATGGTCGGTAAATGGCAGAGGCGGGATTCGGCGTTGGATTGCGGATTTGAACGATTCTTCGGACCGATGTGCCAAGGAAAAATCAGCTACTTTGATGAAGTCGAGGACAATCCTTTCTATCTCGATCGTGCGCGCATCGAGTTGCCTGATAAGTTCTACCTGACGGACGCTTTGAATGACTACGCCCTCCGGTTTCTTCAGGAGAGAGGCACGGAGAAGAAGCCGTTTTTTCTGTACGTTGCCCACATCGCGCCACACTGGCCACTGCACGCCCGCGAAGACGAAGTGGCCGAGTTTCGTGAACGGTATCGAACGAAGGGCTGGGATCAGATCCGCTTAAGACGATTGGAAAGCCAGCGCGAGTCCGGGCTGGTGCCGCCCGAATGGAAGCTTTCACCGCTACCGGCAGGTGTTAGACCATGGAAAGCCGAGGATCACAAAGATTGGCAAGCGGAACGAATGGCGGTCTACGCTGCCCAGGTAGCGTCTATAGATCGCGGCATCGGGCAGTTGCTTCAGGCACTGAAGGAGTCAGGCGAGGCGCACAACACGCTAGTGATGTTTCTCTCAGATAACGGGGCCGCGCCGGATGGCGGCCTCGTTCCGAGCCGCGGCGGTTTTGGTTTCGGACCGGACTCCAGGAACCCGATTTGGCGGAAGGATGGCAAGTCAATCCGTCCAGGCAGTGGTCCTGACAATCTGCCGGGCGCTCACGATACCTTTGCCGCCTACGGTCTGGCGTGGGCCAGCGCCAGTAATACGCCGCTGCGTGGGACGAAGCTTGGTGCCTACGAAGGCGGTATCTCGACACCGCTAGTGGTTCGCTGGCCTGCGGTGATTCGTGAATGTGGTGGAATCACGAACCAGCCCGGCCATGTGATGGATTTCATGGCCACTTTTCTAGATGTCGCCGAAGCGGTTTATCCGAGTGAGTTCAACGGTCGCCATCCGTTGCCACTGGAAGGCAAGAGTCTGCTGCCGGTCTTCAAAGGGAAGCAGCGTGAAGGTCACGAGGTGCTCTGCTGGAGTAGTCGCCAACACGATGCAATACGCATGGGACGATGGAAAGCTGTTCGCCCACGCGGAGGCGGTACATGGCAGCTTTTCGATCTCGAATCGGACGGTACGGAAACAGCCGATCTCGCAGGCCGTGAACCGGAGCGCGTCGAAGAAATGGCGAGCCGATTCGACTTGTGGCGTAGCCGCGTGGGAGCGGAATAGAAGGTCGAGTCTCCTGGGGTTGCCAAACGTCACATTTCCAGACCGGCGACACGGATCGCCCCAGCCACATTTCAAAAGCTTCTTGCGTCTAGCTGGACAGCGCCACTTTGCGGGCGAGGACGCGGGTTTCACGGTGATTTCTCGTCAACGGACTTGATACCGTCAGGGTCGATACCGATGGCGTGATGGCTCTTCCGCGATTTTAGTGGCTTGCGGGCTGGCGTCGGCGAGGTTTTTTCAGGCATCGCTGCGATGTCCGAATGTTGAATGAAGTATGCTGATCGA
>JAWLFY010000207.1:0-7464 GCA_041685355.1 Pirellulaceae bacterium | reverse complement strand
CGATCAGCATACTTCATTCAACATTCGGACATCGCAGCGATGCCTGAAAAAACCTCGCCGACGCCAGCCCGCAAGCCACTAAAATCGCGGAAGAGCCGGTTTTTGCGGCGGGGTCGTTCGTACGCCTTGGGCTGACGGTTGAACGGCTTGCTCGGGGCCGCCGGAAGTCTACACGACTTTCGCGACGGGGAGGCGGCGGTTTAAGGCAGGTCGATGACTTTCAGCGAACGGATGCCATCGTCGCCCGTCATGATCACGACGGCTTGCGTGTCGCTCAGCTTGTCCATCCGGGTGACACTGGCGAGCGATTCGATCGATTCGTAGGGTTGGCCTGCCGTTCCTCCGCCGCCGACGCGTTCGGTGAGTCCGGGGTTCGACTCCAAGTCCTCGGTGCTGATCTTCATCATCCCTCGTGCCGTGTTGCTCATCAGCACGTACGGTTTGCCGTCCTTTTCGTAGACGAACATGTCGAGCGGCCGGTTGCGGTTGCCGAGTTCGGCGACGGTCGTTCCACGAACCTTCTCGTTGCTGCCGCGGAGCTGGTCGATCGGGAACTTGACGAGCGGGGTGCAGGTGAACCCGGCCAACAGGCTCGGCTCACCGCCGACGGTGAACGGGACGAACGCGCGGATCGCCGGTTCTTCGACGCGTCCGTGGGCGGCGTGGAAGATCTCGACGTTGGAGACGACCGAGTTCTCGGCGAACGGGAACGGGAACTCGATGACGCTGGAGGGGGAATCACCGGCGGAGAGTCCGGAGACCAACACTTTGCCGTCGAAGAAGGCGACGTCGGTGATCGCCTCGTCGCGCGGGTTGCGCGGCCGGCGGCCTTCGCGGTTGACGCGATCTTCGGGCGGATTCGGAAGCACCTTCTTCGCGTGGTCGACTTTGTTCAGATCGATCACCGATACCGAGGCGTCTTGTGCCACCCGGACCAGCATGGCTTGGTTCGATTCACCCGCTGAGATCGACAAGAACGCGTTTCCGGTCTCGGGATTGACCGCCAAGTCGGCGATCGCGATCGCATCGGGCGCGACGCCAAGTTCTTCGGCGATCTGCTTCGAAAGGTTGTCGATCTGGAGGGGACGGTCGGATTCGACCCGTTCGTCTTCGGTGTCGATCGCGTAGACGGTCGCGGCTTTGGCGTCGCCGACGAGCAGCACGCCGGAACCGGCAAACGAAATCGGTCCGGCCGATTTCAACTCCACCGGGCCCGGGCTCAAGCCGGGAATCCGAGCGGCAATCGAGGTCCCACAAAGCATCGCCGAGGCCAACGCGGCCATCGTCATCGTTCGAATCAACATCGTTCCACCTGGAATCCGTGAATGGGGAAGGCTGAACTCGCCGGCTCACCACCGCCGGCGTTCCGTCTCTGGCCAGCATACCCGTTGGGTTACATCCGGTGCGACCGATTGTCCCACTTTTGAGGGTTGGGTCGACCTCACGGGCCGTATCGGTTTCGACGCGTTGGCTGGGCGTGTTCGGGTGATGCGGGGGGAACCGGATGGCGGCTGGGATGCGTCGTGACGATAAATCGCGTCAGACAACCGGCCCCCACGTGGGGGCCTCGTTGGCATGGATTCGAAGGGGGACAGCGATGATCCGGGATGCCGCGTGTCGATGGTGCTTTCTGATTTTTGTCATGGCGTCGGTGGGCTGTTTGCCTTCGACCAGGGTGATCAAGAACCCGGGGCCGGACGATTCGGGCGTCCGGTTCTATCGGCCGAAGCCTTATCTGTTCGTTCAGCCGATGGTCGACCGAACGGGGACGCCGGTCGACGGATTCGTGACGATCGACACCGTGACATTGCCGGACTTCAGCGAAGAGTATTCGATTCAGATCCGCTCGGGGTTTGGGACGAACGAGACCCGTGTCACGCTGGCCGACGGTTGGCGACTGGAAGGGTTAAATGTCGACCTCGATTCGTCGACCGACGAGAATTTAGAGGCGGTCGCGGATTTGGTGGGACTTGTCCCGACCCTTACGTCCGGTCGAGACGGCGAAGGGGGGACGCCGGTGCGAGCCTCGAACGTTCCGCTCGGCTACTACGAGGCGGTGATTTCACGGGGCCCCGATTGCCAGAAGCGGCTGTACGGTTTTCGCTACGTCGGGTTCATGCCGTACGCCGCTTGCCCCCTCGAGTCGGCGGGGGTCGAGCCGACGAATTGCTTCGGCGGCGACGTCTTCGCATTGACGTTTGAGCGTGGCGAGATGGTGTTTCGGCCCTTGCATCAGATCGCGGAGGTGCCGGTTGGAAACGATCGCGTCACCGAGTGAGCTGTCGCAGTCGGAGTGGCACCGCGTGGGACGGACGTTGCGGCGTCGGTTTCCGGCGACGGACGCCGGGGTGGTCGGCGTCGGGTTCGGGGTCGCGGAAAAGGGTTCCGCCGCCGACCCGGGTCGTGGACACGCGGCCTGTTTTTTGGTTCTGTGCAAGGGAGATCCGCCGACCCGGCGGGGACGGATCCCCGACGTGGCCGCCGTCCGTGTCCGCCGCGGGGGCCGGTTCGTGGAGCTTCGCCTTGCGACCGACGTGATCGAGGTCGACCCGACGCGTTGGGAACTGACCCGGCGGACCATCCGGCACGTCTCGGTGAGTCAGACTTCCGCCGCGTCCAACCTGATCGCTTGGCGGACACCTTTTGACGACAGGGAACGCTGGGGAACCGTCACGGTGGGTCATCCGTTTTGGGGCGTCGCGAGGGTGCCCGATCCGGAACCGCGGGTGCGAATGACGGTGCCCACGAACCGCACGACGGTGCCCGCGAACCGTACGACGGTGCCCAACGCCGGCACGATGATGCCCGCAAAAGATTCCGTAGCAGGCACCTTCGGAGGCGTGCCGGCCACTATTGGACGGCAAGACGAAACGGAGCGACGATCCGACGTCGATGTTGACGATCGGGCGGGGGCGGGTCGACGTCGGCTCGAGCTCCACGGCCGGTTGCTCGCCCGCAGCGGACGCCGTGACAGGTCCGGCGTCGACGCGGCCCTGATCGGGTTCGACGAACGCGAGCCGCGAGACAACGCGTGGGTGTCGGAGGGCGAGGCTGCTCGCTTACGCGCCCGATCGATTGACGAATTGCCGCGTGACGTGATGCGGGCGGGGACCACGCGGACCGTGTTCGGCGAGATCCCGTTCGTGGTGCGTCGGTACTATCCCGAGTTCAGCCTGATCGCGGAGGTCGGTCGCATCCGGGACGTGATCGAAGTCGAGAGCGTCGTGCCCGCCGCGTTCGCTCCCGGCAGTTCCGGCAACGTGTGGACGATCGAGGGGCAACCCGCGTGTCTTCAGTTTGCCGGCTACGTGGACCCGGCGAGCCCCTCGCTGAGCTACCGGCGGGGCATCGGACAGCCGTTGACGGGCGTTCTGGACTGGGCTCGCGGACGGCTCGCGTCGGGGGAGAACGTTTCCACGAACAAGATCGACCTTCGTCTGGCGTCCCTCGTCTAACGAGACACGCAAATTTCAACGGGGCGTGTTCGCGTCGCCGTTCTCGGAACTCTCCGAGGCGTCTCGGATGAAGCCGACCAGGTCGGCGAGTTCCTGGGGCGACAGGAGTTCCCCGAAGTTGTCGGGCATCAGAGACTTCGTCGACGGCTTGGTTTCGTCGATTCGATCGGCGGGGATTTCGGCAGTTTTCCCTTGGGCGTCGGTCAGCCGTACCGTCCCCCCTTCGTCGGATCGGACGACGCCGACGAGGACGCGGCCGTCGTCGAGGAGGAAGACTTTGGAGCGAAACGCGGCGTCGACGTTCACGTCGGGAGTCACGATGTCTTCGAGCAAGCGGCGATCGGATCGCGTCATGACACCGTCAAGCTGCGGCCCGACGATTTGACCGCGACCGCGAAGTTGGTGGCACGCCACACAATGTTTCTCGAAAACCGACTTCCCTTTTGCAGGATCCGCTTCGGCATTGCGGATCGACGATTCCAACGCGTTCAGCCGCGCGAGTTCGGTCGCCGAGGTCGATGCGACGGTGGGCCGCATACGCTCGAGCCGAAGGAGTTGGTCAGGGGTCCCACGGCCGCGGAGGATCTGCAACGCTTCGCCCGTGAGCGTCGCCTTCGCGAGCGCCCCCTGCTCGGCCCAGGTGATTAACGTGCCTGGGTCGGCGCCCGCCCTCAGCCAAGTCGTGACGAACGATGATTGGTCGACGACATCGAGACCACGGAGCAACTCACGTGTCACCCGATCGAGTTCTTCCGAAGGTCCGTCGAAGACGACATCGAGGATCGCCTCGGCGGCCGGCTCCCAGGGGAGTCGACGTTCGGCGAACTCAATCAACGCCCGACGCTGGGGCGTCATGTCGACCGTGGAGTCGGCCATCGCGACGCGGAGCCGTAAGCGGGGTGACAGGCGGCGGTCCGAAGCGAGCCGGCGGAGTTCCCCGGCCAGGTCATGGAAATCGAATCGTCGGTTGAGGTCGATCGCGACGTCCAACGCTTCAACCGCCGCGGAAGGATTGACCCATGACGGCGTGAACTCACCGACCGCGATCCAGGCGTAGGCGCGATCGTCGTTCTCGTCGACGCACTCGATCCGGACCTCTTGGCCGGCGCGGCCGGACAGGTCCCAGCGGACTGCCGTCGCGGTATCGCTTTGCGGCACGTCGGCACGCCGGATCACTTCGCCCGAGGGGACGGCGACCAGTCGTACGAAATTTGCCGCGCCGGCCACTTCGCCGGCCACTTCGCCGGCCACTTCGCCGGCCACTTCGGGGGCCACTTCGCGATCGCCTTCGCCGCCCGTATCACGGTTCCGATCCCGGGGTCGTCGATCGTGACCGGCGATGCGGAACGAGAGGGTTCGCGGGGCGGGGAACGTGTCGGAGCGGATGATCCCACGGTGGCTCTCGCCGAGCGGATGGCTGCTCATCAACCGCACCGGTTGCCCGTCCGCGTCCGGTCGCGGTTGGGAAGGCCAAGTCGTGCCATCGATCTCGTCCCAATGAATGAGGTGGCCGTGGCGTTCCAATGATCGGTCGACCGAACGCATCGCTTGGTCGGCAACGTCCGCCGCCCAATTGCGTACCGCGGGATGATGCCGGAGCTCGGAATCACGTCCTTGCACCATGGTGTGAAGCAGCGCCGATCGTTGGGCCAAGCTTGTCCCCGCGACCCGTCGTGCCAACCGCACCGTCCTTTCGAGTTGTTCGTCAGACGCCAGCGCGGCGACGTGGCGGATCCGCTCGTCAAAGCGATCGACCTTCGGGGTGGCGTCCAGGAAGTCGAGGAGGACGTCGGCCGCCTCGGTTCGGGGAACTGCTTCCAGGATCGACGCGAGCGATTCGCGGTCGGGTCGATTCAAGCGATTCAAAGCTGGCGATTCGTCCCCGTCGGACGACGGTTGATCAGGGGGCACGAGCGCGGCGCCGATCATCCGCCATGCCTGCGAGTTTTCGGGAACCTTGATCAGCCGGTCTCGAATCGCGATTCGTACGGTTTGTCGAAGCACCGGATCGGATTCGCCGGTGCGTCCCAACCGTCGGATCAGGGGTTCAACGTCACTCTGGACTCCCACCCGTCCCAACGCTTCGGCGGCGGCTCGTCGGACGTGGGCGTTCGGGTCGTCGAGTGCCTCGCGGATTCGAGCTCGCCCGATCTTGAGCAGCCCGGAAGGTTCCGTCGGGGAATCGTCCCGGTACACGATCCGCTCGGTCGCGCGGATGATCGTCGCGATCCGTTCTCTTGGCCCCGCACGTTCCCACTCGCGGTCTGTCAGTGCCGCATCGACGTCGACCCTCGTGGCGAGGATCTGGGGAACCGTTCGTGGATCCGCTTGGCCGGTCGTTCGTCGTCCGGCGTTTCCCGGTGGATCGCTGTTCGCCGATCGCTCTTTGCCAGCCGGTACTTCGCCGTCAGGGCGTGACTCGGAGTAACGGATTTGCCAGATGCGACCGCTGGTCCGATCCCTTCCGGGGTGATCGAGCGGGACTTCGTAGTGCCCGATGATTCGGTTGTAGAAATCCGCGATGTAGAGGTTTCCGTCGGGCCCGAGTCGGATGTCGACGGGACGGAACCAAGGGTCATCGCTGGTGAGAAAATCGCTCCGTTCGACCCCGCGTGCCGTCGCCCCTTGGTAGCGAAGTTCGTTTCGGTTGACCCGCGAGGTCATCACGTTGCCGCTGATCAGTTGCCCTCGCAGCGGCACGATCGGTGAATCGTGCGGGATATGGGCGATCCCGGAAATGGCGGTGCTGCCGTGCAGGTGATCGACGGTGGGGGGCAGGAAGCCGAGCCCGTCGTGTGGCCGCCCGAAGCTCGGATAACACGCGCCGCGGATCAATTGCGTGATCGGCTTGCTGTGGCAGTCGGCGGAGTAAAAGTACCCCCAATCGTCGCGGGCGAGGCCGAACGGGTTCACTTGCCCCTGCGTATATTTCTCGACGCGGCTACCGTCGGGACGAAAGCGGAACGTGTTGCCCGAATGGAGCGAGACCGTATGTCCGTCGGTTCCGCGGATCTCCGAGCGGTTGTTGAATCCGTGGCACGCATAGATCCAGCCGTCGCCTCCGTCGCGGAGCGCGTTGACCATGCCGTGCGTATCGCGGCTGGTGTCGAACGGCCCGAGGATTCGTTCACGGGAATCGCAAACGCCGTCGTCGTCGGTGTCCCGCAGGTACCAAATCGAGGGGATGCTAAAGCAGAGGCAACCGTCGCCGTAGGGCAACACGCCGATCGGAATGTTGAGTCCGTCGGCAAACGTCGTCACCCGGTCCGCGTGGCCGTCGTCGTCGGTATCCTCCAAGACCAGCACGGCGTCGTCGTGAGTTTCCCCTTCGCCGGCCGGATGCGGATACGCCGTGGACTGCGTCATCCAGACCCGCCCGCGACGGTCGAACGCCAAGTTGAGCGGCTTGGCGATTTGGGGTTCGGACGCGAAGCAGGTCACTTCAAACCCGGGCGGCAGGTGAAACCCCGTCCGTTCCTGCTCTGCGGTACGCCACGGAGTCGACCGTACACCTTCGCCATAAACGGCCGGGTCGGTGGACGGCTCCGCGGCACCGGTGTCCGAAGTCGACTGGCCTGAGGCCCGCTGATCGTTCGCGTCGCGCTCGGTCGTGTCGGCGTGGACGTTCCCGGCGGCAACGATGAAGCACGCGAGAAAAACGAGCCGACGCAGAGGGCAAACGTTCGATCGGGAGCGTGCGGAACCGACAGGTTTGGGCAAGTGTGACCCCATGACGATCGTCTCCGTTGGCGAGAGAGGCTCTTCCGCGATTTTCGTGGCGTGCGGGCTGGCGTGGGCGAGGTTTTTTTCAGGTATCGCTGCGATGTCCGAATGGTGAATGAAGTACACCAAGCGACGCTAGGTGATGCGGTGGCGCGCACTGCTGAGCGGCAATCTACCGAGGAATCGCCTGGTCTGCGATGCGCCGAAGGTGCTTCGCGTCCTGCATCGGTGATTGCCGGCGGAGGACCCTCTCGAGTTCGTCCGCGCTCGCACGCATCCCCACTTC
>JAWLFY010000053.1:0-29668 GCA_041685355.1 Pirellulaceae bacterium | reverse complement strand
AACGACCACCGTCATCCCGACTTCATACGGAATCCCCGACAGCACGTTGAGCAACTTGCCCCCGCCATCGACATCGAGATCAGCCAGGTGATCGCATAAAACAGCGAAATCACCAGGAACGGCGCCGAACCGAGTCTCCCGTATCGTCGCCGCACGAACTCGACCGCCGTGTATCCCTTCGGCATCAGCTGCCGGATCCGGCCGCTCATCGGCGCGAACGCGAACAACCCGAAGCTCGCCGTCGAATAGGCCACCGCGCCCCACACCCCGAGCTGCAACGCGAATTGCGGGGCCAGCATCGTCGTGTTTGACGTGATCCACGTCGCCACCGCCGTCGCCGTCGCCAACGCCAAACCGACGTTCCGACCGGCGACCGCGAAGCCGTCGTACGAACGGGCGTTGCGGCCCCACCAAATGCCGAGCCCGACCCAGACGATCCCGAACAACGCGAGCAAGATATACCCCGCCCGGGCACTCAGGATCGGCGTCGCCGCGAACGGCGACGGCAGCAGTAGGTACACGTCCATCAATCGGTCTCCTCGGTCGTGGGACGCGATTCCCCGGTCTCTCCGCTGGAGTCGCCCCCGCCATCCGAAGTGGCGAAACCGCCATCCGAAGTGGCGAAACCGCCTTCCGAAGTGGTGAGACCGCCTTCCGAAGTGGTGAGACCCGGAACGGTCACCGCACGGGACGATACCGCCCCCGCGACGATCACGCTGACCAACGAAACGAAGATCACCAAACCGACAAAGAACGCTCCCCACGCGTAGGTCAACGGCCAATGATTCACCGTGATCACCGCCGGTTCGACGCTCGACACGATCGCCGCGCCTTCCCCATCGAGCCCGTCGACGGTGAACTTGTGGATGCCGTCCGGAAGGCCCGAAATGAACGCCTTGCGGAACTCGCCGAGGTAATACACCGATCCGGTTTCGTCGGTCACGCGATACTCGCGAATCCCCGCCTCCTTGGCCCATCGCTCGGCGTCTTCACCCCCCTCGTCGACCTCCCCTTCCCATGCGTCGGGACCCCAGGTCAGGCTGACGTGCCCCTCACGGAGCCCGGCATGGACCCCTTCATCGAACCGCAGCGCCGCATCCCCTTGCGAACTTCCCGACTCCGCACTTCCCGATTCGAGCGAGCCGCCGTCGGACGCCTCCCGTGGGCCGGCATTTTCTCCACCGACGCTCGGGTCCTCTGGAGACGGCGTACCCTGAGCGAACCCAGAAATCGCCTGGATCACCACCCACAACGTCAGGGCAAGCGCCGCACCCGTCAGCCTCTTGCCGCTGGACGTCGCGCCGAATTGGCAGAGGGACAAAAGTTCTCCGGGGGTCGGGGGCCGTGGCTTACGAAGGAAAATCGACTCTTCGCGGGAGACGCCCGGGATCGGGTCGGGCTAGCCGAGTTCGGGTCGGGCAAGAATAAAGGCCCCGCGGCGAGCAGATTAACAGATTCGCCGGGGCCTCTCAAACGAGCCCGGTTCGCCCCTCGGTTCCGCCGCCGTCACGGGGCGATCCGCCCCTGGAAGGGAATCGATTCGGCCGCCGACGAAAAATTGGCGACGGCCAGGAAACCACAGTCCGCTGCCCCCGCCTCTCCGCGTCTCCGGTTCTCCGCCGTGCAGCCGATATCTGGGGGGCGATTGGTGAGGGGGACGAACGAGTGCGTCATCTCTTTCCCGACCGTTGCTTGCTGACCGAGAGTCCTCGCGGGGCCCCTCGTCTCACGCGGCTCGGTCGACCGTCGGGAGATCCGTCGAGATCTCGGCGGATGCCGCCGCCGTCGCGGGAGGCCGGCACCGATACAGCACGCCTCCCCGTCCTCGGCCGGCCACTTCGACGGCGCCGGTGTGGCGGAGCACGTAGGCGACCTTTTGCGCGAACCAGCGGGGACGGTCGATCAACTCGGCGAGGCGGGCGGTGTCCCAGGTCGCACCCCCGTCCCATGTCGCGTCCCCATCCGATGACGCATCCCCATCCGATGACGCGTCCCCATCCGATGACGCGTCCCCGTTCGGTGACTTGTGGTCGGCCGCGCCCGAGGGGTGGTCGTGTGGCGAGGCCGACCTCTGCCACGGGATCAGCGAGAGCAGATCGGCGGGCTGGCGAATCTCGGCGGTGCCGAGTACTTCTTCGAGGGCGACGTCTTCGACTCGGTGATCGGCGTGCCAGCGTCTTCGTCGCCGCGCCGGGACGCGGGTCTGTTCGACTTGAACCGACACGACTTCGATCGTCAGGTTGGGATGCGGGAAGAGGCGGGTGAAGTAGATCAGGTCCTCGAAAACGTCGACCGCCGCGCCTCGCTTGGGGCTCATCCGTCGCGACGCGACGGGCCCGCCAGATTTCTTGAGCCGTCGGATCCGCGTCCGGGTCGCGATCGGCTTGACGACCCGCACGCGGTGCCGATCGAGCAACGCTCGGATCTTGTCACGGATCGCCGACAGCGACGCGCACTGGACCTCGATCAACTCGTCGTCGCGGACCGCGTCGATGCGGTAACGTCCGACGGTGACTTCGACGTCGGACTCCCGCCCCGCGTACCGATGTTTCAGTTGTCGGTGCAGCGAAGTCTCCACCGGCGTCCCTCCTCAAACGTCCGCGGCGAACCGTACGTCCGACGGGGGACGAATGCCGACGGTCATTCCGGCTCGAGGCCGAAATCGCGGATCGTGGTCAGGGTCTTGAGGGCGAGCCCCCGCGCGGCGAACGCTTCGGCCCCGCCCGCCAACCGGTCGATGATGCCGAGCACGAAGTCGACGTGCAGACCGAACGTTTCCGCCGCGTCGACCGCCTTGAGCGCGCTCCCGCCGCTGGTGATCACGTCTTCGACGATGACCACGTGTTGGCCCGGTTCGACGGGGCCTTCAACCTGCTTGCCCGTCCCGTGCCCCTTCGCTTCCTTGCGGACCATGAACCCTTTCAGCGGCAGGTCGCGTTGTCCCGCCAGGGTCACGATCGCCGCGGTGATCGGGTCGGCGCCGATCGCCATCCCGCCGACGGCGTGGGGACGCCTGCCCGAAGACTCGATCTCTTCCAGCATCGCCGTCGCGATCAGGTTTGCCCCGCGGGGGTGCAGGGTGACGTGTCGGCAATCGAGGTAGTACGACGCCGTCTTGCCGCTGGCGAGCCGAAACTCTCCGACCCTTAACGCTTCGGATCGGATCAGGTCGAGCAGCTCTTGTCGGTCGGTCATCGGGTCGGGTCTTGAGGAAGGCGGGGCCGGTCGGTGTTCGCGTCGCTTGGGCGAATCATACCCCGATCAACGCCGCACCACGACCGACGATCCTCGCGACAAGATCCCGAACAGGTCGCCGGCGTGTTGGCCCGACAGACTGATGCACCCTTTCGTCGTCGGCTCGCGGCGGTCGGGGCTGCCGTGGATCGACATCTGGCCGCCGAGGTCGAGCCACATCGCGCCGTACGGGTTGTTCTCGCTCTCGGGCGGCACGGGATTTCCCGACGCGTCGTAGAAAGTCTTGTCGCTCCGCTTGTCTTGCACCGTAAACGTCCCCAGTTCCGGTTCGGGGTCGCCGCCGATGCCGACCGGGAACCGCCCGGCGTAGTAGTCCCCGAGGAACAGCGTGAGTTCGCCCTGACTCAGGCTGACGTCGGCGCGGAACGGGCCACGGACGACTTTCAGGTCGGTCCCCGGCAAGACCGTGATCGGGTCGTCGACGTGATTGATGTTGGCGAGCAGCTGCCACGGAACCTGATACTCCGACGCGATCTCGACGAGCGTCTCCTTGTGCCGGACGCGACGCGGCTGTTCCAACAAGTGCGACTGGCTGTAGATCACCTCCCGGGCGAGCGGGTCGAGTCGGCTGAGGAGTTCGCCCCGTTGCGACGGGCTCAGGTCCGGCGTGTCGTAGAACAAGCTCAGCGTCGCGAGCGCCTCTTTCTTGCGGCCCGCACCGTACTGTTCGTCAGCCACCCGGATCGCGTTCGCCAAGCCGCGATTCTCGTCCCGTGCGGATCCGTCGTCGCCCGGATGTTCGGCGTCGTCGTCTCCTTTGGCGACGGCGTGTCCTTCGTCGTCGTCCTCTCCGGCGTCGTGTCCTCCGGCGTCGTTGCCAGGTCCTTCGTCCCCGTCCGGATCCGGGAGCACGAATTCGCCACCGGTCGACGGGTACGCCCGGTTCTGGTCGATCGAAACCGACGCTTCGTTCGTGCCCACCGGCGGCAACACGCTCCCGTCGAGACTCGCCAACCGTTCGCCGTCGAGCAGGTCGTCCGACGCCGCGGCGGCGTCGAATCCGTTCCCGCGGTCGCGGCCCGCGTTCATCGCCCGGTTCGCGTCGCGATCCTGGCGGTCGTTGCCTGATTGGGCTTGGTCGCTCAGTCGTTCGGTCACACCCGCTGGGCTGTCAATGGCGATCGGGTCGTCGTCTTCGTCGAACCCCGGCGGGGAATCGAGCGAACCGAGCGAGTCGGGGAATCCGGCGTCGATGTCGAACTCGTCCGACTCCACGAGCATCTGATGGACCTCGTCCGGCAGCGGCTCGGGCGGGGTCGTCAGCGACACGTAGGCGCCGTAAATCACCGTCATCAACAATATGACGATCGCTGCCGTCTTGATAGTTTGCACGACTGTCCTCCCTGGCCGAACCGTGCGGTCGTTGGCTCGCGTCCGTTCCCCGAAGGCCGGGAAACGAACCGTTTCGAGTTCCTTAACACGCCCGACACGGCGGACGCCAGAGCAATCGGCGGTGAGTGCCTATCCGAAAAGGGGGCCGACCCTCTCTTGGAGCGAGCCGGTGGTCAACAAAGGAAGTGGAAAAGCCGTTCAACGCGATGTTAGCTGGAAATCTACACAGGGTCGGACCCCTTTTTCGGATAGGCGGTTAATCGCGGGAAACGTCTTCCAGCCAGCGGGTCCAACTCGCCAGGGTTTGCTCGGAGAGAGTCGACGCCGCGAGTCCCTGAAGTTTGACACTTCCCGGTGCCCCCGGGACTTGCGATCGGATGGTGAGCACCCCGTTCACGTCGACCTCGAAACCGATGTTGCGAGCCCGGGTTCGGGTCGTCGCCGGGCCGGCCGCCGCGGCCGGCCCGCCGCTACCGCGATCGTCGCCGAGTTGGAACTCGTGGCGGCCGAGCGAATGCCAGTCGTCCTCGCCGGGGCCGGACGATTCGGCGAGTGACAACGTCATCGTCGCCCGATCGGGGCCGATCGTCAGCCGACGGTTGGTCCGCGCCGGCAACAGCGTCCCCCGCGGGATGATCGGCATGATCCGTCGCCGCCCTTTGCCGTTATCGACGACGATCCCGATCGATTGACTCGTCACGCTCCGCGGCGGCATCAAGCGGTCGCCCCGTCCGGGCAATTCCGCCGCCAAACACGCCGCGGCGCCCCGGGCGCAGTCGATCCGATCGGCGGTCTCCATCGGGACCTCCGGCGATAGCGACGCGAGCACCCGCCGGCGAAGTTCGGAGATCCGTAGCAACGGGCCGAGCAGCAGGCAGCGGTCGATCTTCTCGGGTGCGATCGAGGCTTGGCGACAAGCCGATTCGATCGTCGTGCGTAACCGTTCGATCAGGTCACCACACCGCTCGAGCCACGCGTCGCGGCGGATCGGGACCGAGATCTCTCGCCCCTTCGATTCGATCCGGATGTCGGCCGAAGGGAGCAACAGCAGCGCGTTCATCGCCCGCTCGCAGGCGAGTTGCAACCGGGCCGCCGAGTTCAGCCGCTCCCGCGGGTCCCAACCGTGCCGCTCGCGGAACGATTCGGCCGCCATGTCGACCAGCCTCTGCAGCCAGCCCAACGTCCCGTGGTTCCAGTGGCCGGCCGTCGCAAGCTGTTGAAGCCGTGAGGAAGCCTGTTCGATGACGGCGACCTCGGACGCCTGACCGGTAAGCCCCACGAACAGGATCGTCTCGTCGCTCTCGACCTCGATCCCCGGATCGGGAACGACCCCGCCGGGACGTTGTGACTCCGCCAGACGTGCTTGGGCGGCAGCGAGACAGCGATCGACGAGTCGCACCGACCCGAACCCGGCCATCGACGCCGCCTGTAAAATGCTGCGACGACGGAACTGGTCGTAGCTCGCGGGGACCGTCAACGCCACCGCGTCGGGACGGTCCTCGGTCGGCCACGCGTTTTTCATCACCCGCCGTGTCATCAACGCGAGCAGCACCTCGGGTGGGCATTTCCGACCGGCGATCTGGCGTTGAACTTCCGCCTGGCCCAAATAGATCGGCACGCAATGCGCCACCTGATGGGGCCGCGTCCCGCGTAGCGCGATCGCGTCACCGCCGAACCACAGCCGACCTTGGTCGCTCGCGACCGCCATCCGAAACAACGGCGTGTCGGGGCCGCCCGCGGGCAGCGGGCGGATCTCGCCCCCCGGCCCCGCCTCGGCCGCGGCGAGATAAAACATCCCCATGTCCAGCCCCAACACCCGAGACGTCCGCCCGTGAGTGGAGCTGCTTCGGAACGTCGATATCTCCCCGCCGATGCCCCGCTGGGCGAAATCGGCCAACCACGCCGGGCCGGTCGTGTTGCCCGCGTACTCCGCCAAGTCTTCGATCACCTCATCGAGCGAGGCGTATCGCTCGCCGGGCGATTTCGCCATCATCCGAGAAAAGATGTGCGAAAACCGAAGGTCGATATCCTCCCGCATCTGAAGCAAGTCGGGGATCTCCCCATGACGGTGCCCGTACACCTGATCGAGGAACTCGCCCGAAAAGGGAGGATGTCCGGTCAACAAATAACAGAGCGTCGCGCCGAGCGAATAGATGTCGCTTCGCGCGTCCGCCGAATCGGGGTCCTCCAACTGCTCCGGAGATATGAACGGTAACGTCCCGACCAGCCGACCCGCCTTGTTCGCGTCCGCCCCCTGAAGCTCCCCCGCCGCGTCGGGACCCGATGCCTTCACGGCATCCCCGGGCGGGTCCGCGGCAAGATTTCCCAACCGGGCGAGCCCCAGATCGAGAACCTTGATCGTGCCGTCGGAGGCCCGCATCAAGTTCCCTGGCTTCACGTCCCGGTGAACGATCCCCGCGCGATGGGCATGCAATAACCCCATCGAGGCCTGGCGGATCACGGCCGCCGCCTCGCCCAACGGCAACGGGCCGTCTTCCGAGACGATCTCGGTCAACGTCTTCCCGTCGACGTACTCCATCGCCAAAAAATGCACCCCGTCATACTCGCCGGCGTCGAACGCGGTGACGATGTTGGGGTGCAACAACCGTGACGCCGCTCGCACCTCGGCATAGAAACGTTCCACCGCCTTCGCGTCCGCCATCCGCTTGGCCGGCAACATCTTGATCGCCACCGCCCGCCGCATGCGGACATGTTCGGCCAAAAAGACGCGGCCCATCCCCCCCGAACCCAACAACCCCTTGATCTCGTAGCCACCGACCCGCTCCGGGACGCCAAGCAACGAGTCATCGTTCTCGGTCCAGCCCCCGCTCATCGCGTCGGCCGACAGATCGCCCCCCGCCAGGTCCCCGAGGTGACGGGTCGGCTCGTCGTGAATCGGATAGTTGTCGCGGGTCGATTCGTCCAAGCCAGCGTCTCGATTCGGTTCCGGTTACGGGAAAGACCCGACCTTCTCTATCATAGGCCTCAGCTTCTCGATCGAAGGTTCGCCTCCAGGGCCCCGTCCTTTGTTCGAACGAACGCGAGTTCCCTACTGTACCCGACCTTTCGAAATCCTTCGCGTCGCTCGAACCGTCCGACCGTTCGGCGTCACCCCCCACTTGAGAACCGAAGCCAACGCCTTGCCCACCTCCCACCCCGTCCTCCCCGCCAATTCCGACCGGGTCCTCCGCGTCGCGACCCGCCAAAGCCCGCTCGCGATGTGGCAAGCCCGATACGTCGCCGAGAGCCTCGCGGCGGAGGGAATCGCGACCGAGATCGTTCCGCTGGTCAGCGGCGGCGACACCGACATGCGGCCGCTCGACGGCACCCGCCAAGTCGGGGTGTTCACCAAGCGGATCCAGCAAGCCGTGCTCGCCGACGAAGCCGATATCGCCGTCCATTCGCTCAAAGACCTGCCGACCGAGGCCGACCCGGAATTGACGCTGGCCGCGGTCCCCCGCCGCGAATCGGTCTACGACTGCCTCGTGACCGCGACGCGGCCGCTGGAGGCATGGGCCGACGAATTGCCACAGCAATCCCGAATCGGAACCGGGAGCCGGCGACGCGCCGCCCAGCTCCGATGTCGCCGACCCGATTTGCACGTCGAACCGATTCGTGGCAACGTCCAAACCCGGCTGCAAAAACTGGACGACGGCGAGTTCGACGCGATCGTGTTGGCCGAAGCCGGGTTGTTGCGGTTGCAAATGGACCAGGTCGTTCGCTGCCGGTTGCCGACCGACGAAATGCTCCCTGCCCCCGGCCAAGGGGCGCTGGGCATTGAGGTTCGCCGCGGCGACGCCGAGGCGATCGAACTCGTCCGCCGTCTCGAAGACCACTCGGCTCGCGCCGCGGTGACCGCCGAAAGGACCCTCCTCGCGGCGCTCCACGGCGGATGCCTGGCGCCGATCGCCGCGCTCGCGGTCGTCGACCCGGCAGCCCGCCGGTTAAACTTTCGCGCCCGGGTCCTATCGGCGGACGGCGGCGACGTCCGAAACGCGACCCGAGAGATCGAACTCCCCGAGGTTACCGAGCGTGTTTCATCCGACGCGGATCATTCGGTTTCGGACCAGGAATCGGCCGAATCGCTGCACCCCTGGGTCGCCGCCGCCGCGGCGCTGGCCCGCCAAGTCGGCGAGGAACTGATCGCCGCCGGCGCGGTCGGGTTGATCGACACCGCCCGGGTCTCGAGCCAGCCCGATTCGAAATAACCGCGTCTCCCAAAAGCCCTCCCCGAAAATCCCTCCCCCCCAAAAAAGCCCGAGGAACCGACGTTGACCCCATCGCGAAATCCCGACGCCACCACGCAAGGCCGATCCCCGAAGGCTCCCTCCAACGCCGGTGCCTCGCGTGCCGGGTCCCCCGGCGCTGAGTCCCCCGGCGCTGAGTCGCCCGGCGCTGAGTCGCCCGGCGCCGGGCCTCGCAGCGTCGCCGCCTTCGAGCGGGCGTGCCGGTTGATGCCCGGCGGGGTCAACAGCCCGGCTCGCGCGTTCGGCGCCGTCGGCGGCACCCCGCTGTTCATCGATCGGGCCGCCGGCCCGCACCTGTTCGACATCGACGGTAACCGGTACCTCGACTACATCGGGTCATGGGGCCCGATGATCCTCGGGCACGCGCACCCCGAAGTGCTCGCGGCGATCGACGCCGCGGCGCGGCGGGGGACGAGCTTCGGCGCGCCGACCGAGGCAGAATCGGGGCTCGCCGAACAGATCATCGAGGCGGTCCCGAGCGTCGAGAAGGTGCGGCTGGTCAACAGCGGTACCGAGGCGACGATGAGCGCGATCCGGGTCGCCCGCGGGGCCACCGGGCGGGCCAAGATCGTCAAGTTCGCGGGGAACTATCACGGCCACGTCGACAGCCTGCTCGTCGCCGCCGGCAGCAGCGCCGCGACGCTCGGCGTCCCCGATTCTCCCGGCGTCACCGAAGGGGCCGGCCAGGATACCGCCGTCCTCCCCTACAACGACGTCGCCGCCGTCCGCGAGCTGTTCGAACGAAACCCGAAACAGATCGCCGCGGTGATCTTGGAACCGGTCGTCGGCAACATGGGTTGCGTCGTTCCCACGGCCGAGTTCCTGCAAGAGCTCCGCCGCGTCACCGAGGCCGACGGCGCGATCCTGATCTTCGACGAGGTGATGACCGGGTTCCGGCTCGCCCTCGGCGGTGCGCAAGAACGCTTCGGCGTCACCCCCGACATGACAACGCTCGGCAAGATCGTCGGCGGCGGGATGCCCCTCGGTGCCTATGGCGGCAAGGCGGCGATCATGGACCAAGTCCTGCCGGCGGGCAAAGTGTTTCAAGCCGGCACGCTGAGCGGGAACCCGGTCGCCGTCGCCGCCGGTTCCGCCACGCTCCGGCTGCTCCGTGACGATCCGCCTTATGAGCAACTCGAAAAACTGGGGGAACGTCTCGCCAGCGGTCTCGGCAGGGCCGCCGCCGACGCCGGCATCCCCCACCAAGTCCAACGCGTCGGAAGCATGCTGACGCTGTTCTTCAACGCCGACCCGGTTCGCTCGTGGGACGACGCCGATCGCTCCGACCGGGAAGCGTTCGGGAAGTTTTTCTGGGGGATGATCGGCCGCGGCGTTTACCTGCCGTGTAGCCAGTTCGAGGCGTGGTTCTTCGGACGCACGCACACCGAAGCGATGATCGACGAAACCGTCGCCGCCGCGGTCGAGGTGCTCGCCGTGATGGCGGACCGCTAGGGCCGACGATGACGCGTCACGTTCGCCGCGTCACACCCGCGGCATCACCATATCGAGCGTCTTCCGTAGCGCCGCCCCGCTGGCCCGCATCCCCTGCATCTCTTTCGGCCACAACTCGATTTCGTGACGGTCGACGACGCCGGTTCGGCCGACGACCGTGGGGACGCTGAGGGCGACGTCGCGGACGCCGTAGCACCCGTTTTGGACGCTGCTGACCGGCATCACGATCCGTCGGTCGAGGGCGATCGCGTCGAACACGTCACGGATCGCGATCCCCACGGCGAACCCGGCGCCCCCTTTCCGCTTGATCACCTCGGCGCCGCTCCCACGCGTCCGGGTGAACAGCTGGTTCGCCAGGTTCGGGTTCCACCCCGGATATTTGTCGAGCGGTAGCCCCGCGATCGTGGCGCTGCTCCAGATCGGCACCATCGACTCGCCGTGTTCGCCCAAGATCAACGCCCGGGTTTGCGTCGGCGGCGCGGCGAGCTGTTCGGCGATCAGGGCACAGAACCGGATCGTGTCGAGCTGCGTCCCCAGCCCGATCACTTGGTGCGGCGGCAGGTCCAGCATCTCCGCCGCGACGTACGTCAGGATGTCGACCGGGTTGCTGACGACCATCACGATCGCCGACGGTTTCGGGCCGGCCGCCTTGACGTCCCGAACGATCTGGACGAACAGGTCGGTGTTGCGGTTGATCAGGTCGAGCCGCGACTCGTCCGGTTTGCGGCGGAGCCCCGCGGTGATGCAGATCACGTCGCTGTCAGGGATCTGCTCGTAGCTGCCGCCGACGATCGTCTGGTCGGCGACGCTCGGGCCGCCGTGTTGCAGATCGAGCGCTTGACCGACGGCCAGTTCTTGGTTCACGTCGAGCAGCGCGATCTCACGGGCGATCCCGCCGATCTGCAACGCGTACGCCGCACACGAGCCGACGAGCCCGCCGCCGCCGATAATCGAGATCTTCATGATGAATGTTTGCCTTCGCTGCGGGGAGGATGGGTGGGGGAATCGGGACGCGGGTCACTCAACGTCAGACAACGGGGATCCGACACGCTCTCACTTCGCGGCCATCTGGCGGACGACCTCGTCGGTGATCAGCTTGACGAGTTGTTCCTCGCTGACCGCCGGGCCGCCGGCCGCGGCCCCGGTCGCCTGGCCCGCCGCCGATTCGGACGCCGCCGGGGCGCCGAAAGCGCGTCGTTCCACGCCCGCGTCGGCCCACGATTCGCGGAAGATGTCGTTCGCGCAGATATCGCAATCCTTGTACTCGTCGGTGTTCCGCGGGTCTTTCCAGCCCCACTGGTCCTTCAAGTCCAACAGTTCGCGTGTCTTCCCTTCCGACAGGTGGGCGACGTGGCCGAGCTGTTTCGCGAGCATCAGCATCCGGCAGTACGCGTCGAGGATCTCGGTCCACCAGAACGCTTGCTCGACCGTTTCGCCGTAGCTCACCGTGCCGTGGTTGGCCAAGATCATCACGTTCGTCTTGCGGACGAACGGGATGATCGTGTCGGCGAACGCCTGGCCGCCGGGCGTCTCGTACTTCGTGATCGGGACGTCCCCCAGGAACACCTCGACTTCGGGCAAGATGCACTGCGGGATCGGCTCGCGGGCGATCGCGAAGGCGGTCGCGTGCGGCGGGTGACAGTGCACGACGCTGCGGATGTCTTCGCGTTGGCGATAGATCTCTAGGTGCAGCAGGGCCTCGCTCGAACGCTTCTTGCGGCCGGCCAACTGTTTCCCGGTCATGTCGACCAGCGAGATGTCGTCCGGTTTGAGGAATCCCTTGCAGTGCAGCGTCGGCGTGCACAACACCTCGTTGTCGCTGATCCGGACGGTGATGTTGCCGTCGTTGGCGGCCGCGAACTGGCGGTTGTAAATCCGCCGTCCGATGTCGCACATGTCCTGTTTGATCTGATGAATGTTCTGCATGTCGAGATCCGAGGGGGGTCGAAGGGGACGGTGGTTAGGTTCGGTGTTTCAGTTCGACGTGGTCGAGCAGGGCGACGATCGAGGCGTCGAGGGGTTTCACGTCGGGGCGGAAAGGTTGGGCCGACTCGGGGCCTTCGGCCAACGCCACCAAGTCGCCGTTGCCCGACCCGCACAAGTCCCACGCGACCACGGTGTCGCCGCCCAGCGGGAACGCGTCGATGCGGTCGATCGTTTCGACGATCTCGACGCAGCGGAGATTCGCCCCTTTCATCGCGGGGTGACTCCGCGCGAGCGTGACGGTTCCGATCGTGCGTGCCAGTTTCATCGGGGGCTCATCGAGTTCATTGGGGCATAGGTCGGTCATCGGGGGGCGATGCGGTTTGCAAGATCCGCCGCGCCGCGTTGACCGCCGCGACGGGGCTCAAGTCGATCATGTCGAGCACCCAGCACTCGGGGCCGAGCTCGGCGGCGAACCGGTCGACATCGGTCAGCCGGCGGACCGTGGCGACCCGTCGCCCCCCGGACGCCTCTTCGTGTGTCGCCGCCGCCGGATGGTCGCTGAGGACGATCGTTGTGTGTTCGCCGCACGTCACCCCGCGACGCTCGAGTTGGGACCGTACCGCCTCGCCGCGTTCGGGGCGTTCGCGGTCGCGGAGACCGAATCGCGCGGTCGCCGGGTTCGCGGTCACCCCGCGGACCGATGTCACGCCTTCGGGGTCCGCTGTGGAGGTCGAGGTCGCCGAGGAGGTTGCATTTGTCGGCGAGGTGGACGTCGACGCACCGCCCCAGCCGTGGGTGAGGGTGATCCCACGGTTCCTCGCCTCATCACGTGCGGCGGGGGTCACGACCGCGTTCGAGACGACTTCGATCCGCCGTGTCGACGACGGCAGCGCCCCAATCGTGCCTGCGGTCACGACCCGGTCAGTAATCCGGACCGGTACCTCCGCGGACGACGTGTCAACGTATGGCGTCGCGACGTTCGCCCGATCGTTAGCAGATGCGTTGCCAGCGCCTGCGTTATGCCGGCCGACCGGGGACTGACCCGCAGCCGTCCCCGCATGGAGCCTCGCGATCACCTCGCGCACGACACGCTCGATCAGCGCGCCGCGGGCGGACTCGGCATCGTTCGTGCGGGAGATCGCAGACATGTTCACGCGGTGGGTTCGGTACGGAGGTCGTCGACGATCCCGATCACCGTCCATCGGGCGGGGGTGTTCGGGAATCCGGTCTGCTGGCGGGCGAAGCTGCCGTCGCTGGTGATCAACACGCGATCCGCGACCCGCGACCCGACCGCGTCGAGCGCGATCAGCGGCGCCCCGTCCGGGGTGTCGTCGGCCGCCAACGGTTGCAGCACGACGAGCCGCTGGCCGTCGAAGCTGGCGTGCTTCACCGTGGCACGGGTCGAGCCGAGGACGCGGGCGGGTTGCATCGGGGCGTCGTGGTGTTGGTGGTTGGGGAAAGGCCGTTCTTTGGCGGGGGGGCGTGAGCGCGATCGGTTCAGACGACGCGGAGCTCGTCGATCATGCTGCAGCGTCGTTCGCGGGTAAACGTGATCGGCGTCGTCACCCCTTCGCCGGTCGGACCGGCGATCGAGAACGACAGATAGCCTTCGCCGCCGAGGCCGAGCGAGGCCATGCAGGGACCGTTCTTCACGTACAACGTGGTGTCGAGTTCGCGGCCCATCTTCGTCATGTTGTGCACGTCGCGAGAGTGGATGACCGCGGTGTGCCGGAACCCGTGTTCGTACTTCTTTGCCATCGCGATCGCGTGGTTGACGTCACGGGCACGGACGAACGGGACGAACGGCATCATCTGTTCCACGCTCACGAACGGGTGATGCTCGTCGGTCTCGCCGAACACCAACTCGGTCCCGGCGGGGACGCCCGCGCCGGCCGCTTCGGCCAACACGGTCGCGTCCTTGCCGATGAAGTCCTTGCACGCCGCGTCGTGTCGGTCGTCCCCGACCTTCACGATCGCCTGGGGCGTGAGCCGGGCGATCTGCTCGGCGCTCAACTCCGCGGCACCGGCACGCCGCATCGCGGCCATCATCGCGTCGAACACCGCCTCGACGACGAACACCTCTTTCTCGGCGATGCACAACAAGTTGTTGTCGTATGCGGCCCCCTGAATGATGCAGCGGGCGGCGTTGTCCAGGTCGGCCGTTTCGTCCACGACGACCGGCGGGTTCCCCGGCCCGGCGACGATCGCCCGTTTGCCGCTGTTGAGCGCCGCACGCCCGACGGCGGGCCCGCCGGTGACACAGATCAACGCGACGTCACGGTGACGGAACAGCGCTTCGGCCGATTCCAGCGTCGGCTCGGCGACGATCGAGATCAGGTTGTCGATCCCGAACTCGTGACGGATCGCCTCGTTGAACCGCCGCACCCCTTCGGCCGCGACCCGCTTACCCGACGGGTGCGGGTTGACGACGACGGCGTTCCCCCCGGCGATCATGCTGATCGCGTTCCCGGTCAACGTCGGCAGGCTGTGGGTCACCGGGGTGATCGCCCCGATCACGCCGAACGGGGCACGCTCGATCACGGCCAACCCGTGGTCGCCGCTGTAGCACTTCGTTTCCAGGAACTCCACGCCGGGGGATCGCTCGCCGAGCGTCCGCAGCTTCTCGATCTTGTGTTCCGGCCGGCCGATCCCGGTCTCGTCCATCTCCATCAGCCCAAGCTCTTCGGCTTGGCCGATCGAGATTTCGCGGATGATCTCGATGATCCGTTTGCGGTCTTCCAAGCTTCGGTCGCGGAGCTGTTCGAACGCCGCGCGGGCGGCGACCACCGCTTCCTCGGCGTGGTCAAACACGCCGTGACGGCCGGCCGCCGATCTGTGGCCGGCGGAACGACCGTTCGACATGCTGGCGGGTGGGGACGTGCTGGCGGGTGGGATCGGGCCGACTTCGGCCAACACCTGGGCGACCACGTTGCGGATCAGGTTTTCGTCGAACTGCATGGCTAGGTCTCAGGATCGGTGTCGTGTGGGGAGGGAAATGTTCGGAACGGACCGGCGTTCAGGATTCGTTCTCGTTGCGGTCGTACACGCTCGACTTCCCGACGTGGACGGAATCGACGATGCCGATGATCACCGCGTCGATCGGCAGGTCGCCGGTCTCGGGGGTCAGCCGGGCGCTACTCCCTTGGGTGATCAACACGAATTCGCCCACGCCTGACCCGAGCGGATCGACGGCGATGAACGTGCGGCCGGTGGTGACCAGCGACGACCGCGACCCGGCCTCCAGCCGGTACGGCTCGACGATCATCAACTTGTGGCCGGTCATCGTCGCGACCTTCTGCGTGCTGACCACCGAACCGGTGACTCGGGCGACAAACATGGTTTAGCGTTCCATCATCGGTTTATGGCATCGGTTTATGGCATCGGTTTATGGCATCGGTTATCGGTTGAGACAGGCGACGCTTTGACGGGCGACGATCAGCTCTTCGTTGGTCGGGACGACCCACAACTCGGTGCGGCTCGAGGCGTCATGGAACGACGCCTCGCCATCGAGCGACGTGTTGCGGGCCGCGTCGGGGACGATCCCCAACTCGGTCAACCCGTCGCACACCGCCGCGCGGATCGCGGCCCCGTTCTCGCCGATCCCGCCGGTGAACACGATCGCGTCGATGCCCCCGAGGGCGATGATCATCCCGCCCAGATGCCGGCGGATCTCTTCGACGTACACGTCCAACGCGAGCCGCGACCCGGCATCCCCGTCGGCGGCCGCCGCCTCCAAGTCGCGGATGTCGCCGCTACGGCCGCTCAGCCCCAGCAGCCCCCCTTCGCTCGCCAGCCGACCGAGGACCTCGTCGAGCGTGAGCCCGGTCCGTTCCAGGATCAACGGCAGGGCGAACGGGTCAAAATCGCCGACGCGGTTGTTTTGCGGCAGCCCCGTTTGCGGCGTCATCCCCATCGTCGTCATCACGCTTTGGCCGTCGCGGATCGCCGTCAGACTGCTGCTCCCGCCGAGGTGACACGACACGAGCCGAACGTCGCGTCCGAGCAGTTCCGCCATCCGCGTCGCGATGTAACGATGGCTCGCGCCATGGAAACCCCACTTCCGCACGTGGAGCGACTCGGACCACTCACGTGGGATCGCGTACTCGCGGCGGGCGTCGGGAACGGTGCGGTGAAAGTCGGTCTCGAACGCGGCGATCAGGGGGAGTTGTGGGAATCGTTCCCGCAGCACGCGCATCGCCGCGATGTACGGCGGGTTGTGTGCCGGGGCCGCGGCGTTCATCTCCGCCATCGCCTCGAGCACCCCGTCGTCGACCCGGAACACGCCCGAGACCCGTCCGCCGTGGACCGCCTTGAACCCGATCGCGGCGACCTGCGACGCGTCGTCCAGCACGCCGTGTTCGGGGTCGGTGAGCTGCTTCAAGCAGGCCTCGACGGCGACGCCATGGTCCGGCACCGCCTCGACCCGTTCGTCTTTCCATTCGCCGATCTCGACCCGGCAAGGGCTCGACGCGGCTCCGATCCGCTCGACGGCACCGCGCGCCAAACAACGCTCGTCGCTCATGTCGAACAAACGGTATTTGAAACTGGTCGATCCGAGGTTGGCGACCAAGACGAGCATCGGGGCCTCGCGTGGGGTGGGGGAAAGGTTCGATTCGGAACGCGACGTCGGCCCGCCGCCGGAGGGCGAAAGCGGTTCGCTTCCGGACGGGACGCCGCGGTCGGATCCGCCGTCCGCGGCGACATTCGCGTCATGTCCGGCCGTGTCGACCCCGCGATCGGCGGTGACGTCACGAGGCATGGCACGAAACGGGACGTCGCCCGACACGGGACCGGTGTCAAGCGGGGCGTCGCTCGCGTCGGGTCGACCGGCAACCGCCGGCCGGCTCAGGCCAAAAAAGCCTTTTCCAACCCTTCGGAAGGTCGCGCGATGATGTGGCTGCTGATCAGCTCGCCCGCTTGCGAAGCGGCGTTGGCGCCCGCCTCGACCGCGGCGCGGACGCTGCCGACGTCGCCGCTGACGACCGTCGTGACGAGGCCGCCGCCGATGTCGATCCGTTTTACGATCTCGACGTTGGCCGCCTTGGCCATCGCGTCGGTGGCCTCAATGAGGGCGAGCAGCCCCTTGGTTTCGATCAAGCCGATTGCGTCGTTCATGGTGTGCTACTGGTCAGTCGGAATGGGGATGAATGTGGTCTGGGTGAAGTATCAGACGGGGCGTCCGGAAGGGGGCGGCTGGCCGCCCGGTGTCACTTCTTCGGCGCCGTCGCGGGGGTCTTGAGAATCTTCGACAAATCGTCGTGCGGGCGGGGAATGACCTGCACGCTGACGACCTCGCCGATCCGGCCCGCCGCCGCGGCACCCGCGTCGGTCGCCGCCTTGACCGCCGCGACGTCGCCGTTGACGAAGGCGCTGACCAGGCCGCTGCCGACCTTGTCCCAGCCGAGGAATTGGACGTTCGCCGCTTTCATCATCGCGTCCGACGCTTCGACCAGGGCGACAAAACCCTTGGTCTCGATCATGCCGAGCGCCTCATTGATCTTTGCCATCGAAAAAACTGCCTTCGGTTAAGAGGGAAACGGAGGGAGGTTGGGTGGAAGGGGAATGGGAAACGGGTTCGTTGCGATCATCCGTGGCAGCCACAACCGGCCGCCTTGCGAAGCACCACGTCGGTGGCCGCGTCGAGATGGCACGCGTTCCCTTCGTCGGTGTCGATATGGACCTCGAGCTTCGCCGCCTTGTCGGCCCGCACCAAGACGTCTTCGAAAATCACCCCGCAATCGGGGCTGCGGACGACGAGCTCCATCAGGTCGCCGTCGCCGACGCCGAAGTGCTCCGCGTCGTGGAAGTTCATGTGGACGTGACGCGCCGCCCGGATCACGCCCCGGTCGAGCCGAACGGTCCCGGCGGGGCCGACCAACACGCAACCCGGGGTGCCGTCGATCTTGCCGCTGTGCCGAATCGGGGCGTCGATCCCCAGCGAGATCGAATCGGTGAGCGCCAACTCGACCTGGCTCGCCCCGCGGGTCGGGCCGAGCACGCGGACGTTGGGGAGCATTCGCCGCCGCGGGCCGACCACCATCACGGTCTGCTTCGCCGCGTAAAACCCGTCCTGGTAAAGATCCTTGTCCGGTTCCAATTTCGCCCCCGCGCCGAACAACACCTCGACGTGCTCGTCCGTCAGGTGGCAATGTCGGGCCGAAATGCTAACCCGCAGGTTCGGCTTCCCGTCGACCCATCCGGGGATCGAGCTGTACCGCTCGGGGGACGACGTCGATGCCATCCCCGTCGCCGGGCCGACTCGCCTTAACGCGGTCCGAACCAACTGTTCAATCTGCTGCCGATCGATCGTCGCGGCGTTCATGTTTGCTGTTGCCTGGTGTTCGATGCGGGCCGTTCGCCCGAGCCTTCTGCTAACCGTAGTTCGACCCCCGCGGAATCGATCCGCCCTTTCCAAGTCGATTCGAGTTCGACGTCGCTGACCAACGCGTGTACGTCCCCCAGCCCGCACAACCGTGACAGGCTGACCCGACCGAATTTGCTGCTGTCCGCCACCACGATCGCCTGATCGGTCGACGCCAACATCGCTTGTTCGTTCTCGACCAACATCATGTCGCTGTTGAAATACCCACGCTCCGTCACGCCGGCGACCGACAGGAACGCCTTGCCGACGTTGATGCTGCGAAGCATCTGCTCGGCGAGCGGCCCGATCGCGACCGACGTGCGACCGCGGACGCAACCGCCGATCATCACCAAGTCGATCGAATCGCTCGACGACAACAACTGCGCGACCGGCAGACTGTTCGTTACCACCTGCAACGGCCGCCCGACCAATTGCCGGGCCAACTCGTAGGTGGTGCTGCCGCCGTCGAGCAGGATCGTGTCGTGGTCCTCCACCATCTCCGAAGCCGCCATGCCGATCCCCCGTTTCGCCGCCCAACGGTCGTCCCGCCGTGAGCGGAACGCCCGCATCGTCGACGGCTCTCCGGTCCAAAAGACGCCGCCATGCGTCCGCCTCGCCAATCCCTCCCGCTCGAGCTGCTCCAGGTCGCGGCGGATCGTCGACTCGCTAACCGCCAACCGTTCCGCAAGCTCCCCGAGGGCCGCAAATCCCCGGGTCTGCACCAATTCCCGTAGCCGGTCGCGGCGAGATTCCGATGCGGCCGAAATTGGCACAGCTGTCCCAAGAGGTGATCGGTAACTGTCGCTTGCATCCTCATTGTCTCCAGGCGACGAAAGAAATCAATCACGCGTGATAGATTTTTGTCAGATTGGGCGTCTGAGGCAGCTGGGGAGATGCGGTGTTTT
The DNA here is from genome assembly GCA_041685355.1 of Pirellulaceae bacterium. Classification (GTDB taxonomy): domain Bacteria; phylum Planctomycetota; class Planctomycetia; order Pirellulales; family Pirellulaceae; genus JAWLFY01. The sequence goes on along the minus strand of JAWLFY010000053.1, from coordinate 10,190 downwards.
TGGTAAATTGGTGCGCCGGGAGCGAGACGCCCGATCCGGATCGGCGCCCGACCCCATTCGATGCCTCTTGACGATATTCTCGGTGGGCCCGTATTTTCTCTGGTCTACCGTTAGCGGCCCGCTCTCCTTGTCGAAGCGGGTACTTGGGTGTACGGAATGCCAGCGTAGCTTCAATTGGCAGAGCATCGCATTCGTAATGCGAGGGTTGCGGGTTCGAATCCCGCCGCTGGCTCTGGTGCTTGCCGATCCTCACAACCACGCCCCGTCGCGGGGCGGGAGATCCGACGCGATGAGTGAAGTCGAAACCGACGTGCTCGACTTGAAGGACTATGTCCTTTCGAACCAGTCGTTCGGTCCGAACGACGTGTTGACGATCCGCAAGGCGGTGACGGAGAGCTACAGCCACTTCGGCGAACTTCGGGACGCGACCGCGGAGCTGGAAGCGGACGACGCGCTGACCCCCGCCGGGCGGACCAAGATGGGCGTCTGCCAATTTTTGCTCGGTCGGTTCCGCGACGCGTCGGACACCCTCCGCGCGGCCGACGGCAGCGCGATGGCGCTCTTCTATGACGCCCGTTGCCAATTCGAGATGGGGAACTACGAGGACGCGATCACGGCCTACGAGCAAGCCCACAAGTCGGGCTACAACGAGGACCAGTGCAACATCGGCAAGGCCGAGTGTCATCGCTACGCGGGCCGCATCGAGAAGGCGATGGAGATCCTCGACAATATCTTCGGTCCGGCCGAGCAGACGGCGGATTACCTCTATCAGCGAGCCGCGACGGTTTCCGCCATCGGCGGTCGGATGGAAGAGGCGATCGCGCTCTACGAACGGGCCGTCGCGACCGACGCGAATCACGCCGGGGCGCTGTTCGGGTTGGCGCTCGAGAACGACCGGGTCGGCAACGACGACGAGGCGATCTCGCTCTACGAACGGGCCGCCAAGGCGTTCCCGACCGGGATCGGCGCCCTGATTAACCTGGGGCTGATGTACGAGGACACCAACCAGTACGACAAGGCCCAACTCTGCTACAAGCGGATCCTCGATAGCTACCCCGATCACCCGAAAACGCGGCTGTTCATGAAGGACGCCGCGGCCACCGGGAACATGCTGTACGACGAAGAGGCCCAGCGGCGGACCGACCGCTTGGCGCAAACGCTCAACATGCCGGTGACCAATTTCGAACTCAGCGTCCGTAGCCGAAACTGTCTCCAAAAGATGGGGATCATGACGATCGGCGATCTGACCCGCACGAGCGAAGCGGAACTGCTCAGCAGTAAGAACTTCGGCGAGACGAGCCTCTACGAAATTCGTGAGATGCTCACCGCCCGCGGACTCAGCCTCGGCCAATTCGCCCACGAAAAGAAGCCGAGCGAGCCGCCGATCGACACCAGCCACATGTCGCCCGACGAACAGGCGTTGCTCGAACGGCCGATCGCCGACCTGAACCTTTCCGTCCGAGCCCGCAAGTGCATGGCGCGGTTGCAACTCAACACGATCGGCGAACTGGTGCGGAAGACCGGTGACGAAATGCTGGAGTGCAAAAACTTCGGCGTCACGAGCCTGAACGAGGTCCGCGAGAAGTTGACCGACCTGGGGTTGAAACTGCGGGGTGACTGACGCGTCGACCCCGCCCGGCATCGAGACTTTCGGCCCGGTGGCTCCGGTGACTTGGTCTCCCCGTTGTTTCGATGCGGCGACCGGTGCCCGTCGCGGTATCTTGGCGACGCCGCACGGGACGATCGAAACGCCCGCCTTCATGCCGGTCGGGACCCAAGGGACGGTCAAGGGCGTTACCCTCGATCAGCTCGTGGCGACCGGGTCCGAGATGATCCTCGGCAACACCTATCACCTGGCGCTCCGCCCCGGACACGACACCGTCCGTCGCCTCGGCGGATTGCACGCGATGTCCGGGTGGAGCGGGCCGATCCTGACCGACAGTGGCGGCTACCAAGTCTTCAGTCTTGGCAAGCTGAACCGCGTCACCGAGCACGCCGCGACGTTTCGCAGTCAGGTCGACGGCCGGATTGTCGAGTTGACCCCGGAGTTCTCGATCGAGATCCAAGAGGCGCTCGGCAGCGACGTCGCGATGGTCCTCGATCACGTCGTCCCGTTGCCGGCCGACGGGGACGCGGTCGAGCAGGCGATGTCGCGCACGGTCCGCTGGGCCGAGCGTTGTCTTCAAGCCCGCAACCGTCCCGACCAAGCCGTCTTCGCGATCGTTCAAGGCGGCCTCGACGAAACCCTCCGCGTCGCTTGTGCGAACGAACTGACGGCGATGCCGTTCGAAGGCTTCGCCGTCGGCGGGCTCAGCGTCGGGGAGACGCCGGAGGAGATGTACCGCGTGACCGCCGTCACCACCGCCGTGCTCCCGGAAACGAAGCCTCGCTATCTGATGGGGGTCGGTCGGCCGATCGATTTGCTCGAAAGCATCCGCCGTGGCGTCGACCTGTTCGATTGTGTGTTGCCGACCCGCAACGGTCGCAACGCGATGGCGTTCACCGACCGCGGCAAGATCAAAATACGCAACGCCTGCCACCGCCACGACACGCGCCCGCTCGAGGAAGATTGCCCCTGTCCCGCGTGCCGGCACAGTCGCGGCTATCTACGCCACCTGTTTCTCGCCGGCGAGATGCTCGGGCCGACGCTCCTCTCGATCCACAACCTGACCTATTACCAGCGGCTGATGGCGTCGGCCCGCCAGGCGATCGTGCAGAACCGTTTGACCGAGTTCATCGAGCAGAAAAAGGCGGGCTGGGCCGTCGGCGAGCGAGCCGTCGGCGATCACGGACCGGCCCGATGACCCGCCCCGCCGCGCCGCGAACACACGCCGCGCCGCGAACACGCGCCGCGAACACGCGGCGCGTCCGCCTTCGTTCGTCTACCGGTCCGACGGCGTGAGCCTCACCGCGTCGACGATCACGAAACCGTCGGTATCGTCGCGACCGATCGTCCAGCTAACCCCGTCTTCGCCATCAGGTCGCCTTCGTCGGTTGCGTCGTCGAGCATTTGCTTGGTAACGCGTGCGGCGAGGTGCGGTTCGTAGGTCCAAACGGACTGGTCCTCGACGCTGACGTCGTAAGGCAATTCGATTCCCCACGCGGCGCCGATTTCACGGTTCGATCCTCAATGGAGTGCCAAGGCAGTTCCGTCGGGGGCGACTTGCCACGGGGTCCAAACCAACTCGACCGCCGTGACGCGAAGGTCCCCCTTCCGCGGCCGGATCGTTATCGGTTCCAGGTCGAGACGCTCGATGTCGAACTTTTCGCCGAGCTCTCGCAGGTCGGTTTGCAGCGACTCTTCGAGCCGGACGCGTTCCTCCCGGAGGGTCTCGAGCGATTCCGACGCCCGGCGGACATCGGATCGCTGCTGGGCGGCCCGCCCTGCCCCGCGGGCCGCCGTGGAGACTTTCGAGAGGTTCGTCTTGCTGACGAGCTTCCGCCCCATGAACGCCCCCAAGATCGACGCCCCCATCGAAAGCACGGACGAGAGGCTCGCCTGTTTGAATTGGTCGCTCTCGCGTGACACCCGTTCCTCCGCCGTGCGGATCCGCTTGTCGAGCGATTCGACCTTCGACCGATATCGCTTCCGCAGTTTCTCCGTCTCGGCGTCGCGGGCCTCGTGAGCCATTTGCGTGAAGTGCACCCGCGCCTCCCCCTCGTCACACCCCGGCGGCGCGAACGCCTTGAGCAATGACGATTTGTAAAGCGTCAACGGGTGATGCCGATACAGATAATCCTTGAAGGCCTTGGTGAGCGTCGTGAACGTCGCCGCCTGTTGCCATTGACCGGGAAGATCGCCGAACTCGAAGCGCTCGTCGGGGGTGTCGGCCAGCGTCGCGTCGGACGGCAGCGGTTCGCTCGATTCCCAGAACGGATCGGGGATCGCCCCGTCGGGTCGGACGACGCGGTTGATGTCTTCCCAGCGGTCCATGTCGGCGGAGACGCGAACGTAGTGAACCGCCCCACGCCCCACGACGGCGGGCTGATAGACCAGTCGCTTCCCTGCGGCCGTCGGCTTCGTCGCCACGATGAACTTTTCCGAAACGCCTTTTGCCGCCAACGGTCGCGAAGGGGCAACCGATCGCACGACCGAGCCCGACGCGTCCGCCGCCGATGTCGCGTCGGTCTGGTCTTCCGGCGACGCGTCGTGATTGCCGTGCCCGCGGGCTTCGGTCAATCGGCTGATCTGGTCGTGGGCGAGCGGCCCCGCCAGGTACGACATCGCCCAGCGGGTTTGGAACAGACACGGGCCGTCGTCGTGGACGTTGTTCATCAAGAACGTGCGGCTTCCCAACCCCGAAAGGAGGCGATTCGCGTCGTCGCGGTCGATCCCCTGACCCGCCTGGCTCATCGCCCCTTCGAGCCCGTCCAACACGCGCGCCTTATCCCGTTCGGTCTGCAACCGGCCCAGAAACCACGTGCCGATGTTCGACAGCCCCTTGTAGTCAAGATCGACCGGGTTCTGCGTCGCCAGGGTGACCCCCAGTCCGAACGCGCGGGCCTGCTTGAGCAACGTCATCATCGGCGGCTTGCTGGGCGGGTTCGCCACCGGCGGGAAATAACCCGCGATCTCGTCCATGTAAAGGATCGCCCGCAGCGATCCGGTCCCGGACTGGGTCCGCATCCATGCGACCATCTCGTGGAGCAGCGTCGTGACAAAGAACATTCGCTCGCGGTCCGACAAATGCGCGATCGACAGCACGCTGATCCGAGGTTTCCCTTCGCGGGTGTGAAGCAACCGCGGGATCGACAGGGGTTCGCCCTCCAGCCAGCTCCGGAACGCGGGGGACGCGAGCAGATTGTTGAGCCGCGTCGCCAGTTCCTGGCGTTTGTCGGGCGGCATGAACGTGTCGGTCGCGAGCACCCCGACCTTCTCCAGCGGCGGCGCGGCGATCAGCCCGATCAAATCGCCGATCGTCAGATGGCGTCCCGACCTCCACACGTGGTCCAGTAACGTCGCGATCAAAATATGTTCTCGGGACATCAGCGGGTCCGCTTCGATCCCCAGCAACGTCAACAAGCCCGACGCGGCGCCGCTGACCCGTTCGGCCATCGCGTCGACGTCGGCTCGGATTTCGGGCGGGGGTGCGTCGAAGCTTTGCAACACCGTCAGCGGCATGCCGATGCGACTTCCTGGCGTATAAATCGCGACATCCGCCGCGTCGCGAAACCGTCGAACCCGGTCCGGAGTTTGCCCCCACGACACGAGCCCCTCCCGCCATGTCGTCGCCGTCCGCTCGGCGTACGTTTCGATCGACCATCCCCGACGGGTCGCCTCGGCCGGGTCGAGCCACGGCTGGAAATCGCTCGGCCGGAGTTCCGGGAACGCGAGCGCCAGGTTGGCGAGGTCTCCCTTGGGGTCGACGCAGATCGCCGGGACCCCGTCGATCGCGGCTTCCTCGAGCAACGAAAGGCAGAGCCCCGTTTTGCCGCTGCCGGTCATCCCGACACACATCGCGTGGGTGCACAGGTCCTTCGAATCGTACAGCATCAACTCCGGGGTCGGCTCGCCAACTTGCGGGTCGACGCGACGGCCGAGGTAAAAACTGGCCAGCTTTTCGAACGTCTCGGCGTCGGGGACGTTCGATTCCGCTCGGGTCATCGCGGCGTCGCCTCCGACGCGGCGACGCGGACGACGACACTTTTGAACGCCGGCGTCTTGCTTTGCGGGTCGACGCGACGACCCACCAGGACGTTCGCCTCGGGGTAGTACATCAACGCGTTTCCCGGCCGGATCGCTTCAAAACCGCGAGCGACGATCGGTGTCATCGTGCCGACGTCGCTCGAGACCGTCACCGGTTGGTCGTGCGACAACCCGAGCCGGCGTAGGTCGTCCGGGTGCATCAGGATCACGTCGCGGCGGTCCTGGTTCCGGTACAGGTCCTCCTCCTCGTAGACGACGGTGTTGAACTGTCCTTCGCTGCGGACGGTCATCAGCCGGAGTTCGCCGTCACCGCTTCCCGGCAACTCCGGCAACTCGTGCGTGTGGAGCACCGCCCGCCCGTCATCGGTCCCGAAGCGGGGCTGGTGAAACGTCCGCCCTTCGATCTGAAACTCTTCCTTCGATCGCCCGATCTCACGGATCCTCTCGTACCCCGGAACGACGCGTCCGATCCAGTCGCGGATCGTTGCGGTCCGTCGCATCGCGTCCCAGTCGACGCCGGCGGCCGGCGCGAGTCGCTGCCCGAGCGTCGCGATCACCTCCACCTCACCGCGTGGACCGACGACCCGTCGCGGACCGCCGTCGCTCAGCCGGACGTAGTTGAACATCGATTCCTGGGTCGTCGGCTCCGGCTCTTCGTCGCGCGCCAGGACCGGCAGGATGATCTTGTCTCCCGACATCCCGTACACGTGTCCGGTGTTCATCGTGGTGCTCAGCTGGACGTTCAGGTCGAGCCGCGAGAGGGATCGGTCGGCGAACTTCGAGTCGGGGTTCGATCCGTACAAATTGCCGCCCAAACAGATCGCGACTTTCGCTCGTCCCGCGTCGGCCGCTTCCATGCACGCCATCGTGTCCATCCCGGGGGTCGTGGGAAGTTGCAAATCGAACTTGTCGCGGAGCGCCGCAAAAATCTGTCCCTTCAGCTGGGGCGTCACGCCGACCGACCCGATCCCCTGGACGTTGCTGTGGCCCCGGATCGGCATCAGCCCACACCCTGGGCGGCCGACCATCCCGCGACACAGCGCCAGGTTCGCGATCGCTTGAACGTTGTTGACCCCGTGCGCGTGGTGGGTGATCCCCATCGTCCACGCGAACACGGCTCGCTCGGATTCGGCATAGACGCGGGCGATCGAGACGATGTCGTCTCGGCTCACTCCGCTCTTGGTGACGATCTCGTCCCACGGCATCCGCGTGACCGTTTCCCGCCAACGGTCCGCGTCGCGGCAATGTTCGTCGAGGAAGCGGTCGTCCCACGCCCCGAGTTCGCCCGTCGCCTTGGCGATCCCCCAAAGCATCGCCAGGTCGCCGCCGATGTGCGGCATCACATAATGCGAAGCGATCTTGGTCCCGGCCAGCAACGACCGCGGGTCGCTCGGGACACGGAACTTGACCAGCCCCGTCTCGCGGACCGGGTTGATCACGACGACCTTCCCCCGGCGGCGGCGAAGGTGCATCAGGCTGGTCATCAGCCGGGGGTGGTTGCTCGCCGGGTTCCCGCCGATCAGGAACACGCAATCGGCCGAATCGAGATCCTCCAGCACGACCGTTGCCGTCCCGCTCCCGACGCTCGATTGAAGCCCGACCCCGCTCGCCTGGTGACAGTAAAAGCTGCAGTTGTTGACGTTGTTCGTCCCGTACAGACGGGCGAGCAGCTGCATCAGGAACCCCGCCTCGTTGCTGCTCCGCCCGCTGAAGTACCAGAACGTTTCGTCGGGTGACGTCGCGGCGAGTTTCTCCGTGATCGCGTCGAACGCCTCGGCCCACGTGATCGTTTCGAAATGGGTCGCGCCGCGGCGATACCGGATCGGTTGGACCAGCCGCCCCAGCTTCTCCAGCTCGCGAGGCGAAAGCCGCCGCAACGATTCGAGCGAGTTTTCCTTCCAAAACGTCGCCGCGATCCCCGGCTGCATGTCCGCGACCATCGCCTGCAAGCTCTTCTTGCAAACTTCGGGAAAGTGCCCAGCCTCGTTGACCATTCCCCCTTTCTGGCCCCCCATCCCCAACGCGCACGTCTTGCACGCGTTGCGGCTCCGCATCGCCCGATACAGCTTCAACACGCCCCCCGCCTCGTGACCCTTTTTCAACGTGTACAGGATCGCGCGAAATCCGCCGCCACTGCCAACTCTCACGTAACCACCTGACCCAGATCGATGAAACGAAATCGGAACCGCCGACAAGCCGTCAGTCTAGCGGATCGCGTCGTCCGTCTCGCGGATCGTGCCGTCCGGTTCGGCGTGACTCGCGAACACCGCCCGTAACGCTTCCGCCTCGCGACGGAGGCGTTCCGTGCGGTCGTCCGATAGCCAAGACGCGAACCCCGCCGGGATCGACTGAGGACGAATCTCGACTGGCTCGAACCGGTCGAACGCCAAGGTCCGGTGGAAGCCTCGCGCGCCGCGGGTCGTCCCGTCGGTCGCGGTCCACTGGGTCATGTCGTCGGACGCGTGCCAGCGACTGAGCGACTCGTCGGCGTAGATCCGCGCCAAGTCGTCACCGCCGTAAATCGAATGGGCGACGACCGAATCGAACCCGCGTGCGCTCGCTTGGTAACCGTGACTGCTCAAAATCGATCGGGTCGGCGAAATACTGACGACGTCGCCCCCCGCGGAATCGTACAGTTCGGCTTCATCGAACCCGCCGTTTTCCGCATACGCATACACCCGCGAGAACCCGTACGCGAGCTGGAACGAGTCCTCACCCCGAAGGCTCGTGAACCGGGGGCGGACCGAGAGAACGTCGTCGCCGACGGAATCGTACAGGAACGCCGTGTCGGAGCCGCCGGCCGTCGCGTGCGCGTACGTCCGAGCAACGTCGTGAACCTCGAAGCGGAACCCGCTGCCACGGAGCGTGACTTCGCCCGGTTCGGAGTGCAACGTGTCGTCCCCGGGGCCGTCGTAAAACGTCGCCCGGTCGGGGCCGCCGCCTCCGATGAAGCGGACGTTTTGGAATCGTCGCAAATCGATCGCAAAGTCGTTCCCCGAGAGTCGGCTGACGTCACCCGATGCCGACGATGGGGGATGGGCGACCAATCGCTCCGCCGAGTCGGATCCGATGATCTCGACCTGATTGACCCCGCCACCGGCATCGATCACGAGCGGCGACTCGAGCGATCCTTCCAGCCGAAGCCGATAACTCTCGCCACCGACCCGAAGCACGCCACCCGCTCGCAGGTCGATCACCATCGATTCATTCGTGTCGCCGCCCGCGAAGCGATCGATCGCGTCCGGAACGTCCTGCGGCGGTTCGGCTGACTCCGCTTCCCCGTCGGACGAGCCTGATGGGACCGGTTCGCCGACGATTCCGCGGAGGGCGGCTTCCAAGTCGACCGTCCGGTAACTCAGCCCCGTGACGGCGTCGGTGCGGGTCACCGCGGAATCGCCGAGCCGTCGCAGGATCTCGTCCGGCGTCGGCTCGAATCCCCGGTCCCACATCGCTTGACGGATCAACATCGACGCCCCGGCGACCTGCGGCGTCGCCATGCTCGTGCCGTTCAACGTCGCCACGTCGTCAACCTTGCCGTCCCATCCGAAAACATGGTCGGGGACCGAACCGATCACCCCTTCGCCACGTGCGGTGAAGATGTCGGCTTCCCGCTGCGCAAATCCGCTCAATGCCCCCGAGGTGTCGACCGACGAAACGGCAACCACCGACGGGCTCGAAGCCGGGTACAGGACCTCGTCGGGCGATTCCGGGGCGAACCGGTTGCCCCCCGCGGCGAACACCAACACGCCGGCATCGCGGAGCTGACTCAGTTCGTCTTCGAGCATCGCCAACGCCTCCGTCCGGTTCGCGTCCGAAAGCGCCGCGCCGACCGACAGGTTCACCGTCGTGATCGGCGAGTCAAAACTCAAGCGGTTTTCGTGTACCCAGCCGAGCGCCGATTCGATCCATTCCAGGTCCCCGCGTCCCTGATCGTCGAACACTCGCAGCGCCACGACGTCCGCCTCGGGGGCGACCCCCACCAGAAAGTCGGAGTCTCCCGCCAACACGCCGGCGACGTGGGTGCCGTGATAGCCGGCCGGGCCGTCGTCGTACGGGTCGTCATCCTGCTCGGCGAAATCCCAGCCGCCGACGACTCGGTATCCCGGTCCGAACCCGCCCCCGAGTGCCTCGTGGTCCCACGCCACGCCGCTGTCGATCACCGCCACCGTTTGGCCCTGTCCGCCAAGCCCGTGTGCCTCCCCCGCTTCGGTCGCCTGGGCGAACAGGTCCGGGACGGTGTCGGTCGATCCCGGCTCCGAAGGCGACGCCTGGGGGTACGGGGACGCCTGCTGATACGGGGGCCCCTGCTGATAAGGGGACGCCTCGCTCGCGTCCAAGGGATCGACCCCGAGCAGATCGAGAAATAGGTCGCCGGCGAGGCTGGCCGACAACGCCAACCGCGGTTCACACGGTTCGACCTGACGAACGGCGCACTCGAGCGAACCGAGCGAGCATCGATCTCGGTGACGGGAGCTTCCCGGCGACGTTTCCGTGCCGTCGGAGGCTTCGGCGGGGTGGGCGCGATTCACGGGGGGGGCGCGTT
>JAWLFY010000206.1:0-7577 GCA_041685355.1 Pirellulaceae bacterium | reverse complement strand
CTTGTCCGCGTTCGCTCGCATCCTCACTTCGGACATCGCAGCAATGCCTCCAAAACCTACGTTCTGGGCAGTTGCCACTAAAATCGCGGAACAACCTTCGTTGAACACCGGCTTGCTCCAAGAGAGGGTCGGACCCCTTTTCGGAGAGGCACTCAATTCGATCGGTCAGGTTCCACCACCACCGGACGACGCGACACGATCTCCCAGTCGAAACGTTCGATCGCCTGAGCGTGAAGCTCGCCCATCGCGTCCACCCCGATCGGCCCCGCCGTGATCGCGTCCCACGTCGCGGGCTCAACCGCGCCAGCCCGCTCATCGGGAGCCGGTTCATCGGGAGCCGGTTCATCGGGAGTCGGCTCACTCGACCGGACGAATTCGCCGGCCCCGCCCAACAACCCCGCCGTCACAGCGGCCCAGCGAACGACCGCGGCCGGATCGACGCCAAGCTCCCGCCAATGGCTCAGCCGCGTGTCGCCGTGGCGTTTCGCGAGCCGACGCCCGTCGGGACCGGTGACCAACGGGACATGGGCGAATCGCGGCGGCCGAAGCCCCAACGCCTGGTACAGCTCCAACTGCCAAAACGTGCTCGCCAACAAGTCGTCGCCGCGGACGACCTCGGTCACCCCCATCGCCGCGTCGTCGACCACCACCGCCAATTGATACGCCGGCGTCCCCGTCTTGCGAGTCACCGGAAAATCGCCGAGCCGCTCCGCGGGCACGCACGTCTGAATCCCCGCGACTCGGTCGTCGAAGTCGATCGTGTGGCGGGTGCTGCGAAACCGCCAGCAATAACTTCCGGCGGCCGGCATCGGGTCGCCACGCCGCCAAGGGGCACACGTCCCCGGATAGAGCGGGCCGAGCTCGCCCGCGTGCGGCGCCCCGGCCGCCGCCGCGATGTCGCCGCGGGTACAGGTGCACGGGTAGACTCGGTCCGCCTCGATCAGCCGACGCAGCGCCGCGTCGTACGACGCCAACCGCTCGCTCTGCACGTAAGGCCCCGACGGTCCCCCGACGTCCGGCCCCTCATCCCATTCGATCCCGAGCCACCGCAGGTCCTCGATCGCTTGCACCGTCGCCCACGACTTCACCCGCGGCGAATCGAGATCCTCGATCCGCAGCACCAACCTCCCGCCCCGACTCCGCGCCGACCAATACGCCAGCAAATACGTCCGCGCGTTCCCCAAATGCTGCGCGCCGGTCGGCGAGGGTGCCAAACGCCCCGCCTCCGGTGCCGCGACGTCAAGATCAGACCCGGACACGGAGGACTCACTCCTTTTCAAAACGCTCACGAGTCGACGCCGCGCGGCGCCCGAGCGACGAACCCGACGGCCCCCACGAACTCGGCGGATCCGAAGCACCCGAAGAACCAGAAGACGCCGACCCGACGACGCCGATCAAGCCCCGCACCGCCTCCCGGACGTCAGCCGTCGACGACGCCCCCGACAGCCGACGGATCCAAGCGACTTGGCGATCGGTCAGCGGCACCGGGTCGCCCGGATTCGGCGGGGTCGGCAACAACGCCGCGACGATCCCCCGCTGCATCGCCTCGATCCCCGCCCCCGTCACGGCGCTCACCGACAACTCGTCTCCGATCCGACGCGGGACCTCCCCCGAACCGGTCGACGAGCCGGCCATCTCGTTGCCGCGACTCCCATCGACCAAGTCGCATTTGTTGAACACCCTCAACTGGGCCGGCAATGCGTCGGCAACCGCGTCGTCCCGATCCGATTCGAACGCGTCCATCGGAGACTCCAATTCGCCCGTTCCCGAAAAGGCACCCGTTCCCGAAAAGGCACCCGTTCCCGAATCGGAGGCTCGGACCCACACGACCAAGTCCGCCTCGCGGAGCAAGCGACGGGCACGCGCGACCCCTTCCCGCTCGATCGCTTCCTCGCTGTCACGGATCCCCGCCGTGTCGGTCAGCCGGATCGGGACCCCTTCCAGCACCGCGTCGGCGTGCAGCACGTCTCGGGTGGTCCCCGCGTGATGATGCGTGATGCTCCGTTGAAATCCGACGATCGCGTTGATCAGACTGCTCTTGCCGACGTTCGGCGGGCCCGCCAACACCACCCGGAACGGCTCGGCCAACCGCGTCCCGAAAGCCGCACGCTTCAACACCGCAGCCGCGTCGCGACGGATCGCGGCGATCGGCCCCTCTTCGGATTCCTCCTCTTCGGCGACCTCCTCTTCGGCGACCTCCTCTTCGCGGCCTTTACCGGGGAGTCGATCGATGACCGACTCGGCCCAACGTAACATCGCCCCGCGGAACTGGTCGGCCGCGATCGCGGCGGTCCGTGGCGTCATGCATCGCGACAACACGGCCTCCGCTTCCCGGCCCAGCAGCGACGAGTCGCCGCCGCGAACCGCCCCCTCGGACGGGAACGAGTCGAACGGCACGACCCGGACGCCGGCGTCGCGGAGGTCATCGAGGATCCGCGCGACCGCCGCCGGACCGCCGTGGCAGTGGAGCTCGAACGCGTCGTCGGCGAGCGGACAGATCACGATCGATTCGCCCGCCGCGTCGTCCCCCTGTCCCGCGTGCCAACGCCCGTAACGGATCTGGCCTGGCGACGGCGGTCGGCCCGTCGCGAGCGTCACCGAAGCGGCGAGCGTTCGCCCCGCCGCCGGACCGCGAACCGCGATCACCGCCACCGCCGATCGGCCCACGGCGGTCAAACGACACGCGACCGTTTCACGGCCGTTCGGCAAATCGGGGACAGATCTGGGGGGCGACATTGCCGAAGGATGCAATAGACTGGCGGGGCAAACCGGACGAGATCCGAACGATGACGGCGGAACTGACCGACGGGACGATGACCAACCGGACGATGACGCGGAGCAAACCCGACATCGCGGATCTGAGCGACGACGCGTTGCTCGACCTTCGGCTATGCGACCTGAAGTTGTCGATCCGCGACTCGCCGCTGCAAGATCGGATCGACCAGTTGTACGACGAACTCGCCCAACGCGGGATCCGTTTCCGCCCGCATTGTTGGCTCAGCGACGACTGGTACTCACCCGAGGGGATCCCCGGGATCGCGATCCCCTTCTACCTCGCGCACCCGCGGCTGATGCGATTGGAACGCAAACAGCTACTCGAAGTCGAGGGCGGGACGAAGGCGTCCTGCATGAAGATCCTCCGGCACGAAGCGGGGCACGCCGTCGATACCGCGTTCGGCCTCAGCCGAAAACCTTGCTACCGCCGCCTGTTCGGCCGCGTGTCCCAGCCCTACCCCGACTACTACCTGCCGACCCCCGGCTCCCGCGACTACGTCTTGCATCTCGAAATGTGGTACGCTCAGTCGCACCCGGTGGAGGATTTCGCAGAAACCTTCGCGGTTTGGCTACGCCCCGGGTCACGATGGCGAACCCACTATCGGGACTGGCCGGCGCTCGAAAAACTGAAGACAGTCGACCAATGGATGACGCGGATCCGGGACCAAAAGCCCCCCCTCAGATCGCGGGCGACCCTCGACCCGATCTCCCAAATCCGCAAGACCCTCCGCACGCACTACCAGCGGAAACGCGAGCACTACGAGCTCGACTTCCCGAGCGTTTACGACAACGACCTGCGGCGACTCTTCTCCGAATCCCCCGACGACCGGCGAAACGTCACCGCCGCCGCCTTCCTCAGCCGCGTCCGGGCCGAACTCCGCCGTGTCGTCGCCCGCTGGACCGGCCAACACAGCTACACGATCGACCAAGTCGTCCAGGAGATGATCGCGCGGTGCCGGGAACTCGATCTCCGACTCGGCGGCGCGGCCGAAGACGCCAAGCGGGACGCGATGATCCTCGTCGCCGTCCGCACCACGCAGTTCCTCCACGAGGGGCGGCAACGCGTCGCCATGTGATCGGCATCTCGCAAACGGGGGTCGCGTGAACCGACTCCGAGTGCTCGCCCTGGTCCGCGAAGGACACGTCCCCCCCGACTCGCTCGAGGGCGTCCCCGAATCCGAACTCGACGCCTGGAAGGCCGAATTCGACGTCTGTGACACGCTCCGTCACCTCGGCCACGAAGTGCTCCCGGTCGGGGTCTACGACGACCTCGCGCCGATTCGCGAGGCGCTCCTCGAGTTCCAGCCCGACATCACGTTCATGCTGCTCGAGGAATTCCACGGCGTCGTTACCTACGACTTCGCCGTGATCAGCTACCTGGAACTGATGCAACAGCCCTACACCGGGTGCAACCCCCGCGGGCTACTGCTCAGCAAGGACAAGGCGATCACGAAAAAACTGCTCAGCTACCACCGCATCCCGACCCCGCGGTTCGCGGTGTTCCCACCAGCACGAAAAATCCGGCGGCCTCGCAAATTGCCCTTCCCGCTGTTCGTCAAGTCCGCGATCGAAGACGCCTCGTTCGGCATCTCCCAAGCGTCCATCGTCCACACCGACGAAGCCCTCGAAGAACGGATCCGATTCATCCACGAAAAGACTCAGGAAAACGTGATCGTCGAGCAATATATCGACGGCCGCGAGTTCTACGTCGGCGTGATCGGGAACCAGCGACTGCAAACCTTCATGCCGTGGGAAATGGACTTCGGCAAACTCCCCGATGACGTCGCCCGAATCGCGACCCGACAAGTCAAATGGAACCGCCGATACCAAGACCGACACGGGATCACCACCCGCGCCGCCGACGACCTCGAACCTGCCCTCCAAGCCCGCATCTCGCGGATCTGCAAACGGGTCTATCGGGCGCTCGAAATGAGCGGCTACGCACGGATGGACCTGCGGCTCAGCGACAACGGCGACATCCACGTGCTCGAGGCGAATGCCAACCCCAACATCGAATACGGAGAAGACTTCGCCGAAAGCGCCGAGGTCGCCGGGATCGACTACGAAAGCCTCCTCGAAAAAATTCTCAGCCTCGGGCTCCGCTACCGTGCCGCCTGGATGGCCGGCTAAGCAACGATCGAACAGCGACCCGGAAAAGCGATACCGCTTGCGTGACCCCTCCCCCCCGGGATCGCGGGATAACGAGAATTCGTCGCGGCAAGGTTGGTTCGACCGCCGCCGCCGCGCATCATGAACCTGTCTCCTCCCGCGCCGCCGCGAGCCGCTCCGTTGACCTTCACGCCGTTCACGATCCACTGCCCGACCTGCGGCGCCCAACTGCGGGTCACCAACCCGGCGCTCGCCGGCACGATCGCGAATTGCCCGAAGTGCCAATCGCTCGTCGAAATCACCGATCCCGACGCCGCCTCAGATCCCCCCGGCAAGAACGACCGTTCCCCCGACGCGGCGCCGAATCCAGGCGCCCCGCGTTCGGGACCCCCGCGTTCGGGACCGCCGAAGTCCGGCGCCACGCCCGGCAGCGAACGGATGGCGATCGGGACCGACCCGGTCGACAGCGAGGCGATGACTCAAGACGGCGTCGAGCCGCCCGGTTCGATCGACCCGAACGCCTCCCCACGCGGGTTCGCCCCCGAACCCGGCGACCGCCCGGCAACGCATGCCGATGCCCCATTGCCCACGCCGAACGCTGGGGTGCCCGGAGACGTCGTCGCCCCGCCCGCGTGGCAGAGCGAACGGACCCGTCGGACCCGTCACGTCGCCCTCGTCGTCGCGATCTCGATCGCCGGACTGATCGTCACCACGGCCCTGTTCGCTTGGTTCGTTCACAGCTGGACCGGCAGCACCCGCGACATCGCCGCCAACGAGAAGGCGGCAAGCGAGGTCACACCCGCCAGCGATCGCGATGACCCCTCCGAAAGCGAACCGAGCGACGATCAACGACCTGATCCCGGGAATGACCCGTCCGCCGACACCAACCACGCGTTATCCCCACAAGACACGGGCGCGCCCGAAGACCAGGGCGCGACCGAAGACCAGGGCACGCCCGAAGACCAGGGCACGCCCGAAGATACGGCCCCCGATCAAGACCCCGACACGCCCACCGATCCCGACACCCCCACCGACCCCGACACGCCAAACGCTTCCGATCCCCCCGGCACTCCCGACTCGGCGATCCCGTCGGACCTGCTGACCGAGTCCCCGTTAGCCGGGATCGACGGTCCCAACGGACCGGTCGCGCCCAACGGACCGGTCGCGCCCAACGGACCGGTCGCGCCCAACGGACCGGTCGCGCCCAACGGCCCCGTCGCGCCCACCGGCCCCGTCGCGCCGACTGGCCGTCGCCCCGATTCGGCGGCCGGCGAAGCCGGTGGGATGACCGAACTGCCCTCGAGCCTTTCGCAGTACACGCCGTTCTTGGGGTTGGGCCAAGAAGAGGGGGACACGACGACCAAAATCGCGCCGCCAACTTCGATCGACCAGCTCGAACTCGAGACTCCGGCGGAAGAGGTCATCGACCCGATGATGGAGGCGAACCCGCTACCAAAGATCGACCTCCGCCGCGTCCTCGACTCCGAGATGGCGTTCGCCTCGGACGGCTACCCGCTGTCCGATTTCGCGCTCGTCATCGGTCAGCTCACCGGGGCCCCGGTCGAAATCGATTGGGTCTCGTTCGATCTGATCGGCGTTGATATCCGCACCCCGGTCCCGACTTCCCAAGAGATGATCACGGCCGCCGAGCACCTCGACCGCGCCGTCGCAGCGGTCGGCGCTGAGGTCGTGTGGCACGACCGAAAGGTCCGCGTCACCCCGACCGACCAAACGTTCCGCGACGCGCTCCGCACGCGGATGACCCTCGACGATTTCGGCGACACACGCGATACCGCGGTCGCCGTCCTCACGGAATTCCTGGGCGAACCCAACAACAACAACGACGACAACAACGACGACAACAACAACGACGACGACGCCCCCGTTCACTGGGGCGACGAGCGTACCGATTGGCAACTCGCGGCGCTGGCCGTCGAGACGCTACGGCGGATCCGCGGACTCCCCGCCACGATGCCCGACGAGCGGTACCTTCGCTGGGCCGGACCGGCCGGCGATCTGGCGTCCTGGCAACCGCTCACCGGTGGCGACCCCGGCGACCCGCTCGAGACCTCCGTCACCATGTCCCAACTGTTGCGGCAAACCGCGCGGCGGAACGGCGCGACCTGCGTGATTAACTGGACCGACGCCCTGCGACGCCGGATGGCCGCCAACCGAACCGTGATGCCCCATCCCGACTCCGACGCCGCCGACCTGATCGCCGAAACGCTTGACCCGCTCGGACTCCAAGTCCGCGAAGTCTCCGAGGACGCCTGGTGGCTGGGGACCGAAGCGACCTACGACCGGCTCCCCGTGGTCGTCTGGACCGAGCCGCTCGGCGAGCGACGCGAACGGGTCGAACAGCGACTCGCCACCTTGATGGGCGCCCCCGGAAGCGATACCTACCGCTACGCCCACGACCCCGCCACCGATCGGGCGTTATTGCTCCTCCCCCGGTTCATCGTCCGCCAATTCCCGACCATCCTCGCTGCCCCCCCCAGCTCCCCGTAGCGGATGTCGTCAAGACTTCCGACGGCATCACCAACACCCCCTACCCACCGAACGGTTCACGAGTCCGGCGACGCGACACCCTCGTCTCCGTCCGCGCACCGATCCCCACCGCAGTTTTACTGCAGTTCTCGGCGGGTTCTGCCGATCGTACGGTTTGGAGGGGGGCCTCCGTCCGAACACGGTTC
>JAWLFY010000052.1:0-30027 GCA_041685355.1 Pirellulaceae bacterium | reverse complement strand
GAGGTGACACTCGAGACCGACTTGGCGGTCGCCAACCAACAAGGATTCGAGTTCGAATCGGCGACCTACGACAGCATCCCCGTGGCATCGATCTACATGGACCGAACGCCCGTGACCAATGCCGACTACGCCCGCTTCGTCAACGCCGGAGGGTACGGCAACCCGGTGCTATGGCCCGAGGAGGTTTTGCCGATCGTGCTACAGTTTGTCGACCGAACGAAAAAACCGGGCCCGCGTGATTGGGCCGACGGCAAGCCGCCAACCGGGGCGGAACACCACCCGGTGGTCGGGATCTGTTGGTACGAGGCGAACGCGTACGGGATCTGGGCCGGGAAACGGCTCCCGACGTCCGCCGAGTGGCAGCGTGCGGGGACTTGGGCCAACGGACGCGGCGCGCAGGGTCGTGAAGCACGCTATCCCTGGGGGAACGCGTTCGATCCGTCCCGCGCGAACATCTGGGCCGCCCGTCATGGCGGCACGTCCCCGGTCGAGCGGTTCCCCGACGGGGCGACGCCGAACGGGATCCGCCACCTGATCGGAAACGTATGGGAATGGGTCGACGCCCAGTTCACCCTTCCGGGCGACGGCGACATCCGCTTGGTCACCGAACAACCGCTCGCCGAGATCCGTGGCGGGGCGTTCGACACTTACTTCGAATCCCAAGCGACCTGCCAGTTTCGCACCGGCCAACCGCTCCTGCACCGCGCGAACAACCTCGGCTTTCGGTGCTGCGTCAGCAGCGACCCGCTGCCGCCTGAACCGCCACCCCCAACCACACCCGAAGCCGAGCCGACGGAGGTGACGTCATGATGCGGCTGCCTGTCGAAGAAGAATACGGCTACACCGGCGGTCTCCGTTGCGTCTGCTGTCACAACTGGGTTTCCGAAAGCGATACCTTTTGCAAGACGTGCCAAACGCCGGTGGGCCTCTCGCTCTCGGCGACGCAGCGCCACGGGCTTCAAAGTTTCTTCTCGGTCCTCGGCGCGAGCAACGCCGGCAAAACGGTCTACCTGGGGCTGTTGCTCGACCTGTTGAGCAAAGGATCCGACCGGCTCCGTGGGTTGGCGACCGGCGCGTTCTCGGTTTCCCTCCAGCACCAGGTCGTCACCGCGCTCGAGCGGCGGATGTTTCCCGATAAGACGCCCAACGAGGCGGACCATTGGAAGTGGCTCCATTGCCAGGTCACCGTCGGTGACCGAGAAGAGCCGGAGCGACACGTCGACCTGATCGCCCCCGACTTCGCCGGCGAGGCGATCGCGTCGGAGATCGACCAGGCCGGGATCTTCCCCGCGATTCGGCACGTCGTGTCGAAGTCGGCCGGACTGCTGATCTTGTGCGATTCGGTCCAGGTCCGGGACGCCGGCCCGAGTGAGGACCTGTTCGCGATGAAGGTCGCCGCTTACATCGCACAAACCCAGGATTGCCGGCCCGAACCGGGACAAGGGCCACGCCCCGACGGACCCGCCGTCGCGGTCGTGTTCACCAAGTGCGATGGTTGTCTCGAAGCGGAGCGTGACCCCACCGCGTTCGCGAACAACCACACTCCACGGTTGATCGAGTTTTGCCGTCAAACGTTCGCCCGCCACGCGTTTTTCGCCGCCGGCATCGTTGGTAGCAGCGGCACGCTCACCGATGACGCGGGACGCCGGGTGAACGTCCCTCTCCATGTCGAACCGCGCGGGATCAGCGAGCCGCTGGAGTGGCTCGTGCGAAACAGCCAAACGGAGCTTCAACATGTGGGCTGAACAAGCCGTGTTCGCATCGGCCGAGCGCCAACATCGCAAGGGTTATCAGCTGATCGCCAAGTCTGACGGGATTGACCCGGCGATCGCCCAAGAACTTTGTCGGTGGGCCCCCAGCCACGGCGCGATGGTCGACCCGGAACCACACGCTTGGAGCCTGACTTACTTTCCCGCCGACGACCGTCATATCGCCGTCGCCCGTACGACCCATGGCGGCGCGGAATACAGCGGCCGGGGCGGGATGGAAGTCGTCACCGCGTTCCTCGTCCTCCCGATCGACGAGTTCGCCCGCTACGACAATGACCCCGTCGCACTCGCACGGACCGCCCTGGCACTCGGGTATCTACGACTCCCGGACGCCTCCAACGATCATCGCGGGGCGGTCCGAATCCCCGACGGGCCCGTCCCGATCCGCGACCCCGACGATCGAGCTTTCCGCGACGAAGCATCCGATTCCCGACTCGGCGAAATCTTCAAACTCGTTCGTCACCGTCGCCGCGTCGTGGTGCTCGGCGAGGCTGACCCGCTCGCCGCCGTGCAGCGGCTGATCGGACGTCTCGCACCCGAGTGCCGGCTCGGACTCACGTTCACGACCGGGCTGACGTGGTCGATGCAGCGAGAGTTCCGACTGCAGTTCCTCCCCGCCGTCGACCCCGGACTTCGCCAACGTCTGGTCACCCAAAACATCGACTGCATCTCGGCGTGACGTCCGCCACCGGAATCCCCGGTTCGTCTCGCTTCGCGGCGCCGCCCCGTCTTTCATCGTCGGGGATCGAACGTTCCCGCCCGTTTCGTTGAGGTGACCCCGATCACGCCCGCGGGTGGAATTGGCGATGGACGCGTTGCAGCCTCGAATGCTCGACGTGGGTGTAGATCTGAGTCGTTTGGATGCTGGCATGCCCGAGCATCTCCTGAACTTGGCGGAGGTCCGCGCCGCCGGCGAGCAGGTGGGTCGCGAAGCTGTGTCGCAGCGTGTGCGGACCGACCGACGCGTCGATCCCGGCCCGCCGAGCGTAGTACTTGACCAACCGCCACAGTTGGACCCGATCGAGCGGCCGGCCGGTCCGCGACAGGAATAACGTCTCGGGCGGGGAGACGGCCCTCGCCGCCAAAGTCCCACGGAGGTCCTGCAGGTACGTTTCGATCGCGATCACCGCCCGCTTCCCGATCGGCACCATCCGTTGCTTTCCCCCTTTCCCTTCACACCGAAGGTGTCGCTCATCGAGCGTCAGGTCGCGGACCCGAAGCCCGCAAACTTCCGACGCCCGGCACCCGGTCGCGTATAACACCTCCAGCATCGCGACGTCGCGTTGCCAGTACGCGTCGTTCTTCCGCGGCGCCCCTAAGAACGCCTCCACCTCGCGTGGCGACAAGACCCCGGGAATCCGCTCCCACAGCTTTTGCGTTTCTAGCAACTCCGCCGGGTTCTGCTCGACGATCCCTTCGAGCTGAAGGAATTTGAAGAACGTGCGCACCGCGACGATCGTGCGGGCGGTCGAGGAGGGCGCGAGTCCCGAAACGCTCAGCTCGGCGAGAAAGTCGGCGAGCGAGTCGATGTGGATCTCCGTCAGCGACCGTTCGCCCAACCAGCTGACGAACCGGCGGATGTCCCGTCCGTACGCCTCGATCGTGTTCGCCGCGAGGTGGCACTCGCCTCGCAAGTAGTCGAGAAAATCGTTACAAACCGTCTCGGTCGCCCGTCCCGCTTGGGGGACCGGTCCGGTTTGCGTGAGCCGCTGTAGCTTGGTCGGACGTTTGGGCAATACTGGACCTCCTCCGAATGGACATCGGTCCCCGCGTGACGAGACTTTCTCTGACCCCTTTCCCAGCGGTTGCTATGAATATTTTGGTTGTCGGTGGTGCCGGATACATCGGGTCGCACGCCTGTCGTCACCTGCTCGACGCCGGACATAACGTTTCGGTTTACGACAACCTATCGCGAGGCCATCGCGAGGCCGTCCCCGAAGGGTTGTTGATCGAAGGGGAAGTTGCCGATCGGGAAAAGCTCGTCCGCGTGATTCGCGAGCGGCAGATCGAAGCGGTGATGCACTTCGCCGCGTTCGCGCTGGTCAACGAATCGGTCAACGACCCGTCGCTCTACTATCGCAACAACGTGATCGCGGCCCTCGAACTGCTCGAAGCGATGCGGGAGACGGGCGTCACCAAGTTCGTCTTTAGCAGCACGACCGCGACCTACGGCGAACCCGATGTCGTGCCGATCCCCGAAACCACGCCGCAGCATCCGATCAACCCGTACGGGTTCACAAAGCTCGTTATCGAACAGGCGCTCGCCGACTACGCCGCCGCCTATGGACTCGGCTACGCGGCGCTGCGGTACTTTAACGCGGCCGGGGCCCGACCCGACGGGACGATCGGCGAAGACCACGACCCGGAATCGCATCTCATCCCGATCGTGTTGCAAGTCTCCCTCGGCCAACGCGACAAAATTACGATCTTCGGGGACGATTACGCCACCGCCGACGGGACCTGCGTCCGCGACTACATCCACGTCGACGATCTCGCCGACGCCCACTTGCGGGCGCTCGATACGATCCGTCCGGGGGAAGGGTTGCGGCTGAACCTCGGCACCGGCCGCGGCACCAGCGTCCGCGAGATCGTCGAGGCGTGTCGCGCGGTGACCGGACACCCGATCCCCGAAACGATGGGGCAACGCCGCGCGGGGGACCCGCCGAAACTGATCGCGGACGCACGCAAGGCGACCGAGGTCTTGGGCTGGACCCCGCGTTACACCGAACCGGCCGAGATCATCGAAACGGCATGGCGATGGCACCGCTCCCACCCTCACGGCTACGCGACCGTCGGATCGGCCTAAGTTCACCTCCGTGACGCCCCCATCGTGACGATCGGGCGGATGGACTGGGTACGTTTGTCCCCCCGCACGCGTTCTCGACAAACGCACGCGTTCTCGACATACGGGTGTCGATCCCGAATTCTCGGGCCCCGAATTCTCGCACGTTACTCCGTCGAACATGACCCGATTCGCCGCCCTGCTGGTCCTGCTGAATTTCGGTGTCGGCTTTCCGATGTCGTCCGCGGACGAGACGACGTCTGCCGATGAAATCGCGTCGGCGGACGAAGCGATCGGAGGTCGCGAGAAGCG
Organism: Pirellulaceae bacterium; assembly: GCA_041685355.1. Lineage (GTDB taxonomy): Bacteria > Planctomycetota > Planctomycetia > Pirellulales > Pirellulaceae > JAWLFY01. The sequence goes on along the minus strand of JAWLFY010000052.1, from coordinate 25,164 downwards.
GATCGTCGCCGCCATCGAAACGACGATCGGACAAGCGGGCGGCGAATTCCGTGCCGACCGGTTCGCGGAATCTGGCGAATCGATCCGACGAGCGATGAAGCAAATCGAAGTGGCGATGAAGGTCGCTTCGCCGGCAATGTTCGACGCGATGACCCCTTCGATGGACCGGATCGAAACCGCGCACGCGTTGCTCGAACTCGAAGGGGTGACCCTCCCGCCGTTCCGTCGTCCCGGCCGCCCGGAAGCGAATCCCTCCGAGTCTGGCCCCGATGAAGGTTCGATGTCCGAGACGCCCCCCGGCGAGTCAGTCGATTCGGACGACTCGGATCGCTCGGACGTCCCCGACGTGGCAGAGGAGATCAGCTTCGTCCGCCACGTCGCCCCGATCTTGCGGGGACGCTGCGGCCGGTGTCATATCGATCAAACCCGCGGCGGGTTCGCGATCGGCTCCTACGCGGCGTTGATGCGGGGCACCCGAGAAGGACGGGTGGTATTTCCGGGCGACGTCATCGCGAGCCGGCTGATCGAAACGATCGAGACGGGCGACATGCCCCGTGGTGGCGGGTCGGTGCCCGGGAACGAATTGGCGACGCTCAAGGCTTGGATCTTGGCGGGTGCCAAGTTTGACGGGACCGACCCCAACGCCCCGCTCCCCGCCAGCCCGCTCCCGAGTGACCCCGATGGCTCGCCGTCCGCCACCGACGAGCCGACGATGCGGCGACCGAGCGGTTCCGAGACGGTCAGCTTCGCCGCCGACGTGGCCCCGCTGTTGGTTGACAACTGTCGCGGCTGTCACCTCGACGCGAACCGAGCGAGTGGCGGTTTGCGGATGGATAACTTTGCTCAACTGCTCCGCGGCGGCGACACCGGTCCGGTGATCGTACCGGGCAACGGAGAGCAGAGCTTGCTGGTTCGGAAGCTGCGGGGGAACGAGGGCCAACGGATGCCCGCCGGCGGGCGACCACCGTTGTCGGACGGGTCGATCGCATTGATCTCGACGTGGATCGACGAAGGGGCCACGCTCGACGGCGCCGACGAGAGCCAACCGTTGACGGTCATGAGTCAGCTCGCGTGGGCGGCCTCGGCGTCGACCGAGGAGAAAAGCGAGCGTCGACAAGAAATCGCCGGCCGCTCGTTGAAACTTGCCCTCGGCCAAGACGCCCCTCCGGAACGGATCACGAGCGATCATTTCTTGACCGTCGGAACCGTCGGGGAAGCGACGTTGCGGCGGGTCTCCGAGTCGGCGGAAGGTCTAATCAAAGAGGTCCGGCGAACCGTTCCCGGGGTGTCCGGTGGCGAGTACTTCGCCGGCCGTGCGACGATCTTCGTGTTGCCTCGGCGGTATGACTACAGCGAGTTCGCGAAGATGGTCGAGGGCCGCGGCGTGCCGGCCGACTGGTCTGCCCATTGGCGTTTCGACGGGATCGACGCTTATGTTGCCCTCGTCGTCGCAGAAGCCGATGACGACGACGCGATCGAAGGACGCCTTCTCGGTCCCCTCACCAGCCTCGCGATCGCGACGAAAGGGACCGGGGTACCGCGTTGGTTCGCCGAGGGTGTCGGCCGTGCCGTTTCCGTCCGCGAGTCGCCCCCCCGCGATCGCTCGGCCCGTCGCGAATGGGAGGCGGAGACGGTCGAGGCGATCAAGGCGACGAAAACCGGGGCGAGATTCTTGGAGGGGAAAGTGACACCCGAACAGGCCGACCGCGTCGGCGCCGCGGTCGCCGGAAGTCTCCTCGATCGGCCGTTTCGCCGCGGTTTCGATCAGCTCCTCCGCCACCTCGATTCGGGCGCCCCGTTCGACGAGGCGTTTGTCGCATCGTTCGGGGGAATGCCGGTCGATTTTCTGGACCGGTGGCTGGGCCGCCCGCCCGCCAGGAATTAGGCTTTGGCCGGACCCCTGAATGCTGATCCGCGTGAACCCGACGAGCCGTCGTGGTGTCTCTCGGTCGGATCCCCCAAGAAACGTTGCGTGAAAGGTACAGCCGTCGATGATTGTGGTGATGGAGCCGGGTGCGACCCAAGAACAGATCGACGCGACGGTCAAGCGTGTCGAGTCGTTGGGACTCAAGCCCAACGTGATCGTCGGCACCGAGCGGACGGTCGTTGCCGCGATCGGTAACAAACGGGAGCATCATAAAGAGTCCCTCGAAGCGGGCGACGGCGTTTCGGCGGTCGTCCCGATCGTCGCCCCGTACAAGATGGCGAGCCGCGAGGTGCGGACCGAGCCGAGCTGTATCCGCGTTCGCGATTTTGCCGCCGGTGACGGCCACCTTGGCGTGATCGCCGGCCCCTGCAGCGTCGAAGACGAGTCGCAGATCTTGGAGACCGCGCGGGCGGTGAAGGCGGCCGGTGCGACAGCCCTTCGCGGCGGGGCGTTCAAGCCGCGAACCAGCCCCTACAGCTTCCAAGGGCTCAAGGAAGAGGGGCTCAAGTTGCTGGCCGCCGCCCGGGACGAAACCAACCTGGCGATCGTCACCGAGGTGATGGGGACCAGCGACGTCGAACTCGTCGCCCGCTACGCGGACGTGCTCCAGATCGGGGCCCGGAACATGCAAAACTACCGGTTGCTCGAGGCGGTCGGGGCGGCGGGAAAACCGGTGCTCCTCAAACGTGGCCCCTCGGCGACGATGGACGAGTTCCTGCTGGCGGCCGAGTACATCCTGAACGAGGGAAACGACCAGGTGATGCTCTGCGAACGGGGGATTCGTACCTTCGAAGGTCACACCCGGTTTACGCTGCCGCTGGCGAGCGTTCCCTACCTTCACCGCGCCACACACCTTCCCGTGATCGTCGACCCCAGCCACGGGACCGGACACACCTACATGGTCGCCGACGTCGCCGTCGCGGCGGTCGCCGCCGGCGCCGACGGCTTGATCATCGAAGTCCACCCCGACCCGGGATCGGCCGTGAGCGACGGGTATCAGTCGCAAACCTTCGCCCAATTCGAACGGACGATGCGCCGATGCCGGGCGGTGTTCGACACCCTCGCCGCGCTGCCAGACTGAATCTCCTGTGAGTCGATCGGTCGTATGCCGTCCCCTCCCGAAGAACGTGTCCATCGCATTCTCGACGCGTCCGCCAACCGGGCCGCCGAAGGCTTGCGGACGATCGAAGAGTTCGCCCGCTTCATCGAAGACGACCCAGAGCTTTCCACGCGGCTGAAGTCACTCCGTCACGACCTCGCCGCCGCGATGGGGCGGATCCCGCGGCGAGATCTGCTCACCGCCCGCGACACCGCCGGGGACGTCGGGACGACGATCTCCAACGTCGCGGAGACGCGTCGGACCGGCTTGAGCGAAGTCGTCGCGGCCGCCGCGTCCCGCACCCAACAATCCCTCCGGTGCCTGGAGGAATACGGCAAGACGATCGACCCCCACTTCGCGGCGTCGGTCGAATCGGTCCGCTACCGGTGCTACGACATCGCCGCCGCGGTCGAGTTGCGGGTCACGCCGGATCGTCGACGCCGTCGGCTCGACGCGAGCTTGCTCTATCTGCTGGTCGACGCCGACGCGTCGGCCGACGCGTTCGCCGTCAAGATCCGCACTTTGTCGGCGGCCGGGGCCGACGTGTTCCAACTCCGAGACCGCGGCCACGACGACCGCACCCTTTACGAACGGGCCGTGTTGGGGGCGCGGGTCGCCCGTGAAGCGGACGTCCTGTTCCTCGTCAACGACCGTGCCGATCTTGCGGCCGCCGCCGACGCCGATGGCGTGCACGTCGGCCAAGAAGAACTCCCCGCCGCTGCCGCCCGGCGGGTTGTGGGACCCCAGCGGCTCGTCGGCGTCTCCACCCACTCCCGCGAACAAGCGGAGGCCGCCGTCGTCGACGGCGCCGACTACATCGGGTTCGGGCCGATGTTTCCGGGCGCGACGAAATCGTTCGACGCGTTCGTCGGCACCGACGCGCTGGCCGAGGTCGCGTCCGGCACACCACTTCCGACGTTCGCGATCGGCGGGATCAACGGGAACAACCTCGACCGTGTGCTCGCCGCGGGGGCCCGCCGCATTGCCGTCACGTCGGCGATCTCCGCCGCCAATGACCCCATCGTCGCCACGCGAGAACTGAAGCGACGACTGACCTTGTCCTCACCGCACAGCTAAGTGCCTATCCGAAAAGGGGGCCGACCCTCTCTTGGAGCGAGCCGGTAGTCACCCAAGGACACGGAAGATCCCTTTCACGCAATGTCAGCTGAAAATCTGCAAAGGGTCGGACCCCTTTTCGGATAGGCACTAAATCCCCATCTGCTGGAGCATGTCGGCGACCCGGCCGAGCGTCTGTGTGAGTTGCGGGTGGGACTCCTCGAATTGACGCGCCGAATCGCTGATCCGGTCACTGAACGTCCCCGCCTCGTCATCTTGGCGATCGAGCGCCTCGTGGATCTCTCGCATCGTTTCGCGAAGCCGCTCGACCTCGGCGGGGTCGAGGTGTTCGCTTTGGCGGAGCTCCTCGTGAACGGTCTCGAGGGCGTGGAGCAGGTCCTGTTGGCTCATGTTCAGACGTCCTTCCAAGACCGATCGGCGGCGCTGGCGAGCACCGCGTCACACACCTTTTGGGTCTCTTGCGCGTCCCGAAAGCTGGGATGCATCGGCTCGCCCGTCTCGAGCGACTTCAGGAAGTCGGCGACCTGGTGAATGAACGTGTGCTCGTAGCCGATGTTCAACCCCGGGACCCACCAATTCCCCATGTACGGCATGTCGCCGTCGGAGACGTGGACGCTCCGCCATCCGCGGACGATCGAGTCGTCCCCGTGGTCGAAATACTCCAGCCGCTGCAGGTCGTGAAGGTCCCAGCGGATCGAGGCGTGCTCGCCGTTGATCTCGAACGTGTACAGCGCCTTGTGCCCACGGGCGTAGCGGGTCGATTCGAACAGTCCGAGCGAATCGTTTCGGAAATGGCAAAAGAACGTGCAGGCGTCGTCGATCGTGACCGGCTTCTTCTCGCCCGTCTCGGCGTGGGTCCGCTCCTTGACGAAGGTTTCGGTCATCGCGGAGACGTCGCGAATCCCGCCGTTGAGCCAGATCGCGGTGTCGATGCAGTGGGCGAGCAGGTCACCGGTCACACCGCTTCCGGCCACTTCGGCGTCGAGCCGCCACGTCGCGGCGCCGCCTTGCGGGACGTCGGCGTTGATCGTCCAGTCCTGCAGGAAGTTCGCCCGGTAGTGAAAGATCTTTCCGAGCCGACCTTCGTCGATCAACTGCTTCGCGAGCGTCACCGCGGGGACACGCCGGTAGTTGTACCAAACCATGTTCGCCACGCCCGCCTTCTCGACGGCCTGACACATCGCCTCCCCGCCGGCTTGGTCCATCGCCAGCGGCTTTTCGCACAACACCATCTTTCCCGCCTCGGCGGCGGCGATCGCGATCTCTTGGTGGACATGGTTCGGCGTGCAAATGTCGATCGCGTCGATGTCGTCGCGGCGAAGGAGCGCCTTCCAGTCGGTTTCGACCGACTCGTAACCCCAGATGTCGGCGAACTGCTGCGCCTTCTCGCCGTTGCGGGCACACACCGCCTTCAGCACCGGGCGGTACTCCGACGGGAAAAAGTGAGGCGCTTGACAGTAGGCGTTGGTGTGGGTGCGGCCCATGAAGCCGTAACCGATCATGCCGATGTTGAGTGGTTTCACGTCGTCGATCTCGTGTGTGGGGAATTCGGGAGGCAAGAAACCGGCCAGGTTACGACTCGTTCCACCCGTGGGCGTCTTGGACCGAGAGCATCGCGGAAAGGATCTGGTTCCACGTCTCCTCTCGTCCCATCACGTCGTTCGGGAACATGCAACCGTCCCAGCAGATATGGCGGCAATTCTGCAGCACGTCGCCGTGCTCGTCTCGGAGCCAATACCCGGCGTCGTGGGGAATGTCGAGTTTGCCGCTGGGGTCTTCGGGCAAACAGTGCCGACCGGTCTTGTCGTGCGATCCGGTGCCGTGAACGGTTGCGTCGTTCTGGGCGACGTGGAAGTCGATCGTCCAAGGCCGCAGGGCGTGCGTCAGTTCCTTTAACGCCGCGTTCTTCTTTTCGGTATCCTTCCAATCGAAGTCGGCGGGGAGGATCGCGTCTTCGGGCGCGTTGTAACCCAGCAAATACAGCAACGTATGCGCCATGTCGGCCTGGAACCCGAGCCGCTCGGGGTGACCGACGCGTTCGAGCAGGTCGACCATTTTCCTCCAACTGTGCATCCCGCCCCAGCAGATTTCCCCTTCGGCCGCCAACCGTTCGTCGTACTCCTCGGCGATGTCGCAAGCCGCCTTGAACGTGTCGGCGATCTTCGATTGATTTCCCTCCGGGTCCTTGACCCATTCCGCCGTCGGCATCCCGCTGTCGATCCGCACGACCCCGTAGGGGCGGACGCCGAGTTCGCGGAACCGCTTGGCGATCGTGCAGCCCTTGCGGACCTGGGTCAGGAACGCGTCGATCTCGTCCGAATCGCCCGCGGCGCTGCCGCCGCCGGTCGGAGGCCACACCGGGGCGACGACGCTTCCGATCACCAGTCCCCGGCTCTTGACCTTCTCGGCCACCGCTTCGAGTTCCTCGTCGGTGGCATCGATCGAGATATGGGGGTCGAATAGGAACACGTCGACACCGTCGAACTTTCGCCCGTCGACCTCGGCCGCGGCGGTCAAGTCGAGCATCTCGTCCAGCTCGATGCACGGGTCGTTGTCGTCGCCCCCCTTGCCGACCACGCCGGGCCAGACGGCGTTGTGCAACTTCGGAAATTGGTTCGGGTGCTCAGCCATGTCAGGATCCTTACGGGAGAATTCGGTGGTAAATCGGGGCCCGGCTGTGGTTGGCCGGGTCGGGACAACGCCTCGCGGTCCGTCGCAAGCTCAGCTACCGGCTTTGGGCAGATCGGCGTGGGTGTCAGGACCAAAGTAACGGAGCCCCACGAGCGGTTCCGAACCGGTGTTCTCGATCTCCACCCCCGCCGTCGCGGCGACGTGCGAGATGAACACCTCGTCGGTCGTGTTCTCCCCAAAACGGATCATCGCGGGGGTCTGCAGGTCAAGGCTCCCCATCCGGCCGCGGCCCTGGACGGTGATCCAGCTGCTCGCCCCGGCGTCGTTCAACGTGCACTTCGCGCCGGGCATCACGGTCAGCTCCTTGGCGCTAAACAGCTGCGCCCCGTCGACCGTTCCGTAGACGATCCACTTATCCTCGAACCCGTCCCCGCTCCGCGATTCGTCCCGGATCGGTTCCAGATAGTTGCTCTGCTTGAAATGCGTGTCGACGTTCTTGTCCCACACGAGCTGATCGACGATGAAGTCGAGGTCTTGGTGCTTCTCCTCGGGCATGTCCTTGACCAGTAACGACCACGGCACGTACCGCCCCTCGACGATCGACTGGTACATCCCGAACACGTCGCTACCCCACTGCGGCTCGTACGTGCAGAGCGATCCGGGGGCGTGCAGCACGCCGGGCGGGATCAGCCAGCCCGTGCCCCGCTGCAGCCGGTACGCGCGGCTCAGGTCGAGGATCCCGTTGTCACCCTCGTTCCAGTTTTCCAGGCATCGCCGAACGTCCGACTTTTCCGTCCCTGGCTCGAGCCCCATGAACGTGTAGGCGAAATTGTTGTCGACGTTGTTCAGTTGCGGCGGGAAGTAATAACTCTCGGGCTTCCCCTCCTGACCCACCAGCTTCGCGTCCTCGAACGTCTGGTGCATGTGGTGCGGGATCGGCCCCATGTTGTCGAAGAACTTCGAGTACACCGGCCAGCGACCGTACTTGCCGAAAATCTTCTCGCCGACGAGATCGTTGCCCCGCTCCTCGATCGCGTCGCGGAGCAAGAACTTCTTTCCCTCGAAAAGCCCGAAGCTGAGCCCCTCGTGCCATACCCGCCCCTCGTTGGCCGCCTCGGTCGTGCTGCCGAACCAACGCTCGTCGATCCCGCCCCGGTCGGCGCCGAACCGGTAGTAATCCCCAGGGTGCAACTTGATCCGTCGTCCCGGGTGGAGGAACGACCGCGGCACCCAGGTCGGCGTCAACCGAATCAGACCGCCCCCCGCGTCGAGGGCCGAATCGAGGACCCGAGCCACGCTCTCCCCGCGTACCAACCCCTCATCCAACGTCACGCTGCTCATGAAAGTTCAACCGAATCTCGTGGACCGAACCGATCGGAAGCGACGAAAGACTCCCGAGCCGATGTTTTATTGATTGGCAGCACGGGTTACAAGAACGCCAAAAAAAGCCGTTTAGGGTTGACCCGCCCCGTCCACTGGAGCCCGCCAAGCGTCGTCGCGTATCCTGGGCTTCGAGGTCGTCCCCGCGACCCGTTCTGAAAACGCCCCGCATTCTCTCCGAACGGACGTCGCTCGTCGATGTCACTCGCCCATGCCTGAACCTCAGCCCGCCTCCCCACCCCGCGTCACGACGCGTCACCTTCAGAAGATGCGGGAGGAGGCACAACCGATCTCGATGCTCACCGCCTACGACTTTCCGACGGCCCGGCTGCTCGACGAGGCGGGGATCGAAGTGCTGTTGGTCGGCGACTCGTTGGCGATGGTCGTCCAAGGGCACGACACCACGCTGCCGGTGACGATCGATCAAATGATCTATCACGCCGAGATGGTCGGGCGGGGGGCGAACCGTTCGTTGGTGGTCGTCGACCTGCCGTTCCCCGAGGGGCAACTCGATTGGCGGCGGACTGTCGCTTCCGCCGCCCGCGTGCTGAAGGAAACTCGATGCCACGCGGTCAAGCTCGAAGGGGGGGCGGAGCAGGCCGAACGGATCAAACGGATGGTGGACGCCGGGATCCCGGTCATGGCACACGTCGGACTCCGCCCACAAAACGTCCACGTTGACGGAGGCTACCGCGTCAGCCGCGATGTCGACTGTCTGGTTCGCGACGCGACCGCCGCCGAACAGGCCGGCGCGTTTTCGGTGTTGATCGAATGCGTCCCGACCGAGGCGGGGCGTGCGGTCACCGATGCGGTCAACGTCCCCACGATCGGGATCGGTGCCGGTCCCCATGTCTCGGGCCAAGTCCTCGTCACCCACGACATGATCGGGTTGACGGCAGGGTATTCCCCAAAGTTCGTCCGCCCGTTCGCCGACATCCGAACCTCGATCCGGCAAGCCGCCATCGAATACCGGACCGCGGTCCGAGACGGGACATTTCCCGGAACCGCCGAATCGTTTCGATAACCCTCCGCACGCAAACCTTCGAGGGACGGTCGCGTCGGTTCGAATCGCTCATCGTCGCATTCACTCCCCAATGGGGTGCAACCCGATCGACCCGGACAGTCCCCAAGACGTGACACCTTGATGGCCCGAGGCGTGACACCTTGATGATCCCCAACAATGCATCGCATCCCGATCGCTCGGGGGCATCGGCCGACGTGTTCAGCTCTCGGGAGACAGGTTTGATCCCCGATCAGCGCGGACGGACGCGGCCGGCCGCATCACTGGAACATTCATGAAATGTAATGGGTATCGATGAGTGACGAGACGCCGGACCGTGCTTCCACCGCAACGAAATCATCTCCCGAATCTGATCCACCGCCGAGTCCTGGCTACGTGATCCTCGGCGGCGGAGGGGGCATCGGCCAAGCCCTGGCGAGCCGACTTCGGGGGGCCGGGGCGGAGGTCATGCTCGCCGGCCGGACGGCGGAGAAGCTCGCGGCCGCCGGCGAGTCGCTCGGTTGCCCGACCAAACGGGTCGAGGCGTCCGAGATCGACGAGGTCGAGGCGTGTCTGAAAGAAGCGTCGGAGCGATTCGGGCGGCTCGACGGGGTGGTCAATTGCGCGGGCTCGTTGTTGCTGAAGCCGGCCCACCTGACGTCGGCCGAGGACTGGCAGGCGACGCTCCGGGATAATTTGACGTCTTCCTTCGCGACCGTGCGGGGCGCCGCCAAGACGATGCGTCGGGGCGGGGGAAGTGTCGTCCTGATGTCCTCGGCGGCGGCCCGGGTCGGGATGGCGAGCCACGAGGCGATCGCGGCGGCGAAGGCGGGTGTGATCGGGTTGGCGATGGCCGCGGCAGCCTCCTACGCCTCGTCGGGGCTCCGTTTTAACGTCGTCGCGCCAGGGCTGACGAAAACTCCGCTCTCCGAGTCGATCTGGTCCCGCGAAGCCTCGGTGACGGCGTCGGAAGAAATGCACCCGCTCGGTCGGCTCGGCGAACCCGACGATATCGCCTCGGCGATCGCGTGGTTGCTCGATCCGACCAACGACTGGGTGACCGGCCAGGTGTTCTCGGTCGACGGCGGACTCAGTCGGGTCCGGCCGCCCGTCCGCCGGAAGCCTTCGTAGGCGGAATCCGCCACGGTTCGCATTGGTGGGACTCACTCCCTACCGTCGTTCCCGCAACCGATGCTGAAAATCTTGCTCTATCGCCAGTAACCGTTCCGAACCCAACGCGAGCAGTTCCTCGGTTGTACGGGAATGTCGCCATTGAGATTCTGAAGCAGCTTCACGCGACCGATGAGTTCGCCCTCCGCGCGTCCTTCCTGACGACCTTCCTGACGACGCTGCTCACGACCCTCCGCCCGGGCCTGCAGATCTTTCGCCCGTGCGTCTCGTTCCATCACTCGAATACCGCTCGGCGGCACCTACTTGGGCAACTCGATCATGTCGATTCTTAGACAGTCGGTCAGGAGTAGCCCGCCCTCGGAACGTAGATGAAAACCGTGGTGGAAGGCGTCGTCGTTTTTAAACTCAATTGCGTCACGCAGGCAGATTCCGATCGACGGCCGAAGATGCTGCTAATCTTGACGCCGCGGGTCGGGTCTCGGTAGCAACGCGTGTGATGGATGGATCCGATTCGATCTCCGTGCGTCGACCCCGCCGTTGGGACGAACCGCTCGACCCGTCGATGACCGACGCGGTGGTGCGAACGCTGCGCGGTTTGGAACCGTTCGCCTCCCTCGATCCGGCCGCGTTCCCCCGCTCGACGCCCCTCGACGGGATCCTTCGAAACGATTGCCGGCTCCATCGTTCCCTCCCCGGCGAGGTGATCGTCCGCGAAGGAGACTACGGCCACAGCGCGTTCCTGGTCCTCGACGGCGACGTCCGCGTGTTCGTCGGATCGCTCCCGCCGGAACGCCTCGGGCGACCCCCCGCCAAACCGATCGGATGGGCACGAGCGATCACGCGGATGATTTGGCGGAGCCGACACCCGGAAACGCGTGACCGCACGCAAGTCGCCGCGATCGACCCCGGCCGGACGAGGACCGAGGACGACTCAACGACACGGGGTAGGGCAGGGCAGGGTGGTGGTCCGGCGAAGAGTGGTGCGGCGAAGCCGATGGGTGAATTCGCCGACAAGTCAGATCGCCCGCGGATCTTTCTGCAAGACTTTGACGCGGTCCTCGACGGGGTCGATTCGGTGCGGCTCGGGCCCGGCGAACTGTTCGGCGAGGTCGCCGCGATGTACCGCTCCCCCCGAACCGCGACGGTGGTGGCGAGCGGGCCGGCGACCCTGCTGGAAATCCGTTGGCAGGGCCTCCGCGCTCTCCGCCGTGACCGCGGTTTCTCCGATCGGCTCGAGGCCCACTACCGGGCAAACTGGCTGATCCCCCACCTCCGTGAAACTCCGTTGCTGCGGTTCCTTCCCGAAACCAGCTTGCGGCGAGTCGCCGACGCGACCGAGCTCCGATCGTTCGGACGGATGGAGTGGAACGCCGACTTTCGGAAGACGCGACGGCTGCCCCCGGCCGAACAAATCGCATCCGAACCGCTGGTCGCCGACGAAGGTCGCGAACCGACCGAGTTGGTCATCGTGCGAAGCGGCTTCGGACGCGTGTGCCAGGCCTACGGGGCCGGCCACCGGACCGTCGCCTACATCGGCAAGGGACACCTGTTCGGATCGGAAGAGATCGCCCACAACGTGCTGCGGCCCGAGGGCACACCGTCGAAACCGCTGCAGGCGTCGTTGCGGGCCGTCGGGCTACTCGACACCTTACACATCCCGGTGGAGTGCGTCGCGGAAGAGATCCTGCCACACGTCCGCCGAAGCGAGTTGCCGGAATCGGTCGCCACATGGAGGACCGCGGTTCCCTTCCGATCGAGCCGACCCAACGGTTCGACGCGCCCGAGCCATTCGACGCGCCCGAAGGATTCGACGCGCCCGAAAGATTCGACGCGCCCGAAAGATTCGATTCCGGCAAATGAGGAGCGGCGCCGGACGACCCGAAGTGACGACAGACGGACGGACGTCGGACCCGATCCGCGATCGCCCGAGGGTACCCGGTTCGAACGGTCCGATCTGCTCGAGTTTGTCGTCCAGCATCGGCTCAACAACGGTCAAGACGCGATGCTGATCGACCTCGATCGGTGCACGCGTTGCGACGATTGTGTCCGCGCGTGCGCGACCGTGCACGACGGGAACCCTCGCTTCGCACGGCAAGGCCCGCGACACGGTCAGCTGCAGTTCGTTCAAGCGTGCATGCACTGTACCGATCCGGTGTGCATGATCGGTTGTCCGACCGGCGCGATCGCCCGAGACCCGTCGACCGGGGTGGTGGAGATCCACGAGCCGATCTGCGTCGGCTGTGGCGTCTGCGCGGCGGCATGTCCGTACGACACGATTCAGATGGTCGAGATCGTTGATCGTGACGGCCGCGTCTACAGCGACGAGGCGACCGGGAAACCGATCACGAAGGCGACAAAGTGCGATCGCTGTAACGCCAGCCCGTCCGGCCCGGCTTGCGTCGCGGCGTGCCCCCACGACGCGCTCGTGCGGCTCGACCTGAGCGACTCGCGGCCGCTCGACGCGTGGCTCGAACGACGGAGCTGAGCCCGGTGCCCAATGCCCTTTCGTTTCGCAAGCCCTCGTTTCGACTCCGCCGAACGCTCTCGATCGTGGTGACCGGGTCGGCGATCGCCGTCGTTGCCGCGGCGGCCTGGGTCGCGGAAACGCGGCTTGCCAATCCGGCGTGGGTCACCGGCGCGACACTGATGGCGGCGGTGCTGAGCTTGATGTTGCTGGGAATCCGGCGGCGGATTCCCGTGCTGCCGCTGGGGAACGTCAGTACGTGGACCCAAATCCACCTCTATACGGGGCTGTTCGCGGCGGGCGTGTACGCGATGCATGTCCCGACCCTGATCGCCGACGGGATGTTCGAAGGCACGCTCTCGGTTTTGTTCCTGTTGGCGACCGCCAGCGGCGTGTACGGGATCTTCGCGAGCCGGACGATTCCGAAACGGTTAAACGCGACCGAGGCCCAGCCACGGTTTGACCAGCTCGCTTGGCACCGTGAACAGATCGCGACGGCGGCCGCGGATTGGGGCCGTTCGTTGACCGAGCCGGCATCGATCGCGGTGTTAGAAGATTTTTACGGCGCGGCGTTACGGCCGTTTTTCATGGGGCCACCACCGCGGAGTTACTTGATCGCGCCCCGCGGGACCCGGCGGCAACGCTTGCTGGCGGGACTGGGCGAGTTGGATCGGTACCTCGACGGCGACGGACGCGATGCGGCCGGACGGTTGGCGGCGCTCGTGCGTCGCCGCGACGATTTGGATTATCAGTACGCGATGCAGTTGCGACTCCGCGTGTGGGTCGTATTCCACGCCGTGCTGTCGGTGCTCGTGCTGCTCGGCAGCGTCCTTCACGTGGCATTGGTGTGGCGGTTTCATGCGACGTGACGATCTTCCCTTGCCGGAACCGCCGCCGATCGATCGTCCTGGCGACCGTTGGGTTTGCGAACGGCCCGCCGACGGTTGCCCCCGGGGCCCCGACGGCAACGGCCGATGCCCGTTCGGCGACGCGTGTCGACCGCGGCCACGATGGCATGCGAACCGCCGGCGGTGGTCGATCGGGCTGCTCGCGGCGTGCGTGATCGCCACGGGAATCGCGATGACGCTGATCGATCCGGCGCGGCTGTTTCGACCCGGCCCGCTGGCGACACCGCACGCCCAAATCTTGGCGGGGACGTTGGACGATGCGAAATGTGCGTCGTGTCACGAATCGGCCTCGCTCGAACCGCGAGCCTGGTTCGGACTCGGCGGAGATGCCCACGACGGCGTCGATATGACCGATCGCTGCCTCGATTGTCACCACGAAACGATCGACCGAGACCGCGCCAGACTCGCCCACCAACTGCCCGCCGCCGATCTCCGTCAGATCCGGCTCGCGTCGAACGCCCTCCGCAATGACTCGTGGCACGATCGTCTGCCAGGCCGGGCGACACCGGCCGACCAGATCGAATGTGCCGTTTGCCACCGCGAGCATCAGGGCGGCGGCGGAAGCCTGCTCGATATCTCGGATCGTCAGTGCCAAACGTGCCACGCGGATCGGTTCGGACGGTTCGCCAACGGCCACCCCTGGTGGGACGATTGGCCGTACGGCCAAGGCGGCGAGATCGTGTTCGATCACGCGACCCACTCCGGCATCCACTTTCGCGACAACGCCGCGGACGGCCCGCCGCAAGCGTTCGATTGCGGCCAATGTCACCAGCGTCAAGACGGCGGCCGACTCGCGCGAGGGCCGAGCTACGAACGGGGATGCAGCGCGTGTCACGACGCATCGCTCCGCGCCGCGTCCGACGCCGGGCTCGTGCTCGCTTCCATGCCCAGCTTGCCACCCGAGACGGCTTCGCTTGTCGGCGATTGGCCCGAGCGGGCGACCGGTTTCTGGGACGGGAAATTGACACCGTTGATGCAATTGTTGCTCGCTGCCGATGTCGAGGCCCGGGGCGCGATCGGCAGCATTCCCGGAGCAGACTTCGCCCGGATCGACGATCGCGATGGAGAGCAAGTGGTCGCGGCGGGACGCGTCGCCGCGGCATTTCGCCAGCTGATGCGGTCGATCGCCGACGAAGGGCAACCGGCCGTCCTTCGACGGCTCGAGTCGGTCGGGGTCTCGCAACAAGCCCGCCAGCCGCTGGCGCGGTCGCTACCGCCACAACTCGTGGCCGCCACGTTCGATGACTGGTTTGCCGGCGATGCCTCGTTCGCCGGCGATGCCTCGTTCGCCGGCGATGCCTCGTTCGCCGACCCGCCACCCGTGGAGCAAGCCCGATCCGCCGCACCGGTGGGATCCGCCTCGATGGAAGACTCCGACGACGGCCTCGCGTCTGACGAATCTTTTTCGGAAAACGAATCTCCGTTGGTGAACGACCCCCTCAACGAAAACCGGTTAACCGATGATGACGAATTGCTCTCCCGCGACGACGATCTGCTTGCGGCCGATGACGACCCGCTTCGCGATTCGCAGACGCATGAGCCGTTGCTGTCGGTCGACACGCCTTCGATCGATGGAGACGACGGGAACCCGAACGGCTTCATGCCGACCCGAGACCGTTTTGCCCCCGCCGCGATGCTACCGCTGGGCGGGTGGTTTCGTGACGACGCCGCGATGTCGATCGGCTATCGCCCCGCCGGCCACGCCGACAGGGTACTCGTCGCGTTGATCGAAATCGCCCGAGACCTCCCTCATGACGACGCGATCCGCGCGGCGCTGACCAGCGAACCGGCGGTCCAGTCGTGCTTGAAGTGTCACCGACCGGTGCTCGCGTCTCGAGGGAAATGGCGGGCGGAGGCGGGACAACAAGTCGGACGAGGCTTCACGCGTTTTTCGCACGGCCCGCACTTGAGTATCCGGACGCTCGCCGATTGCCGGCATTGTCATCAAGTCGCTTCGCCACGCCCGTCGCGGGAGACGTCGCTGACCGGCGAGTCAGGGCATCCGCGAGAATTCGAACCGCTGCCGTTGTCCGCGTGCTCCAGTTGCCACGATCGGGGTGGCGCCCCCGACCGATGCACGACCTGCCATCGGTATCATCAGGCGATCAGATCGCCGATGACGTGGGCAGGTTCGACGCCCGTCAGACGCTGATTCAGACCCTGGTATTTGTACGTGAACCGTTGATGGTCGAACCCCATCAAGTCCAGGATCGTGGCGTGGAAGTCACGGATGTGGATCGGGTCCTTGACGATGTTGTAGGAGAAGTCGTCCGTCTCCCCGTAGATCGTCCCCGGTTTGGAACCGCCACCGGCCATCCACATCGTGAAGCATCGGGGGTGATGGTCACGTCCGTAGTTATCGCGTGTCAGCCGGCCTTGGGTGTAGATCGTCCGCCCGAACTCGCCGCCCCAAATCACGAGCGTGTCGTCGAGCATCCCACGTTGCTTCAAGTCTTCGAGTAAGGCGTAACACGGCCGGTCGACGTCCTTGCACTGGCTCGGAAGGCGGCCCGAGACGTTCGAGTGATGGTCCCAGTTGTTGTGGTAGACCTGGACGAACCGAACGCCTCGCTCGGCGAGTCGCCGGGCCATCAACGCGGTGTTGGCGAACGACCCCGGTTGTTTCGCTTCTTCCCCGTATAGCTCGAACGTGTGCCCCGGTTCCGACGCGATGTCGGTCAGCTCGGGAACGCTCGCCTGCATCCGGAACGCCATCTCGTATTGACGGATCCGGGTTTCGGTTTCGGGATCGCCGAGCAGCGAATGGTTGACTTCGTTCAGCCGGTTGATCCCTTCGATCGAGCGGCCGCGGATCGAATCGGGGACGCCGGGCGGGTTGTTGATGTACAGGATCGGGTCCCCTTGGCTGCGAAACCGGACGCCGGCGTGCTGCCCCGGAAGATAACCGGAACTCCACAAACGTCCTGAAATCGCTTGCTCCTGTTCCCGGTTGGTCGGCACCGCGACCAACACGACGAACGACGGCAGATTTTCGTTGTCCGATCCCAGCCCGTACGAGGCCCACGACCCGAGACAGGGCCGACCGGTGACCTGGTTCCCCGTTTGCAACGCGGTGATCGCCGGCTCGTGGTTGATCGCCTCGGTGTGAAGGCTCCGCATCCAGCAAATCTCGTCAACCTTCTTGGCGAGGTTCGGAAGGAGCTCGGTATTCATCCACAGCCCGCATTCACCGGCCGGGCTGAACTTGTACTTCGACGGGGCAATCGGGAACCGAGCCTGGCCGCTGGTCATCGTCGTCAAACGCTGACCCATCCGTACCGAATCGGGGAGCTCCTTGTCGTACCAATCCTTCATCACCGGCTTGTAGTCGAACAGGTCCATCTGGGACGGGCCGCCGACCATGTGCAAATAGATCACCCGCTTCGCCTTGGGGACGAAGTGCGGACCGATCGGTTCGCCATTGGCGGCGCCCGCGAGCCGGTTCCCGAGCAACGACGCGAGCGCGGCGGAACCGAGCACGTTCCGGCCGCTGGCAAAAAATTGCCGCCGGTTCGAAAGCAGGTTCGGTTGGGGATCACGGTTCATCGATACGTCCTCGTGTCGGTTCGTTCCAAATCATTTGGTGATCGCTTCGTCCAGGTTCAGGACTTGGTTGCACACCATCGTCCACGCGGCCAACTCCGGGGCGGGGATCGCGTCGGTCGGTGCCGACTCGCCGACCGCCACCACCTCGGCAGCCTGTGCCGGGTGGGCCTCGTAGTGTTCCAGATAGGCTCGTCGGTCGTCACGCAACAGCTTCCGCTCTTCGTCGGACCATGACCGTCCAAGCACGCGCATCGCGATCTGGTCGATCCGTTCATCGCTTCCGCCCGCAGGCGAGCGCAGCACCTCTTCGGCGAGCCGGCGCGCGGCTTCGAAAAACTGCGTGTCGTTCAGCGTCACCAACGCCTGGAGCGGCGTGTTGGTTCGCTCGCGTCGGACGGTGCAAACCTCGCGGCTCGGGGCGTTGAACGCTTCCATGTTGGGCGGCGGGGCCATCCGTTTCCAAAAGCTGTAAACCGTCCGACGGTACAACGCTTCGCCGTCGTCCCGGTCATAGTTCCGCGTGTTGCCGCTGGGAAGTCCGACGACGCTCCAGACCGCCTCGGGTTGGTACGGTTTCACGCCAGGGCCGTACATCTTTTTCGATAGTAGCCCACTCATCGCCAACGCCGCGTCGCGGACCATCTCGGCGTCCATCCGGTAGCGAGGTCCACGCGACAGCCACATGTTGTCCGGGTCGACCTCCAACTTCGCCGGCGTCACCACGGCCGCTTGCCGATACGTCGCGCTCATGAGGATCTGCTTGAAGAGCCGTTTGACGTCCCACCCCTCGTCGCGGAACTCGGTCGCCAACCAGTCGAGCAGTTCGGGATGGGACGGCATCGCACCCATCACTCCGAAGTCTTCGACCGTTTCCACCAAGCCTCGGCCGAATACCTGCTGCCAAAACCGGTTGACCGTGACGCGTGGCGTGAGCGGGTTCGCCGGGTCGACGACCCAGCGCGCCAACCCGAGGCGATTGTTCGGAACGCCTTCGGGCATCGGGTGAAGCGCCGCCGGCGGGGCGGCGGTGACCTCTTCGCCCGGGTTGTCGTATTCGCCTCGCATCAAAATGTGCGCGGTCGGCTTCGAATCCGGCTTCTCTTCTTGAATGTGTGTGACCGGGCTTCGCTGACGGATCGCCTCACGCTCCGCTTCCAGGTCGCGAACGCTCCGGACGAGCCGCGGATAATCGGGGTCATGGTGCGCCAGGTAATGCTGAAACAGAACGGCCCGCTGCGTGCCGCTCCGTTCGGCGTCGGCGATCGCCAAGATCTCTCGGATCGCGGGGGCGTCGGCGATCCGCTTCGCTTCGTCAACGCCGAGGACGCGGCGGTACAGTCGCAGGTCTTGCACGGATCCGCCGTCGAACACCGCACCGTCGCTTCGTTGTCCTAACCGCAAACTCGTCTCCGAACGGGTCGAGGCGTCACGGCCGAGCGTGTCGCGGTCCACCTTGATCGGTTGGTCCTGACCGTCGATGACGATCTTGACGCCCGATGCCTTCCCCGATCCGTCGTACGCCGCCGCGACGTGTTGCCACTGGCCCGGCTTCACGACGTTCCTTTGGGTGCTGACTTTGATCGCGTTGTCGGGCCACGAATCGATCAGGTGCATCGAGAACGAACGGCCGTTTTGCCACAGGTCCCAACCCCGGTGCGCCGATTTCTCGTCCATCCGCGCGACGATCCCGGCCGACGCGTCCGCCTTCGCGGTCTTGACCCAAACGCTGACGGTGAACGCGTCGTCACGGTCGAAATCGCCAAAATCGCCGAGCTCGATCGTCGCGCCGGACGCGAACTGGGGTGCCGGCCCAAGCTTGCCGTCCGACGTCCACGTCAAGTCGGCAGGAACGGAAAAGCTCCGATCCGATGGGACACGACTCGCGACCGAAACGCCCGACGCGACGTCGGCGTTCGACGCGCCATCGCCAACATCCACCTCGTCCGCTTCGTCCTTCGTTGCCCCCTGAGTCAGCGGCAGATGCAACACCAATTCGTCCGCGGAGAGTCGCTCTTCGAGGGATTCGGGGGTGAACGTCGTGAGCCACTCCTTCCAAGCGGGACGGGCCTCCTGTTTCCGTTCTTCGCGGCGCCGCTCCGCCGCCGCGATCTCGTCGGGAAGCGCCTCCCAACGCGGCCGGTCCTCGTCCGTCGGCACGACCAACGCCGGCCCGCGACCGTCCTTCACGTTGCCGTCCTTGGGGCCTTGGGTCGTGTTGCGGAAGTAGGCCGCGAGCCCGTAGTAATCCCGCATCGTGATCGGGTCGAACTTGTGGTCGTGACACTGGCTACAGTTCGTCGTCAGCCCGAGATAAACCCACCCGAAAGTCTGCACCCGGTCGGACGCATAGTTCGCTAAGTTCTCCTCGTCGATCGTGCCCCCTTCGTTCGTGGTGATGTTGCAACGTTGGAACCCTGTCGCGATTAATTGGTCTTCGCTCGGGTCGGGGAGCAGATCGCCGGCGAGTTGCTCGACGGTGAACTCGTCGAACGGTTGATTCGCGTTGAACGCTCGGATTACCCAATCACGGTACGGCCACATCTCACGATAGTTATCAAAGTGCAGCCCATGCGTGTCGCCGTAGCGGGCCGCGTCGAGCCAATACCGCGCACGGTGCTCGCCCCACGCCGGGCGGTCCATCAACAAGTCGATCCATTTTGATAACGCCGCATCACCCCGCCGCCGATACGCGTCGACGAACGTGTTCACCGCGTCGGGGGACGGCGGAAGCCCGGTGATGTCGAGGTGCAGCCGGCGGAACAACACCCGCGGTTCCGCCTCGGCAGCCGGTTCGAGACCGAGCTCGTCCAGTTTCGCGAGCACGAACCGGTCGATCGGACTCTTGACCCACTCGGGGCGTGCGACGTCAGGAGACGACGGACGACGCGGCGGGAGCAGCGCCCAGTGCTCTTCGTATTCGGCGCCGGCGTCGATCCAACGGCGGAGCACCTCACGCTGGTCGTCGCTGAGCGGTTTCTTCGTCTCCGGCGGCGGCATCACCAAATACGGATCGTCGCTCACGATCCGCGACACCAATTCGCTCGATTCCGCGTCCCCCGGCGTGAACGCGCCGAAATCGATCGCCGCCTCACGACGGTCGAGTCGGAGACCCGCTTCACGCGTCTCCTCGTCGGTGCCGTGGCACGCGAAGCAATGCTCCGCAAGGATCGGCAGGACGTCGCGGGTATAGTGGGGCGCCGAAAGGTCGTCAGCCGCCGCGTCGGCCGGCAAGCTCAAAACCGTAACGGGGGCGAGAAGAGAAATCGCCACCAGGACCGTCGCCCGGTCACCGCGAAGCATGGTCATGTTTGGGGTGGGATGATGGGGTGGGAAGCATTTCATTCTGCTCGGTCGGTTTCATTGTAGCCACCCGCGCCCACCCGAAACTGCCTTCATCACCCCTTTCGCATGACCCTTCAACAGGCCCACGCGTGACCGACGACACGGCCCGATACCCCTGCATCGAGCCCTGATAACGTTCGCGGACCGTGAGACCGCGAACAACCCATCAGCGTCGCCGCTGGAACGCCAGACCCGGGTCGTCTTCCGGCGAGCCGACCATGACGAACCGGAATCGGTCTTCGCCCTCCGGTGTGAGCCGCGCCAACATCGCTCCACCGTCGGAGTCCTCCAGGATCAGCACGGGGCCGTTGACCGAGTATTCCCCCTCGAGCGTGTCCGACTCGCCGTCACGGGTGACTGTCCAGGTGAATCGGCTCGAATCGTCGAGCTCCAGCGAGATCGTGACGTCGGGTTCCGGTTCCGCCAGCCAAGTCCCGGGCAAGACAACTTCCGGCATCGGTCCGGAGTCCCCGGATCGGTTTTCTGCCTCCATCGCTTCGCGGGTAGCCGGCTCCGGAAGCCGGTCGTCGCGTGCTTGAGGCGGCGCGTCCGCGACCGCTTGCCGTTCGCCATCTTCCTCCTCGGCACGCAAACTCTCCAAGATCTGGGCCGAAACTTCGTCACGAGGTTCGAGCCGTACGACCATGCCCAGTTCCCGCTCCGCCGCGTCGACATGCCCCGCGACGAGGTAGTGATACGCGAGCACAAACCGCGCGTCGGCCGACCGGGGGTTCTCGTTGCGATAGCCTTCCAAGGCACGCAATTGGCGGGTGTAGACGTCGGTGGACGGGTACAACCCGCGCATCGTCGCCCAGTCCCACCCGGGGGACGCCGCGAGCAACGCGTTGAGCGTCGCCGCCGACCCGCGATAGTCACCGATCGCGAATAGCACCAACGCTCGCAATTCATGCGCCGCCGGGTCGTTCGCGTTGATCCGTAGACTTTCGTCGACCAACCCCAACGCCTGTTCATAGTCGGTGGCGAAGAACGCTTGCAGCGCGGCCTCGAGCAGTTCGATCGCCTGATCCTCGACCGGCCGTTGCTCCTCGACCACAGGACGCTCGACGATGATCGGACGGCGATAGTCATAGACGACCGTCGGTCCGACGTGGACGTAGTACGGGTTCACATACCGTACGTATCCCATTCGGTACGCCAGCGGGCTGTAACCCCAATTGCTGTACGTGTAGACCCATGGCACGTAGCCGACACCAACGCCAACGCCACTCCAGCCCCACGTCCCGCGGTACCACCCGCGGTGATATCGCGGCAGATAGGCGTCGTACCAATATCGATTCCAGTTCGCCGCGGTGACCCCAAGCCCGAACCCGAGCCCGAACGAGGCCCAACTCCCCGAGCCTCCGCGGCGATCCCCGTAGCCGTAACGGTCGCGGCCGCCGTAATGCCCACGGCCGCCGTGACGGTGGCCGCCGAAGTGACGGGCGAATTGGTCGATCGAAACGGATGCGTCACCGATCCGGACCTGGTTCCCACCGCGACCGCCGATCTTCGCCGGCCGGCCAGGACGACTGGTGTTCCCCGAAATCAGCTCGCGAGGCGATGTCTGTCCCGGTGCGACCAGATCGCGAGAACCCCGTCCCCGCCGATCGGACTCGCCATCGCGCCGATCAAACTCGCCATCGCGACGATCGAATCCCCCGTCCCGACCCCGAGTGACTTCGGGGCGTCCCCTCAAGGTCGACCGCATCTCCTCCGCCACCGAATCGCCCCTGCGATCGGTCCGCCCGCCGGAAGGAGATTCGTCGGCGGGACGTCCACGACGGAAGTCTGACGTCCCGCGTGCGCCGTCGTCACGGTCCGACCCTGGCCCCCGTAAGATCCGCGGACCCCGAGCGTCACCAAGACGATCGCCAACGTCGGAGCCACGACGATCCCTCTCCCCCCGATCCCCCGCCGGCCGCCGAGGGCCCGAAGGGCCGCGAAACGCGTCCGAGGCGGGCGATCCGGATCGGTCGTTCGGACGCGTAAGCCCAGGAATGCCAGAAATCCCAGACGGGCCGCGTCGAATGACGTCTTCGCCCGAATTGTTACCCCGAGTGACATCGCCCCGAGTGACATCGCCCCGAGTGACATCGCCCCGAGTGATCGAACGACCCCGCGAGAACGGACTGTCACCCGATCTCGAACCGCTGCGGTCGATCGACGGCCCAATACCCTCCGACGGACCTCGCAGGATCGAACGTCCCCGCTGGAACGACGACCCTCCCCGTCCTGTATCGCCCCGCGTGATCGAGTCACCACTGGTTCCTGAAGGGCCGCGTGTAATCGACGGGCCACGTGTAACCGACGGGCCACGTGTAACCGACGGGCCACGCTTGATGGACGGCCCTCGCGAAGTCGAAGGGCCGCGAGTCGAAGACGGGCCGCGAGTCGAAGACGGGCCCCGGTTGATCGACTGGCCCCGGTTGATCGACGGACCCCGGTTGATCGACGGACCGCCGGAGGACTGGAAGCCGCGCATTATCGACGGGCCCCGTGAGGAGGACGGGCCGCGAGAGGAGGACTGGCCCCGCGACATCGACGGCGCGGAAGGCCCTCGAGTGGCGGAAGGCCCTCGAGTGGCGGAAGGTCCTCGAGTGGCGGAAGGCCCTCGAGTGATCGATCGCCCCTCACCCCGAGACGGGCCTCCCCCACGCGAAGGGAGCCCACCGCCGATCGCCGCGCCTCGGGATCGCCCTTCGTCCCCGCCGCTCCGCCCACGTTGGGCGAACAGCTCGGCACCGGTGCATAGTAAGAACGCGGCCGCAACGAACAGCATTGACGATCGAGTCGGACGTTTCATGGCTTCATTTCGGTCTGTGTTTTCCGTGATCACGCGGACTAACGACGATGCGCCCCGTCGCCAACGTCGGCCGCCCTAAGAGCCCGCGTTCGATGGGCCGATGGCCGAAGCACGTGGTTCATGGAACCAAAGGAGCAAATGCCGGGCGCAACTCGAGGGAAAACCCGAATAATGCGAAAAATCCTCAGCATCAAAGACGGATGCGGTCAACGCCGAGGGACCGGATCGTTCCCCCGCGCTTCGGCGAACCCCCCACACAAACTTGGAAACGACCTCCGCGTGTGACTTCCTCCGCGTGTGACTTCGTTGACATCAACGCGACGGCATCCGTGTGGTCGACTTGACTGCGACCGAGATCGCGGAAGAGGCCGTGCAGACCATGGTGGGTCCAGCAGCCGTCGAGATCAGCCGTCCAGATCAACCGCCCAGATCAGACACGCGTGTCCCCAGAATCGATGCGGACGCGAGCCGCCGCCGGGAGATGGTTCTTCCCCTGGCGACCGTCCCCCTTGACCCACCCCAGCGGTCTCCCCCGCCAAGTCACGACGTGCCAGCCCCGCTCCGAAAGCGGGATCGGTTCACCGGCGAGGAATCTTGTCGCCGCTTCGGTATCGAGCGCGACCGTCTTGGGGCGTCGCGAACTCGCTCCACGTCGCACCGCCGCCCCGTGAGCCGGCTTCCACGTTCGACCCGTCCGGTACGCCAACTCGGGCCCGCTGAGGGCCACCGATTCGGCCCAATCCGGTGCGTCATCCGGCCACCCGATCAGCGACCCACCGACCGGCTGCAGCCGAACCCGATCGACGCGGCCGAACCACGACTCCAAGTCACCGGCGGTGACTTCCCCCGCTGGCCCCTTCCCGAGACCCTCTGGCGAGTCTTGAAGGTTCCCCTTCCGTCGTTTCTTCGGCCGTCGCTTCTTGGCGGTCGCGTCCGCGGCCCGGGCTCCGATCGCCGTCGCGTCGAGCCGGTTCGATTCCGCGCCGCCAACCTCCGCGGCGAGCCCGGGACGTCGCATCACGGCAGCAAAACTACCGGCGGTGGCGTGACGGTGCGGCCACAGCCGGTAGCAGCCGTCCGCGTCCGGGGAGTCCGACGCGTAGGGGGCGAGCCGTGGCACCGCGACCGGTTCCATCCCGAACGATTCCCGGAGCTGGCGCATCTGCGCCTCGTTCTCCGCCTCGGCGAACGTGCACGTGCTATACACCAGCATCCCCCCGGGGCGAAGAAGCTCGACCGCGGACGCCAAGATCCGACGCTGCCGCGCGGCGCTGTGCTCGATCTGCCGTGACGCGATCGAAGACTCACTCTGGCGGCCACGCGACATCAACGCCTGACCGCTGCACGGCGCGTCGACGAGAACCAAGTCGAAAACCCCCGCCAACCGCTCGGCCAATCTCGCCGGGTCCGCCGACGCGACGGCATAACGGTCCGAACCGGTCCGGGCCAAGTTGTATGCCAGCGGCGGGACACGGGACGCGATCGACTCGTTGGCTAAAACGAACCCCCGCTCCCCGATCGCCTCGACCAACGCCGTCGCCTTGCCTCCCGGCGCGGCGCACAAATCGCACGCCAACGCAGCCCGGTCGGCCGGGAACCAACACGGGATCTCGCGATCCGCCTCGCACGCCGCAAGCGCTAACAACGACCCGGCATCCTGCAAATAAAAATCCCCCGCGGCGTAATGCAGACTCCGCGACGGTCGCGGGGGCGATCCACATGACGTGTCGCCGCTCGCATCCCCGTCGCCCGTCTCCCCTCCGCCCGCTTGCTGGCTCCCCGGAACCCCGTCGGACTCTCCGCCGGCGAGCGGCCGAGACGCGAGCCCGTACCAGGGGACCGCCGCCAGATCGAAC
>JAWLFY010000205.1:1542-7698 GCA_041685355.1 Pirellulaceae bacterium | reverse complement strand
GGGCGAGGAGACCGTCTCCGAACGCCGTGCCGTCAGGGGGTGAGGAACGCCACCGGGGCTGTTGTTATTAAGGCCGTTTAAAGAGTCGCCAAACGCCCTTCGGTCCGTTTCGTTGAAGAAGACGTTAATAAAACTCAAGACGGATTTTCGACACGACGGTTTGAAGATACTTTCCGGGGGTTTTTACAGAACACTTCGCGGCGGGATGTACCGCCCGGGGCAAATCCGAACTTCGTTGGGGTACATTTTGATGTTGACCGAATACCGAATTTCAAACGAGGAGAACGTAATGTTCCAAGGCCGTGCCGGGTCCGATCATGACCTCGGCGGACGAACGCCCCATCGCACGCGACAGGGTTTTACGCTGGTCGAATTGTTGGTGGTGATCGCCATCATCGGGGTTTTGGTCGGTCTGTTGTTACCGGCCGTCCAGGCCGCCCGGGAGGCTGCCCGCCGGATGCAGTGTTCGAACAACCTGCGTCAAATGATTTTGGCGACGTTGAACTACGAAAGTACGTTCAAGCAAATTACGCCGGGCCCGTTTGACGGACACCCCAACGCGGTCACCGGTGGCGGGGCGCCGAACCCGTCAGGGTATCCGAGCAACAACGTTTGTTGTCGGGCGGCGAATCGGGACGGGTGGACAGCTCAGTACAAGATTCTTCCCTTCATGGAAGGGGACAACATTTATGAGGTTGGCTTCGACGCCGCGCCGACTTGGCGGTATGTCACGCCGAACAACTCCGGCGAAAACGATGTCGCCCAGATTTTGGTTCCGGGGTTCTACTGCCCGAGCCGCCGTCCGCCGACCGGTTACGGCTCGGCCAAGTTCGGACGGACCGACTACGCGAGTAACGCCGGGTACTATCACGGACGGCCCGATTCGCGTGTGAACTTCACTCCCGAAGCGCCGCTCGGACGCCCCGCCCAAGGGACGCGGACGCGGCCCAACGGCGGCCTGACCCGCGGCCGTCAAGGCGCGATCATCTGGCCGGGAGACGGGGACAAACGGGTCCTCGCGGACTTCACCGACGGGACGAGCATGTCGATCGTGTGGGCCGAGAAGGCGCTCAACCCGCTCGAGCACGGTCGGGACGGCGGCGACAACGAACGCTGGAACAACGCCGGCTGGGACGAGTGCGTCGTGCGGTGGCACTTCCCGCCCAAGTCGGACCGGAACACCTACGCCCCCGACCGCGACGCCGGTCAGCGGACGAACTGGAACCGCTACTTCGGCGGTCCCCACTCGGGCGGCCTGAACGCCGCGTTCGCCGACGGTTCGGTTCGGTTCTTTTCCTTCAGTGTCGACCCGCTGACGTGGATGCGGATGTGCCTCATCGACGACGGCGAGGTGATCGACGATTCCACCCTGTAACGAAGAAAGTTTGGTTGCTTTATGTCCCTGATTCGAACGTGCTTGTTTTCGGTTGCCGTCGCGATGTTGACGTTTTCTCTCAGCGGATGCGGTGAGCCCGAGCCGGTGGAGATCACCGACGACGTCCAGCAAGAGATCGAGGAGCAGGACCAGCAAGTGCTGGACGAAGAGAGCGAGCTCTGAGCGGAGCGATCGGCCGCTTGTGGCCGTCCGCTGACCGCTTGACCGCAACGCTCGATCACGCGAACCGACCGAGACGATTGACGATCACACGCCCGGCGCCGTTGCCGGGCGTGTTTTTCTTTGCCATCTGCCGCACAAGTGAGATCGATGATCGACCCATTCCGCTCCCTCATCCCCTCTCGTTCCGCCATGCCGGTCTTGGCCGGGGCTTTCGCCGTCGCGACCTTGGGCGGCGCCGGATGTGGCCGCTTCGAGTCGACGACACCCCAGGCGGGCGGCCAACGGACACCGACCCCCCAAATCGGCCCCGACGTTCCCGATTACTCCGTCTGGCGGCCCTTCTTCTCGACCACACTCGGGGACCACACGCCCAGCGAGATCGTGGGCACCGCGTTCGCCGTCGCTGCCGAGAAGGACGCCCCGCCACGACTGGTGACTTCACTCCGCCTGATCGGTCCGGAGACCGGGTTGGCGAAGCCGGAAAACCCCGCCGCGGCACGGGCGTCGGTCACCGAGGTGTGGCTCACCGACGCGTTCGGGGCGACCGACGGGACGCTCCGGGCCGGTCAGCCGGTCGAGATTTCAGCGTCGCCAACGTCGACGTCGTCCGGTGAGCCGGACGAGGGATCCGCTTCACCGGTGGAGCAAAGCCCGTCCGACGATTTGGCCGCCCAGGAGCTGATCGTGGTCACCGGCGGGCCGGCGGAGAAGAGGCTGCGGCCGCTTCATCTCGCCGATCAGCCCGCGTCGAAAGGGGACACCGTGTGGTTGGTGACCGCCGTGTTCGCGGGGGCGCCCCCCAGCCAAACCTGCCACGAGGCGACGATCACGTCGGTCGGCGATGACGGCGAACTCCGCTACGAATTCGAAAACGAACGGCTGTCGCTGCACGCCACCTCGGGAGCCCCGCTGCTCAACGACGACGGTGAGGTGGTCGGGATCCACTTCAGCGGCGACGCCGGAGACGAATCGGGCGAGCCCGAAACCCAAGGGTCGGAAGCGGAGGAGCCCGAAGCGACGTCCGAATCGGAAGGACCGGTGTCTGGCCGCGGGATCGCCTCGGCACCGCTGAAGTCGCTGCTCGGTTGACCGTTGGCTCCGACCGATTTGTCCACCGAGTTCCGCGGAAGGAGTGGA
Organism: Pirellulaceae bacterium; assembly: GCA_041685355.1. Taxonomy (GTDB): domain Bacteria; phylum Planctomycetota; class Planctomycetia; order Pirellulales; family Pirellulaceae; genus JAWLFY01. Next base: position 5,003 of record JAWLFY010000205.1, on the reverse strand, counting down.
GTCAAGGTGTTTGGGCCGACCTGAACGCTCGCGGTTTCGTCCGCTTGTCTTGCTCGGCCGCACAGCCACGCCGAGCGGTGGGACCGGACGGCCCGCGCCGTTCCGCTAGAGGATGAGAGAGCGCGTCAGCTATTTCCCGACCGTTGCTCTTAGGAGTCCTTCCTTACGACGTCCGTGGCGAATGGGATGGCCGCGGCGAACGAGACGATCGCGGCGATCGCGGCGGCGGCGGTTTCAATCCGGTAGACCCGTGGCCCCAGCCCGATCGGGGTCAGCCCCGCGGCGAATGCCTGTTCCAGCTCCGATGGCGACCAACCGCCCTCCGGCCCGATCCACGCCACCGCTCGGACGCCGTCCCCGCCCGGCAATCCGAGACCGCCCAAATCGTCCCCCCGATCGCCCGCCCATTCGCCCGCCGTTGGGCTCGCGTCGGGGGTCAGGATCCAGCGCCGTGGCGGTGCCGCTTCCGAACCTAGCCGCGCGTGAGAGTTGGGCCGCATGCGAGAAACAGGTTCGGTCGGGGCGACGGTCCGTTGCAGCGACTCGTCGAAGGTCACCGGGTCGCTGATCGACATCAGCCGGTTTCGTCCCGACTGTTTGCACGACTCGATCACGCCACGCCGCAGCTTGGCGATTTGGCTCGCCGAAGGGGGACGCTGGGTCCGTTCGGTGGTTAGCGGGACGAGTTCGTCGACGCCAAGCTCGCTCAACCGTTCGACCATCTCCTTGGCGCGATCCGGCTTGGGGAGCGCCGTCGCGATCGTCAGCCGGAACGGGGATTCGCGATCGACTTCCGAGGCCGGTTCCGCCTCGCAGACACATTCGCGGCGGCCGGTCTGGACCACCGTCGCGGGCGATTCGTGCCCGCGGCCGTCGAACAACGTGACGCGGTCCCCGGGGGTGACCCGCATCACCTGATTCGCATGACGAGCCTCGGTCTCGTCGAGCGGGATCAATCCCCCGGCGGCGGGCAGGTCGGGGGCGAAGTAGCGTCGGGTCATCGCGTCGCGAATCGGGTCGGGAGCCGGCCTGGCGATCAAGTCGACGGGTCGAATTTGCCGATGATAGCCCTCATGGATTACTTGCAACATTGGTCGCTCCTGTCGCCCCCGTTTCGGGACTCGTCCGCGTCGACGTGGCGATCCCCTGACGCGGCCCCGGCCGAGCCGCATTTCTTCACCGGCGGGCCCCAGCGGGAGGCGATCGCGAGGCTTCACACGCTGATCGCGGGCGGAATGCCGGCGGGGATCCTGCTCAGCCCCAGCGGGTGCGGGATGACAAGGCTGCTCCGACACGTCGCCGGAAGCAGCGGCTTCGGGGACTGTGCCATCGAGCCGCTGATCACCCGTGGCGATCGAGACGCCCCTCGCCGGGTCTATCACGACCTCGCCGACGCCTTGCGGCTCGGGATCCGGATCGGTGATCCCCGGGACTGCGTCCATGCCGCGATCGACGCCGGGACCCGGCAATCGGTCCGCACCGTGTGGCTGGTCGATCGCGCCGGCGCCGCGGCGGCGACGGTCGCCCGCGAGCTACTCGATCGTGGCCAAGCGTTCTCGGTCGTGTTGGGAACCGATCCCGTCGCGGCACCACGTCTCGCCGTCCGACTGGGACACTGTCCGCTCCGGATCGAGCTGACCCCGTGGTCGCTCGGTGATTCGATCGACTTTGTCCACGCGGCGCTTCGGCGGGCCGGGGCTCGAGGGACGATCTTCACCGACACGGCGATCGTCCGGCTCCACGAGATCGGGGAGGGCCGCGTCGCCGCGATCGCCGGGATGGCGGAGTGGGCGTTGATCATTGCCGCCTCGCATCGGCTCCCGCGGATCGGGCCCGACGTCGTCGAATCGGTCGAGGACGAACTCGTCGCCGGCCGGCAACAGGAACCCGCCGCCTGAGAACGCGTTTCGAATCGAAACACGTTTTGACAGCGAGATCGTCCGCCACCCTCGATCGTCGGCGCGCACAAAAAAACTGGCGGCCGAATCGCGTCGACCGCCAGTCTCGATGTTCAGTCATCACGAAACGTGAAGAGGATCACGGTTCGCAAATCGCGATGACGAGCCGATCGGCTCAGCTATCGCCCTTCTTTTCGGCCTTCTTGAAGGCCTTTTCGAACGCCTTGTCGGCGTACACCATCTCCAACTGCTTTTCTCCCTCGGCCGCTTCGACCTTGCCCTTGCAGTTGTTGCAGCAGAAGGCGACCTTCGTGCCGGCAACCTTGATCGCGGTTTCGGGGTTCAGATCCCCACCGCTCAACGGGCAGGCCTTCTGCTCGTATTGCGTGGTCGCAACCAACTGATGGTTCGCCTTGGTCGCGAACGGCTTCGAATCCTTCGCGAACTTGCCGGCACAGTTGCCGCAGCAGAAGTAGACGTTTCCTTCCTTGTACTCCGCCGACTTGTCCATCTTCGCGTCGCGGGGCGCGACGACGCACTTGACCCCGTCCAGTTTCACGTCGGCCGCGAACACGGTCGCACCAGCGACGAGAAGGACGGCGGCAAAACTAAAGGCTTTCTTCAACATTTCGGCATTACTCCAGAGAAAGGTGGGACTTCTTCGCGAACTGAGCCGGCCGAATTTTTCCGAGCCGGCCGAGGTTTCAAAACCGACTGATGTTTTCAGTGCCGGCCAAGTTTTCGGCAAGCTTCCCCCTCCTGTACGGGGAAGGGAAACAGTCATGCCGCTTAGGAAGCCTTGAAATCATAGGCGATTCGGAGGCCTCGCGTCAAACATTCTGCTGATCGGTCAACTTCTCGACCACTAGCCGGAGATAGCTTTTCGGCTCCGCTTCCCGCAACGTTAGCTTCTCCGCCATCGTCGCCACCCGGTCTCGAGCGGCCTCGACGCCGTCAATCTCGTCGGCGATCGCCTCGATCTCGGCGAACGTCCCCAACGTCTCGACGTCGTCGATCGTGACCACCAGAGCTCCGAAATCGTCGTGAGCGTCGAACGACTCACGTTCCTTGCGAACCGTCGCGATCGGGCGGAACCCCAACAGCCCCAGCAGGGTCACCGATTTCTCTCCGTCGGGGTCGCCGGGGTCGAGACGCCACTCGAGTTCTCGCCGCGCCTTGATCGCCCCCGGAAGCTTCGTCCCCTTGTAGGTCAGGCTCGGTCGTCCGTCGACACGCCGCACCCGGAGCGCCTCGCGGGTTTCGGCGAAATCGCGGCACGGATGGTTGAAATAAGCGTCCTCGTGCGATTCCCGCGCGATCGCGACCGCGCCGACCTCCAGCAACCGCCGGCGGAGCGTTCCCGCGTCGGTGACCCGATACTTCTGTTCGACTTCGTACAACTCAGAAACCCTTTCGCAATCAATCCGGAACGTGGGCGCCGTCCCCGTGTCCGTTGTCCCCGGTTCCGTTGTCCCCGTGTCCGTTGTCCCCGTGTCCGTTGTCCCCGTGTCCGTTGTCCCCGTCCCCGCTTTCCCCGACCCCAACACGACCGAGTCGCGCCGG
>JAWLFY010000205.1:0-1442 GCA_041685355.1 Pirellulaceae bacterium | reverse complement strand
TCCGTTGTCCCCGTGTCCGTTGTCCCCGTGTCCGTTGTCCCCGTGTCCGTTGTCCCCGTCCCCGCTTTCCCCGACCCCAACACGACCGAGTCGCGCCGGGGTCCCTTCGCTCGTCACCCAAACCCGTTCCGGCCCCTCCACGGCGACCGCTTCGATTTGCCGCCACCTCGGCAGGTCGTACCCTCGGGCGACTCGCGATAATTGTTTCGCGACCGCTTCGTCCCGTGGTTCACAGCCGAACCGGAACGCTTGGAAATAGTTGATGACCCAAATCTCCCCCGATTCGGCTTCCAGGTCCATCGCGGTCACCAACGGGATGGTGACGGTCCCGACCCGGGTGGCCCGAACCCGAATCCGCGACAACTCGCCCCCCGGCCGCGCCTCCGATCGCGGGTCTCGCTCGGGAAGCGGCAGCGTATAGATCCCCGCCAACGGCCCCCACGCTTTTTCGATCAGAACGATGACCGCACGCTTCGGGTCCACCGCGACCGCCTCGCAGTCGCGGGGGCCATCGGGATACTCGACGTCGATCCGACGGTACCGGACGATCTCGCCTGGACCATCGGAGTCGCCTGGACCATCGGAGTCGCCTAGACCATCGGGATCGGGCTCGTCGAACAGATACAAACGGACCGACGGTCGCTCGGCGTTGTTGTCCCCGCAATCGGCCACCAGGAGCCTCGCGACGTCCCCCTCCCGGTACGAAGCCATGTCTTCCCAATCGACCGCTTCGGCCCCCCGCAATCGCCACTCCGCGGTCTTGCGTCCCGTCCGCGCGTCGAACGCGAACAGCCGGGGATCGTCTCCCGAATCGTTGTGGCTCCAGAATCGATTCGGGCGGATACCGGAAGCCGCCAATCCGCTGCTCTCGTCGAGCGCCGGTTCATCAAGGACCACCTCGCCCGAGACGTGCTCCGCGGCGGCGGACCTTGGCACCGATTCGACCATTACTATCCAGGACGCGACCCAAACGAGCAGGATGCGGTGACGGTTCATTCGACCCCTATGCAAGACATTCCGCGATGCGAGACCCCGCCGGCGACGCCGACTCGTCACTTTCCGATCGTTCCGAAGTCGACGGATCCTCCCAGCATACGCCACGGTCACGCGACTGGATGCTCCCGATCGCGATCGTCGCGGCCGTCCTCGTGTTGCTTGCCGTGTCGCGGTCGTCTTCCCCCGATCACGACGCGGTGGGCAAGCCCGCCCCCGATGTCGATCTGGTTCGGCTCGATGACGATCTGGACCTTCCCGCCGTCGCCCCGCCGGACGATCAAGTGGTCCTGCTCCACTTCTGGGGAACGTGGTGTCCGCCGTGCCAGCAAGAATATCCGCACTTGGTCAAGATGGCGTCGCGATACGCCGATTCCGAAGCGTTCCGATTCTTGCCGGTGACATGTGAAGGACAACCCGACACGTTCGACAACTTGTGGGCCGAGACG
>JAWLFY010000204.1:0-7816 GCA_041685355.1 Pirellulaceae bacterium | reverse complement strand
TGAGCCTCTCCACCAAACATGATTTGCCACCCCGGCTTGGGATACGGATTCGCGGCAGTCGGCTGAGCCACACCTCCAAATAGGAAAGCCGTGGCACGCCATTCTTCGGGGTACGGAGGCGGCAACATGTACCCGTCAGGATGGTGCAGGTGTTCTTCTCGCGTAAAGTCGGCCTCGGCCGTGGGAATCGCTCCGAGGTTGCCACATGCTCGCCGAATCGTTCTCCATACTTCAAATCCCGAATCGACAAGGAGCGTCGCATTTGCGACAGCGGCATTGGCCGACGCGTCGCATATCGCATCCCATCGAATGCCGCAGTCGAGGATCGGCTCTTCGTCGTACACGCCTGCATCTTGCGCAAAGAGAATGGTCGCGGTGTGGTATCGAATCCGAAACGCCCCAGGCTCCGAGGCGGTGACGCGCACCCTCCCTGTTCTCGCGGGAAGCTCTACGCCCTCGTAGAACCGCAACACCTGAGTGTCCCGGTCGTATAGCCATTCCGGGGTGCGATAGGCGTATTTGAGGTTGAAGCCGCCGTCGGTACGGATGGCGATTTGCACCCCCGTTCCGGCCACGGGATCGCCTTGGCCGTCGATCTCGTAGTCGATCCACATGGTGAATTGACCCCCGTTCAAGGCCAAGAGTTGGAGACGGTACGCCTCGTCACCCGGTGGCAGGGTCGGGCTCGACGTGCCGCTCGGGGTCGAAATGGTGCGAGTTGAGGATCTCGTCTCGGTTGACGTATTGGCGGTTTTTGGCGTCTCCGTGCCAGATGTGGCGGGCCGGGGCTCGGTGGCAGTCGAAGCCGATCCGACCGCCGACGTGGGCGATCCAGGCTTCTTGATGGGTCGGTAGCGGAAGAGTTGAAACACAGAGTCACAGAGGACACAGGGAGGCGCCGTTCGAAGGATTCCGCGGCGGTCGGTTCGGCGACTTTCTTCGCCTGCTGACCGTTTCGGTGGAGAAGCAGCGGAAAACCGGGCGGGACCTTCCTATCTTGCGTGCGTTTGGCCATGGGGCTACCTTGTTCGACGCCAGTGACACGCGAGTTCACAGGTGTGGTCGCGGGGGTGGTCCGATTTCAGCCCGGCGATTTTTCCCGCAAGCCCCTATAGCTCAGTCGGTAGAGCAACTGACTCTTAATCAGTGGGTCCTAGGTTCGAGTCCTAGTGGGGGCACTCTCTTTTAGCCCGTAAAACACGGCATTTTGCGTTGCCGTGCGGCGAGTTTCTTTCTTGCCAAACTGGGGAATTTCGGTTTTCTGAGGGCCGGTTTGGGGGGGCGTCCGTTCTTCGTCGGCGGGGCGATTTGGGCCTAGGCGATCTCCTCGTTTTTGTTGCATTCGTGACCGAATCTGGTTCTGGGGAAGACAGGCGGGGGATCCGAAACAGGGATCGGAAACAGGGATCGCAAACACAGAGACACGGAGGGCACTGAGAACAAGGAGGGGGGAGGCGAGGAGAAGAAGGGGGAGGCGAGGAGAAGAGGGGGGGGCCGCGTGGGGGGGGTTATTCTGTGTTGGGGGTTGCGGTGCGGCGGCGGAGGCGTTCGCGTCGCTGGGTTGCCGCTTTCTTGATTCTCTCGGGGAGTCCTGGCATTTTCTGGACCGCGAGCAGGTCCGCGTCGGCCTTCTCGGTTTCGTGAATGGCGGAATAAGCCAGTCCGCGGTTGTAGAGTGCCATCGCCTTCACATCGGTCGGGATCTTCGGGTCCCGGATTGATGCGGAATACTCCTCGATCGCGCTGGTGTAGTCCTGTTTCTTCGCTTTGACCATGCCGGCTCGGTAGTGTCGCATCGCGGCACTGCGTCCCGGGATTAGACTTTGCAGCCAGTTCAGGATGCTCACGGTGGCGTCGCTCGATCGGGGGAAATCGGACCGGACACGGACTCGCTCGGAGGCGACAAAGATAGTCGATCGAGAAGCGGTCGGCGACGCGAACCTTCGTCATTTCCGTGGCAGCGGACGAGGCTTGCCCCGGTTCCGCGTGTCCGTCTCGAACGACTGCCGCGGGGAGTGCGGCGAGTGCGAGGAACGCGACCGGGAACGAATGTGGGAATCGGGGCGAACGCTAAGGACTTATCTCGGGTGCTTCGGGGGTTGGTGGGAGTGGGGTAGTGCGGGAGTGGAAACACAGAGGCACAGAGGAGGAGAAGGGGAGGGGAGAGAGGTGAAGGAGGGGAGGGTGGGTTAGAGGTTGGCGAGTTCGTTGGTGCGGGTGGGGATGGGGAGTGGGATGGTGGCTCCGTTGGCGCGGTGGGAGGCGAAGGTGGCGCAGATCATTTCGACGGTCATGGCGGCTTCGTGGGCGTCGCAGAGTGGTTGTCGGTCGTGGTCGATCGAGTCGATGAGGTCTCGGGCGGGGGTGAGATGGTGGCCGATCTCTTGTCGCAGGTCTTGGTGGGGTTCGGGGAGGCCGACGCCGGCGGAGCTGATCGGGATCCAGGGGCGTGGTTTTTGGGTGGGGGCGAAGGGGTTGCCGGGGACGAGGTGGGCGAGGGGATATTGGTCGCAGTTGAGATCGATGCTCCCCTCGCTGCCGATGAGTTGCAGTCCGAATGCGGCGCCGCCGGTCCCGTCGTTGGCGATCGAGTCGAAGTAGGCGATCAACGGATCCGCGCCTTCGGCGGGGTCTCGTTCGAGTTCGTATCGGGCATGCAGTTCGTTTCCGGCGAGTGGGCCGAGGCCTTCGTTGCCGTCGTGGACGTCGTCGGCGGTGACGGGTTGACCGTTTTCGCGGAGGATGGCCGAGCAGGACTTGGCGGGTCCGCCGAGGAAGTGCATCAGGTTGAGCACGTGGGAGCCGAGCACCCACAGGTCTTCGGCCCCGCCGCGGCGGTCTCCTTTTCCCCGGCCGCGGATTTCGAGGGGGCGGCCGATGAGTCCTTCGTTGACGAGACGGCGGATCACGGGGAGGGCAGGGTGATAGCGATTTCGGTGGGCGACGGCGAGTTTGGTCCCGGCGTCATCACACGCGGCGACGATCTCGTCGGCCTCGGCGGGGGTGCGGCAGAACGGTTTTTCGAGGTAGATCGCTTTGGCGCCGGCGCGGATCGCGGCGATCGTCATGTCACGGTGCTGGTCGGGGTGGCGGGGGCAAACGGCGACGATTTCGGGGCGGGTTTCGTCGAGCATCTTTCGGTAGTCGGCGTATCCGGTGTCGATCCGCAGGCGTTTCTTGGCGGCTTGCAACCCGGTGGCATCGGCGTCGGCGACCGCCACGATCTCGGTGTCGTCGAGTTTCAGCCAGACCGTGTCGAGTCCGTGGCCGTAGTTGCCGCGACCGGTGTGTCCGATCACGCCGACGCGTCGGCGCGAGGGGGTGTCGGGCAGGTCGGTGGCTTGGGCGGCGGACGTTCGCGGCGTGAGCGTGGAGGAGGCGACGGCGGTCGATGCGGTGCCGAGGATGAATAGGCGGCGCTTCATGACGTTCGTTCTTGAGGTCGGGGAGTGGGGGCTGGGTTAGTCTTTGGGTTCGGGGGTGAGGGCGGCGCGGAGGATCGGTTCGAACTTGTCGGCTTGGCGCATGAACCCGAGGTCGCTGGCGTGGGACGCGTCGGTGGCCCCTTCGGTGTCGTCGCCGTAGAGGTGGTCGCCGGGGATGTAGTGCAGGCCGGTGACCTCGTCGTCTTGGAGTTGTTGGTAGGCCTTGCGAAGGGCGGCGTGGTTTTTGTCGTGGAAGTCGTCCTTGGCGGGGGTGATCCAGCTATTGGTGTAGCGGCGGTCTTCGACCAGCACGATCGGGGTGTCGGGGCGAGCTTGGCGGATCTGTTTGACGAGCGGGACGCATTTGGTGCTGACGGCGTCGGGGTTCATGTTCGGGAGGCAATCGATCACGAACGCGGCGGCGTCGATTTGGGTGAGGTAGTCGCCGACGGCCTTGTCCATCCGGCCGTTGCCGGAGAACCCGAGGTTGACGACGGGGACGTCGAACCGGCGTCCGAGGATCGCGGTGTGGACCATCCCGGGGCGGCTGGCGCAGGCCCCGTGGGTGATGCTGGTGCCGTAGAACACGATCGGCTTTTCGCGCGGCGGGAGGCCTTCGAGGCGGCTTCCTTCGGGGACGCCGATGCGGAGCGTTTCGACGCCGTTGTAGAGGGGCAGGAAGGCTGCGTATTCACGGTAGCCGGGGGCGAGTCCGCTGATCAGTTCGGTCTTCACCTCTTGGGAGGTCGGTTTCGTCACTTGGACCCATTTCCAACGGCCGTCGGTGTCTCGGGCGTAGAGGTCGACACCACTGACGCCGGTGGCGGGCATGTGGGGTTTCGCCAGGCTGCGTGAGCTGAGGAGGTAGTGGACATGGATCGCCGTGGCGTCGGTCTTGAAGCGGGCGACCATCCCGGTGCTGTGACGGCTGAGGTTCCAGACGTTCGTGGTGACGGAGCCTTCGGCGGAGATCGGGAGGCGGTCGAACCAGCGGTCGCGGGGTCGGTCGGGGAGGATCCGGCCTTCGACGCCCCATTGGGTGACGTCGTACCAGTCGAGTCCGTCGCCGTCGGCTTGGGCCGAGACGTTTGCCTGGGCGGTCGCGTTTGCCTGGGCGGGGGCGTTTGCTTGGGCGGGGGCGTTTGCTTGGGCGGGGGCGTTTGCTTGGGCGGGGGCTCGGTTCGGGGGCGTCGCGAGGGCGGCGTAGAGGACGAGGGAGGTGATCAGGGTTCGGGGGATGATTCGGTATTGGGTCATGATTCGATCATGGGGGTGGGACGGATCGGTTGGTATCAGCAAAAGCGGTTGGTGTCGGGTGTCCGCGGTATCGCGTAGGCGAGGTATCCGGGTAGGCGAGGTATCCGGGTAGGCGAGGTATCCGGGGGGCTTGTCGTCTCGGCAAATCGCGATTGTAGCTGGTATCCTTCGGGGCATCCGAACGAACCGTTCATTGAAACATGAGGACCGGACATGACGATGTGCACCCGATCGACCGCTGCGGCGGCGTTTTCTTTCTTGGCGATCTCGGCGGTCGCCGGGGCGGATCCTTGGTCACATTGGCGTGGTCCGGAGGGGAACGGCGTGGCTCCGGACGCTCGTCCGCCGGTGCGTTGGGGTGTGGACGAGAACGTGAAGTGGAAGTCGTCGATCCCCGGCTTGGGTTCGGGGTCGCCGGTGGTGTGGGAGGACCGGGTATTCGTCGTGACGGCGGTTCCGGTGCGGGAGGGGGCGCGGGCGAACGACCGGACGGAGCTGCGGTTTCGGGTACTCTGTTTTGGCCGGGCGGACGGGGATTTGCTTTGGGAGCGGACGGCGACGACGGCGGTGCCTCACGAGGCGACGCACCGCACCAACGGGTTTGCGTCGGCGTCGCCGTGCACGGACGGGGAACGGATCTACGCGCATTTCGGGTCGCGTGGCTTGTATGCTTATACGCTTGACGGGGAGCCCGTCTGGAAGCGTGACGATTTCGGGGAGATGCGAACGCGGAGCGAGTTCGGCGAGGGGAGTTCGCCGACGATCGCCGGGGACAAGCTGTTGGTCCCGTGGGATCACGAGGGCCCGTCGCGGCTGTACGCGCTCGACAAGCGGACGGGGGAGACGATTTGGGTTGTCAGGCGGGACGAGCCGACCTGTTGGGCGACGCCGTTGGTGGTGGAGCACGACGGACGGGGTCAGGTCGTGATGAACGGCGAGAACGCGGCTCGCGGGTACGACTTGGAAACGGGCGAGGAGCTTTGGCGGTGTGGCGGGCAGACGACTCGGCCGGTCGCGTCGGCGGTGGCCGGCGACGGTTTGGTGTTTGTCGGCAGCGGTTTTCGCGGCGCGTTTTTGGGGGCGTTTCGCCCGGACGGTCGCGGCGACATCGAGGGGACCGATGCGGTCGTTTGGACGGTTGAACGGGACACGCCCGACATCGCGTCGCCGTTGCTATCGTCGGGGCGGCTTTATTTCTACAAAGGGAAATCGGGGATCTTGACGTGTCTCGATGCGGCGACGGGCAAGCCGCACTACACGACGCGGCGGGTGCCGGGGGTGAACAGCACGTACGCGTCGCCGATCGCGGCGAACGGGCACGTTTATCTGACCGATCGGAACGGGACGACGGTGGTGATTCGCGATTCGGACCGTTTCGAGGTGGTGTCGACGAACTCGGTCGGCGAGCCGGTTGACGCGACGCCGGCGGCGGTCGATGGCGAGTTATTCGTCCGTGGCGAGAACCATTTGTTTTGCATCACCGCGGCGGAGGAGTGACCGCCGTTTGAAGCCGATCGCTGCGGCGTAGGCGGTCGCGAGCGCCCCTCCGGTGACGCCTGGGCGGGCGACGAAGACGCGGGCTCGGCGTTCGACGGTCGGCCCCCATCGCATGAGTGTCGGGGTCGGCGGGGAGAGGCAGTCGAGTCGCGTCACGGCGCGGTGGGCGAAGTGTTCGAAGAGGGACTCCATCAATAGGTGACCGGGGCTGTGGTTGGCGAACGATTCGTCGTAGCCGACTTTGGTGGAGTGGTAGGTGTGGCCGACGACGGTTCCGATTTCGAACGCGATCGGCTGTCGGTCGAGTTCGAGAAAGCTGACGCGGAGGGCGTTTCGATAGGCGGCTTGGACGACGAAGTGTTGGAAGAAGCGGTTCGCCGCGGGGACGCTGCGGATGCTCGATCCCGCTTTCCCTTTCCAGCCGGCGTGTTCGATCGCGAGTGCTTTGGCGACGGCGACGAGGGCATCCGCTTCGTCGGTGGGCGATTCGACCCGGACGCGGAGGTCGCCTCGGCGTTCGAGGAGGCGACGGGCTTTGCGAAGTTTTTTGCGAAGGTTGGCCGACATCTGTTGGCGTACCGGTTCGGCGCCTCGGTTGAGGTCGAACACGAGGTTTCCTTCGCCGGGGGTGATCACGACGTGGGCGTCGCGGTTTCGCAGCGCCGCGATCAGCGTGGCCCAGGGGGCGGAGTCGATCGGGACGTCGAGCCACCGCATCGTCGGAAAGCCGCACGCGAGGATTTCGTCGGCGAGGCGTTGGGCGGTGGCGTGGTTTACCGTTTGGTCATCCCAGAGCAGACCGACGTCGGGGTTCCAGGGGTTGGTCGGGAGCGTGGCGGGCCATCCGAAGCGGCAGCGGCGTGGTCCGTGGAGGAGGATCGCGGCGAGCCAACGCCGGTCACCGCCACGGACGACGGGGACGCGGACGAGATGTTCGGGGGCGAACGATTCGAACCACGACGCGAGGGCGCTGACGAGTGCGGCGGGTCGGGGGTTGCCGCTGCTGCGGCGCCACAGGTCGTCCCAACGGTCGGCGTGTTCGGTCAGTGATTCGAGCGAATCGAGACGGCAAGTTTGTAGGTCGACCCGCAGCACGTGGCGCGTTCCTCGTCACCGGTCAGGGGAGGGCCCGACGTTGCGACACCGCGGGCGTTCAACGGAGCCTAGCTCGGGGCGTGGCGTGGCGGGCGAGGGCTGTCGTCGCGGCCGATCGCCGTCTCGGTCGCGAGGGCGGCAGAACCGCGCGAGTCCACGCAGGTTGACCGTTCGCGGCGGGTTCCGGTTTGCCTCGCAGGTCGTTGTTGCCGGGCGTGATCGGGCGACCTCGTCGTGCGACGTTTCACCGCCGTCGAGGCCGGAGCCGATTTCGGTTGGCGTTCGGTCGGAGGGTGAACCGGGGTGCGGTGACGGAAACGGGCGGATCGCCGCCGCGACGATCGTCAGGCGTGGCGGAATCTAGTAGACTTCGTGGCCGGTCGGCGATTCACTTTCTCTGGAAGCTTCTGGCGTCATGGCGGACACGGTCAGCGACCCCGAACAGTTGCTCAGCCGGTTTGGGCTGACGTGTTTCCGTCCCGGGCAGCGGGAGGTGATCGACGCAGTTTTGGGCGGTCAGGACGTGTTGTGTGTGATGCCGA
>JAWLFY010000203.1:0-7930 GCA_041685355.1 Pirellulaceae bacterium | reverse complement strand
AGCTTGTCCGCGTTCGCTCGCATCCTCACTTCGGACATCGCAGCAATGCCTCCAAAACCTACGTTCTGGGCAGTTGCCACTAAAATCGCGGAACAACCGGATTGCTGGGGCCGGCGGCGGCGGCGAGGACCGGGGCCACCGGGAGCTCGAACCCCGGGAGCACGGTCGACTTGGCGGTCGCGTGTTCATCGTATCGGATCGATTCGTACCGGTCGTCGCGTGATCGGTGAATCGTGACCATGCGGCTCTCGGGGTCGACGAGCCAAAATTCACGGATCCCCGCTTTCGCGTATTCGACCGGCTTGATCTCGAGGTCTCTCCGACGGTTCTCGGCCCCGGGGCTGACGACTTCGACGACCAAGTCCGCGCCATCGGGATAGCCATCGGTCTCCTCACGACCCGAGCCCAGAAAAATGACATCGGGCTCGCGAAATTTTCGCGGCCACAGCCGGACCGGCAGGGGGGCGATAAAGACTTCACCGAGCCGATGGGACAACACGAATTGCTGAAACGCGACGAACAGAAACTGGACGATCCGCTGGTGCTCTTTGGTCGGCATGTCGAGAACTTCCACGCACCCGTTGTCGTACTCGACCAACGGACCGCCCTGAAGCGATAAGTAATCCGCCTCGGTCCAGCCTCCTTGTTGGGGATAGAACAACGCGATCCGCCACGTCGGTTCGCCGGGGTCGGTCTTGGTCACTTCAGGCGTTGTCATCGGTCACGGGCGGGGAAGTTGTTGGTTGTTCGTTCTTCGTGCTTGGTTCTTGGTGCTTGGTTCTTCGTGCTTGGTTCTTGGTTCTTCGTTGTTTGCTGATGCTTCATCAGTGCTGCCACGAACGAAGAACAAGGAACGATGAACGAAGAACAATCAACAAAACCGGACCATGTGGTCGTACTCGGGAAGGCTGAGGTGCAGGGAAGTCGGCATGTCGAGCGAATCAAACGGGGAACGGTTTTGGATGAACGATGAACGATGAACGGCCAACGTCGGTCATCGGCCGGTGACGTTCGCCTTTTCGATCGCCGCGATCTCGGAGAGGACGGCGTCGAACCGGGCGGCTTGATCGGGCAGGACGAGCCGTCCCTCGCGGGCCAACTCGCGGGCCTCGTCGAATCGCTCGCCTTCGATCAGTTTGCGGATCAGCGACATTCGGCGGGCCTCGTTCCGCGGTTCGCGGTCGAGCGCCTTGCGGTGGTGTTCGAAGCCTTCTTCGGGACGGCCCAAGCGGTAGCAGACGTCAGCCTTGAGCTGATGGCAGTCGCCGAGTTTTTCCCCGCTTGAGGCGGTCTCGCAGCGGATCACGTCGACCGCCCGCTCGAGGATCCGCTCGTCGGCGTCAGCCCGGCCGAGTTCGAACCGCGCGGCGGCCTGGTAGACGGGTTCGGTTTCGGGCAACACGTCGATCGGGTCGATCGTGGGGACGTCGCGGAACAGCGAGGCGACGCGGCGGGTGTATCCGGGATGTTGTTTCAGCGCCCGCCGCCACAGCTCGACGGCCACGTCGATATCTCCTCGGGCGGCGGCCTCGGTACCGAGTCGGATCACGCGGGGGGGCGAGTTGCGGTAGAACGTTTGCAACTGGTCGATCGCGGCTCGGGCGCGATCGGCGTCACAGTGAACGAAGTCGAGGTCGATTTGGACCGGGCGGGACTTGGGGTCGAGCGGGACCTCGGCGAGCGCCGGGCCGATCGCGCGGAGTGCCTCGCCGTAGCCGTAGGGATCCTCACCACAGCCTTCGCCGAGCGGGTCGACCGACGGGTCGAGCCGACGCATCGTGCGGGCGGCCGAGCCGGTTTCGCGATACTTCTGGGCGAACTCCTGTTCGGTGCGGGGGCGGGCGGCGACGGTTTCCGTGAGCCGGGCTTGGCGGATCGCGACGTCGGCGAGCCGCCGGCGGATTTCGGCCCGCGGCGTCTCGGTGAGCTGCTGCGACAACCGGGACTCCCACGCCTCGAGCTTTGCCTCGTCCCCTTTGGTGATTTCCCAGTGGGCGTCGAAATCGCGGATCACATGGTCGGCCCAAGCGTCGTCGCGAAGCGTCCCGAGCGGGGTGACGACTGCGAACAACGCGAACGCGGCGGGGGCGAACCCGAGCAGGGGGAGGGTCCTACGCCGTCGCGGGAAGCGGCTGGGAACGGTCGCTTCGGGAGTCGTCGCGGCGTTCAACATGGAATCGTCGGTGCGTTCGCCCGCGGAGGACTCGATTGCAGCGGTACCGGTTGGTGCGGCGTCGGTCGGGGGGTGGTCGTGGGCGTCCAGCGGATCGGAGTGTGGCGGGGCGAGCCTGGCGTCCTCGGTCGGTGCGGCTCCGCCGACGCCATGGTAGACGTAACCCTCCATCTCTTCCGGCATGACCGGAAGGCCGACGGAATCGCTGCGGGCGACGATCGCGGCGAACAGGATCGTCACCGCGAGCAGGTTCGCGGGGAGGATCAGTCCGAAATCGAAAAATTGCGAGGCGACGACCGCACCGATCGCGTACCAACCGGTGATCCGGAGGCCTTGATCGATCGGGTCAGGGGATTCGGACAGCCGGGCCAACGCGCGGACGACCAGGGCCAACACGACCAGGGCGAGGGCGATCCCGATGATCCCCTGTTCGACCAACAACTCGAGCCACAGGTTATCGGCGTGATGGAACCACGAGCCCATCGAGGCCCCACTCCCGGTCGAAACGTGCTGGTGTGGCAAATAGGCATAGGCGTAGGTGCCGAGCCCGGCGCCGGCGGGGAGGTGGGCAACGGCGGCACGAAACCCGTCCGGCCAATGATCCAGCCGTCCGTTGCGGAGCAGCGTCGATTGGTTGTTGTCGGAGAAGATCTCGAGCCGACGAATCGATTCGAGACTGAGGTTGGTCGGGACGAGCAGGATCGCGGCGCACACGGCAAGCACGGTCACGACGACGGGGAGGCTGACCAGCCCGCGCCGGCGACGGACCCATCCGAGGGCGAGCATCAACCCGATCACCGCGGCGACGACGCCGCCTCGCGAACCGCCGACGAGCAACCCGCCGACCCCCGCGACGACGCTGACGACACCGATCATCGATTCCCGGTCGCTCATCAACGCGACCAAGTCGTTGAACTCGAACGCCTCGTCGTCGACTTCCGATCCGGTCAATGCCGTCAACCGCCACGAAAGGATCCCGAGCCCCGACGCGATCCCGAGGTTCAACATCAGCGCCGCGTTGTTGCGGTTGATGAACCCGCCGAAGCGGTTGGCCGAATGTTCGTGGCCGAGCATCGCGTCGAGGAACCTGGGGTCGAGCAGCCCGACCACGCCGAGCATCGCATGCAGGGCGGCACCGATCGCGACCGCGGACAGCAGCCATGTGATCTTGTTCCGCGAATGGGCAACGGTGGCGGCCGCCCAGGCGACGCCGGCGACGACGAGGATCATCGCGACGGCGTGGCGGGATTGGTCGGCGGCGATCGAGACCGGGAACCGCGACGGCAACTCGGTCGGATTCAGAAACGGGGCGATCCACGCCGTGTACGCGTCGGCCGATGCCGGGCTGAGGAAACGGACGATCGTCTCGGGTATCGAGACGCATTGGATCCAACCGTACAGGGCCCAAGCGGCGAGCGGGACGAGCAATACGTGCCGCCGTAGCCCCGACTGTTGGCGGTCGCCCACCGACCCCGCGATCGCCAAGACAACGCTCGCGGCGACGGCCAACGCGACAACGTACTGGGTCCAATCGAGGATCCCGCCGAAGTCGATTCCGACCACGAGCGGGAGCGAACCGAGCAGGACGGCGGCGGCCCACAGGCAGACGTTCCGAGCGGTAGGGATGATCGAATCCATTCAGCGGTTGAGGAGTTCCGGCTTGGCTTGCAGCAATTGCACGTCGTGCCGGACCATGATCTGGGCCAACTCCGGGAGCCGGGTCGTCGCCTTCCAGTCGAGTTGCCGTTCCGCCTTGGACGGGTCGCCACAGAGCCGCGCGACTTCGGCGGGGCGGACGTATCGTTCGTCGCGGCGGACGTACGTTCGCCAATCGAGGTCGACCGCGGCGAAAGCGGCATCGAGGAACGCCTCGATCGAATTCAACTCGCCGGTCGCGAGCACGTAGTCGTCGGCGTGAGGCTGTTGCAGCATCCGCCACATCGCGTCGACGTATTCGGGGGCGTAACCCCAGTCGCGTTGGGCGTCGAGCGAACCGAGCGAGAGATCGTCTTGCAGCCCGAGCGAGATCGCGGCCGCGGCGCGGGTGATCTTTCGCGTCACGAACGATTCGCCGCGGCGGGGCGATTCGTGGTTGTAGCAAATCGCGTTGCAGGCAAAGAGTCCGAACGATTCTCGATACAGGGTGACCATCTGGGTCGCGAACGTTTTGGCGACCCCGTACGGCGTGACCGGACGCATCGGCGTCGATTCGTTCTGTGGGGCGGTTTCGGGTCGGCCGAAAATCTCGCTGCTGCCGATGTGGAGCAGCCGCGGCCGCTTCGGCAGGTCGCGAAGAATTTCGAGCAGCTTGAGCGTCCCCATCGCGGTGAACTGGCACGTCGTTTCGGGGATCTCAAAACTCGCCCCGACGTGACTCTGCCCGGCCAAATGATAAAGCTCGTCCGGTTCGGTCTTGAGCAGAAGCCGGCGGATCGTGGTGACGTCGTCGAGATCGGCATAGTGGAGGAACAGCCGCCGGTCGTAGACGTGTTTGTCGTGGAAGTAACGATCGAGCCGCGTCCGCCGTGTCGTGCTGCTACGTCGGACGATGCCATGCACGGTGTACCCTTGCCCGAGCAGCAGTTCGGTCAGGTACGAGCCGTCTTGGCCGGTGATCCCGGTGATGAAGGCGACGGGGGAATTTTCGATGGGCATGCGGGGTCAGTCCGTTCGTCGCGTCGATGTTTCGGGAGTCGCTACCACGTCCGTCTTGAGGGTAGGCACGGACGGCTCACGCACTGACCGCGGCAAAGAATTCCCGAGGACCGAATCGACCAGTTCGGCGAATCGCCGAGTCACAACGGGGCGATCGAAGTCAGCTTCGGCCAACCGCCGGGCCGACCGGCCCATCCGTTCTCGGCGGTCAGGATCGGCGACGGCATCGGCGACCGCGGTGACGATCGCCGTCACGTCGCCTGGGGGACAGCACCATCCGAGTCCCTCGGTTTCGACCGTTCGGAAGACCTCGGTTTCGGGGGACGTGATCGCGAGTGTCGGACGTCCGGCGGCCAAGATTCCGTAGAACTTGCTTGGACTCAAACATCCCGTCACCGGCTCGGCCATCGACACGACGTGAAGGTCGGCGGCGGAAAGGCTATCGGCGAGACGTTCGCGGGATTGATACGGAAGGACTCGGACCCGGCCGACCGGAAGCGCTGCCGCCTGTCGTTCCAACCTCGGCCGCGACGCGCCGTCACCAACCAGTATCAAAACCGCCTGTTCGGGCCAATCCGGGGCGGCCGCGGCGGCGATCATCTGGTCGAGCTGCTGAGTCAGCCCCATGTTCCCGCTGTGCATGACCACGAACCGACCGTTCAAGTCGTGGTCGCGGCGAAACCGGTTGTCATCGCTCGGAATTGGTGCGATCGCGGTACAGTCCGACCAGTTCGGAATCACCGCGATCCGGTCGGGGTCGATGCCCCACGGCGATGAGCGAAGCCGATCGGCCATGCAATCGCTCAGGACGATCACCCGATCGGCGGCTCGGTACGCGTCGCGGAGACGGCGTCGAATCTGCCCGGTGAGAAGACCGGGGCGGGCCTTCCCGACCGCCTCCGCGACGTCGGGGTAAATGTCTTGGACGTAACAGACGAGTTTCCCGCCGTGTCGACGGACATGCCGGGCCGCCGCGATCGGGAGCAAAAACGGATCGGACTCCGGAATCACAACGTCGGCACGGAGCCGGGAGCGGCGAAGATAGGAGCCGGCGGCGCGGTAGAACGAAACGAGGTTCAAGATGCGGCCCGCGGGAATCCCTTTCGAGAAAGTGGTGTGCGGCAACCGGTGGATGCGAACGCCGTTGCGGACCTCCGTGCCGGTTTGCCGAAATCCGTCGTTGCCGACCGTCGTGTTCGGTTGACCGCAAACGACGTCGACGTCGAAAGTGTCAACCAAAGCCTCACACAGGTCGGTCAGCAGTTGTCCCGTCGCTTCCGCGTCGGGCCAATAGCTGCGATTTAAGAAAACGATGCGGTGCACCGGGCGCGGGCCTCGTTGGAGGGTCGGAACTCTTGGCGAGTTCGGCTAAGGGGTTCGGTCGGAACGCGTGGAAGTCGGGGCGTCGGGACGTGGAGCGCGTTGGGGTCGCGTGCGGCGTTGGGCGTCGGGACGCGTAGGGAGTCGAAACTCTTCCTGAATTCCGCTACGAGAGATCCGGTCCAGGTACGAGAGATCCGGTCCAGGTACGAGAGATCCGGTACAGGTACGAGAGATCCGGTACGGGGAGGCGTGCCGGTGGCTCAGAACCCGATGCCGTAGTACTGGAAGCCGGCTTCACGGAGCGGGACGGACTTCAGGATGTTGCGGCCGTCGAACAGGAACGCGGGCTGTTTCATCGTCTGCCGAATCGCCCCGAAGTCGACTTCTTTGAACGCGTCCCATTCGGTGAGCACGGCGACGGCGTGGGCATCGGCCGCCGCTTCCTCCGCCGAATCGGCCCATTCGATGTTCTCTTCTAACAGCTTCCGCTTCGGCTCGCTGAGGTTCCCCTCGGCGTCGAGCATCACCTCTCGCAGGTCCGCGCGGGCCTGCGCTTCGGAGACCTGCGGGTCGTAGATCGACAGTTTCGCCTTTTCGAGCAGGAGATCGCGGCAGACGTAGATCGCGGCCGACTCGCGGGTGTCGTTGGTGTCTTTCTTGAAGGCGAACCCCCACACCGCGATCCGCTTGTCGGAGACGGTGTTGAACAGCGTCCGCACGATGCGGCGGACGAAGCGGGTTTTCTGGTAGTCGTTCATCTGCACGACCTGTTCCCAGTAGGCCGCCACCTCGGGGAGTCCGAAGTACTCACACAGGTAGACCAGGTTGAGGATGTCTTTTTGGAAACAGGAGCCCCCGAAACCGACCGACGCCTTGAGGAATTTCGGACCGATCCGCGAGTCGGTCCCGATCGCGCCGGCGACCTCGTCGACGTCCGCCCCGGTCGCCTCGCAGAGGGCCGAGATCGCGTTGATCGACGAGACCCTTTGGGCGAGGAACGCGTTGGCGGTCAGCTTCGACAGTTCGCTGCTCCACAGGTTCGTCGTCAACAGCCGTTCGCGGGGGACCCAGTTCGCGTACACGTCAACCAGAGCCTGGATCGCCGCCGCGGACTCTCCGCCGATTAACACCCGGTCGGGCTCCAGCAGGTCGGCGATCGCGGTCCCCTCGGCGAGGAATTCGGGGTTGCTCAACACGTCGAACGACGCGCCATGATTGGCGCTGGAGAGGATCGTCTTCACCGCTTCGGCCGTCCGCACCGGCAGCGTCGACTTTTCGACGACGATCTTGTGGCCGGTCGAGACGTCGGCGATCCGCCGGGCGCACTTCTCGACGAATTCCAGGTTCGCCGCACGGCCCGCCCCGACGCCGAACGTCTTGGTCGGCGTGTTGACCGAAATGAAAACCATGTCGGCTTCGCGGATCGAACGGTCGATCTCCGTCGTGAACGTCAGATTCCGGCCGCGGCATCCTTGGACAATTTCAAGCAACCCCGGTTCGTACACCGGCAACTCGTCCGAGTTCCACTGCGCGATCCGGGCCTCGTTGATGTCGACAACCTTGACGTCGATCTGCGGACATTGCTTCGCGATCATCGCCATCGTCGGGCCGCCGACATAACCGGCGCCGATACAACAAATCTTCGAGACGGACGGCGCGGAGGGAGTGGTGGTCATGCGGGGTTGTTGGTTGTTGGTTGTTGGTTGTTGGTTGTTGGTTGTTGGTTGTTGGTTGTTGGTTGTTGGTTGTTGGTTGTTGGTTGTTGGTTGTTGGTTGTTG
>JAWLFY010000051.1:0-30898 GCA_041685355.1 Pirellulaceae bacterium | reverse complement strand
CATCGCGGCGGCCAGACGTTCCAACTTCCCGAGATCGACGCGGGCGACTTCCAAACGGGCGACATCGATGTGGGGGTCCATCCCGGGAACCGCCGTGCTGTCGTCACGAGCGTCGATGGGCGAGCCGGACGGATTCACTGGGCGAGCCGGATTCACTGGGGGAGCCGGATTCATTGGGGGCGCCGGATTCACTACTGGGCGAGCCGGATTCACTACTGGGCGAGCCGGATTCACTGGGGGCGCCGGATTCACTGGGGGAACGGGCTGCCGACATGGGAGTCGCCCCTCAATCGGCCAAGTTGCTATCGAACACGCGAACCTCAGCCCAGCCCTCCTTGTTTTCCTCGATGAACCGCAAATGGTCCGGGGCGGTCTGATAGACGTCGTGCGCGGCGCGATCTTGAAAGATGACGTGCAGCGAAACGTCGTAGTCGGCGTTCACCGGACGCTGGTATTCCGGTTCTCGCGTCCCGACCGCGAAGTCGACGACACCCGGATGGTCGCGAAGGTACCGCTGGCAAGCCTGGACCAGCCGTCCGGCGGCCTCGTCCGAGCGGTCTTTGAGCGTGAAAAAGACGTGGTGAGCGAGTCGGGACATCAGCATCAACCGGCAAGGACAGGGGAAGTCAAGACGATCGGGAAGTCAAGCGATCGCGATGGGGCAACGACCGCGGATCATAACCCGAACCGACCGCCACGCGGCATCCCCATCCCGACGATTCCCATCCCGACGATTCCCATCCCGACGATTCCCATCCCGACGATTCCCATCAAGACGACTCCCATCAAGACGACTCCCATCAAGACGATTCCCGTCAAGACGCCATCAGTCGTCGATCGGGTTTCGATTGCTCGACGGCTTCGACGAATCGCGACGCGACAGCCCGGCGCGGTCCATCAAGGAATGCTTCATCACCTCGTCGACGTAATCGTCGTCCGGGGGCGGCGGACCGTAAGCCCCGAGCGCCTGTGGTTCGTACTCGACCACGTACTCATGACGGGCGATCGTGAGCTTGCAGTTGGGATCGAGGCGTTTTCGGACGATCGAGCGGTTGTCGACCTTCGTCCCGTTCCGGCTGTTCAAATCGCGAATGAACCAATAGCCGTACTCCAAACTCATCCGGCAATGTTGGCCGGAAACGTTCGAAAACTTGAGCTGAATGTCGCACGAACTGCGGCGGCCGATGACCAGCCGGTCCTTGATCAGCGGGATCGGGTCACCCCCACCACATGGGGTCAGCTGTCCGTAGGCTCCTGCGTACTTCTGTTCGCTCGGCATATTCACGGGCTGGGACCTACCTTACGGGCTCGGAGACGAGTCAGGGGTTGTCCGAATCGATCCCTTCCTGGGAGAATCGGTGCCAATCACCCAATCTTCATTTTGACCGGGATCCCCCGGTTAGCAACCGTCGTGATCCATCCTTCCCCCGAATCGGACGATCGTCTGACGTGGCAATCCGAAGGGTTGTTTTTTAACGCCTTTGGGGCTTCGCTGCGTCGCCGCTTCGGCGGGCGGATCCAACGGGTCAGCATCGACGCCGGATTCACGTGCCCCAACGTCGACGGCGCGGTCGCTCGCGGCGGGTGCAACTTTTGCGACAACCGTTCGTTCAGCCCGTCGCGGCGGGTTCGGCTCGACCGGGTCCAGCAACAACTTCGCCGCGGGATCGAGTCGGTTCGACGACGCTATGACCGGGTGCAGGGATTCATCGCCTATTTCCAACCCGCGACCAACACGTATGCCCCGGTCGACCAGTTGGCGGAGTTGTTCGAATCGGCGATTTCGATCGATCCCTCGGTCGTCGGATTGGCGGTGGGGACCCGTCCCGATTCGGTTCCCGACGGCGTGATCGGGTTGCTCGAGGGGCTCACATCGCGGACCGACGTGTCGCTCGAACTGGGGATGCAGACGATCCATGACGAGGGACTTCGGTGGATGAACCGGGCCCATCGACACGCCGACCTGGTCAACGCGATCGACCGATGTCGGGGGCGGGGTTTCGAATGCTGCGCCCATGTGATCTTGGGCGTTCCCGGCGAAGGACACGCGGAAATGATGGCGACGGCGGCCGAGATCGGGCGACTCGGGTTCGACGCGATCAAACTGCACAATTTATATGCCGTCGACGGGACGCCGCTGGGCGACCAAGTCCGCCGCGGGGAAGTCGAAATGATGGACCGCGACGAGTACGTCGCGACCGTCGTCGATTTCCTGGAACGGGTCCCGCCGGAAGTGATCGTCGAGCGGATTAGCGGCGATGCGCCCCCCGAGTACCTCATCGCTCCGCTTTGGTGCTTGGAGAAATCGGCGATCCGGGCGATGATCGAACAAGAATTTCAACGCCGCGGGACTCGGCAAGGCTGTCGTTTTGTCCCCCCGGCGGTCCCTCCCCTGGCTCGGCCCCGTCCGGAAGACGAAACGCCAGAATCCATCCGGCGTCAGATCGACCTCGGTCGTCGGCTCCCCGTGCTGAAAATTTCGTGAATTTGAGCCCAAGCAACCAAGCGGAATTGGAATCGACCCGTGAAACCGGGAATGTCCCCCGGGCGATCGACGGCAGGGCTCCGGGCGAGCCCCGGCACGGCGAGTCTCGATCCCCCGACCGATCGCGATCCCCCGGCGACGCTCCGCCCCCCAGCGACGCTCCGCCCCCCAGCGACGCTCCGCCCCCCGGCGACGCTCCGCCCCCCAGCGACCCGCGGACGAATCCCGAGACTGACGTCAACACGGGTGCGGGGGACACGGCAAACGGTGACCGCCCCCGATCGGATCGGCCCGCATCGGAATCCGGGCGTTCGGGCCTCACGCGGGGGCGTCGGAGCGTCAGGCAGCGGTCTTCGCGATCGGTCGCGGGATCGCGGATCCGGGGAAAACGGCGACGCGGGCCGATCGATCGGTTCGCGATCCTGACCGGGATATCCCTGTGTGGATTGACCGCGGTGGCGCTCGCGGTGTCGCCGCTGAAGTCCCCGGTCGCCTTCATCCCGCTGATGATCGGGATCCCGACCCTGTTCTGCGGCGTCGTGTCGCTCAACCCGCACCGGCGAAGGTTCGGGATGGGGCTCGCCGCCGGTGTCACCGCGATCGGTCTGGCGATCGGGACGAGCGTGGCCGCCACCGCATTGGTCGACCTGTGGGAGGGCGATTGGGTGAACCCGGCGAACGTCGGCATCGTCTTCGCCATGACCACCATTTGCGCCGCCTTCGTCACCGTCTGGGCGGTCCACCTCGGTCGCGACCTCGTCCGCATGTGGAACGTTCGACGTTGACCCCGCGATCGGAACGCCGCTCCCCCCGTGATTGACACGTCGTCACGGAGGCGTATCCTCACCCAACAACGACGCCCCCTTCGCCGACCCTCCGACGGTTCATGAGCCCCCCAACCGTACCGACGATCGATCGATCCCCCGAGCCCATGATTGGCCAAGTCAATGGCCAGTCGATTGGCCCCGTCATTGGCATGATTCGCCAGCCTTGACGCGGGGACCACGGAGCCGGCTCCCTCGCACGGGACCTTGGGCTTCGTCGAATCGAATGAGCCCATCGACCCCCGAGGCTGAGAAGTCGCTTCGGGGGTTTTTTCGTATTCCCACCACCCGGTCTGAAACATGACATCCAAACCGATCCTGATCTACGACACGACGCTTCGAGACGGCTCCCAAGGGGAAGGCGTCAGTTTTTCCTTGCAGGACAAACTGAATATCGCCGTTCGGTTGGCCGAGATCGGGATCGACTTCATCGAAGGCGGCTACCCGCTTTCCAACGAGAAGGATGTGGCCTTCTTCGACCAGGTCCGCGGACTCGACCTGGGGGGCACCAAGGTGTGCGCCTTCGGGATGACGCGTCGCAAGTCGATGACCGCCGATCAAGACCCGGGGATGCAGGCACTCGTCGCGGCCGAAACCGACTGCTGCACGCTCGTCGGAAAAACGTGGGACTACCACGTCACCGAGGTGTTGGGGGCGACGCTCGAGGAAAACTTGGCGATGATCGGCGAGAGCTCCGAATTCCTGGCCAAGCATTCCGAGTTGCTCTACGACGCCGAACACTTCTTTGACGGCTATGAAGCCAACCCGGAGTATACGCTCAAGACGCTTCGCGCCGCGGCCTCCGCGGGTGCCAAATGGTTGGTGCTATGCGATACCAACGGCGGGACGCTGCCCGAACGGATCGCGGAGGTGACACGGATCGCCACCGAGACGGTCGCCGACTACGGTGTCGAAATCGGGATCCATTGTCACAACGATAGCGAGCTCGCCGTCGCCAATACCCTCGCCGCGGTCGACGCCGGCGCGACGCAGGTCCAAGGGACGATCAACGGGATCGGCGAACGTTGCGGCAACGTCGACCTGATCTCGGCGATCGCCAACCTGGCCCTCAAGAAAAAAGTTTACCAAGTGCTCGGCGGCCGTTCGCTGACGCCGCTGACCGAATTGAGCCGGTTCGTATACGAGACGGCCAACCTCCAGTGGCGCAACAACCAACCGTTCGTCGGCCAAAGCGCGTTCGCGCACAAAGGGGGGATGCACGTCCACGCGATCAACAAGGCGGCGTCGACGTACGAGCACATCGATCCGACCTCGGTCGGGAACGAACGACGCATCTTGGTCAGCGAGCTGTCGGGGCGAAGCAACATCGTGGCGCTCGCCACCCAGCACAACATCGGCCATGACCGCAAACTGATGGACGAGATCCTGGCCGAAGTCGTGCGGCTGGAAAATTGCGGCTACCAATTCGAAAACGCGGGGGCCTCCTTCGATTTGCTGGTCAAACGCGTCGCCGGTTCGTACCAACCCCACTTCGAACCGATCAAATATCGGATCGTCGCCGGGGACCGAAACAGCGAGACGAACCAGGTGTTCGCCGAGGCGATCATCAAGCTCCAAGTCGGCTCGACGCTGTGGTTCGACGCCGCCGAGGGACACGGACCCGTCAACGCGCTCGACGCGGCGCTCCGCAAGGCGCTGCTCGATACCTATCCCTGCCTGAGCGAAATGCGGCTAGTCGACTACAAAGTCCGCGTCGTCGATTCCGGCGGCGGCACCGCCGCGTCGATCCGAGTCAATATCGAAAGCAGCGACCACCACTCGAGCTGGGGCACGATCGGGGTCAGTGAAAACATCATCGAAGCGAGCTGGCGGGCACTCGTCGACGCGGTCGAATACAAGTTGCATAAGCAAGGCGTCCCTCCCGCTCCCTGATAGCCCGCTCCCTGATAGCCCGCTCCCTGATAGCCCGCTCCCTGATAGCCCGTTTCCTGACAGCCCGTTTCCCGATCAAACGCTTTCTGACCGTTTCCTCGTGCCGCGTTTCAAGCCGCCGAGTTTCACGCGTCCCGCCGAGTTTCACGAAGAGCCATCCGATGACGATTCCGAATCGATTTGACCACGCCTCCGAGGCCGAGGTGATCCTGGAGGCTTGGGAGAAGTCCGGGTGTTCCCACGCCGAAGTTCGAAACGATCGGCCGCCGTTCACGATCGTAATCCCCCCGCCCAACGTGACCGGCGCGCTGCACCTCGGACACGGGCTGAACAACACCCTCCAAGACATCTTGGTGCGGTCCAAACGGATGCAGGGCTTCGAAACCCTGTGGATGCCGGGGACCGACCACGCCGGGATCGCGACCCAGGCGGTCGTGGAACGACGGCTCAAGGAACAGGAAAACAAATCCCGGCACGATCTGGGCCGCGAAGCACTCGTCGAACGGATCTGGGCGTGGAAGGACCAATACGAACAACGGATCCTCGGCCAACTCAAGCGGATGGGGGCGAGCTGCGATTGGCCGCGGACGCGATTCACGCTCGACGAGACCTGCACCGCGGCGGTCCGCGCGACGTTTTTCGACCTGTTCCACAAACGCCGCATCTACCGCGGGAAACGACTCGTCAACTGGGACACGTACCTGCAAACCGCGGTCAGCGACGACGAGGTGTTCAACGAGACGAAGAAGGGACACTTCTGGCACTTTTCCTACCCCGTGATCGACCCCAAGCCGGGCGAGCCGAAACGGGTCGAGATCGCGACAACCCGCCCTGAAACGATGCTCGGCGACACCGCGGTCGCGGTCCATCCGGACCCCGAAGCGGCGCTCGATGCCGTCGAGGCGGAACTCCGCGAAAAACTCGGCCACACCGTCGCCGGCGAACGCGAAGCGATCGAAGCACAACTCGAGGCGCTGACGCGGCGCCGCGAAACGCATCTCCCGACGCTGCTCCGACTTCGTGACATGGCCCGCGACGGCCGGGCCCTGCGGCTACCCCTTGCCGATCGCGAAATCCCGCTGATCGCCGACCCGTGGGCGAAACCCGAATTGGGGTCGGGGTGCGTCAAGATCACCCCCGCCCACGACCCGAACGACTACGAGGTCGGGTTGCGGGCCGGGTTGCCAATGATCAACGTGTTGAATCCCGACGGCACGATGAACGGCGAAGCGGGCGCGTACGAGGGGCTGAACATCCCCCAAGCACGCGCTCGAGTCGTCGAGGATCTCGACCGACTCGGCCTGCTCGGTGACGTCGAAGACCGCGACATCGAACTCCCCTACAGCGACCGCAGCAAAACCCCGATCGAGCCCTACCTCGCCGACCAGTGGTTCGTCGCCATGGAGGAATTGGCCCAGTCGGCGATGGACGCGGTCACCGACGGTCGCGTCCGAATCCGACCCGAGCGATACCGCAAGGGTTACCTCGATTGGCTCAGCGAAAAACGGGATTGGCCCGTCAGCCGCCAACTGTGGTGGGGACACCGGATCCCGATCTGGGCCGCCAACGGTCTCTCCGAAGCGGACGCGGAGTCCCTCGCGGATCGCTTGAAGCGACTCCCCGAGTTCGACGCGGAACAGGTCGCGTTCCGTGTCGATTCCGACGACGACGGGTCACGCAGCCTGTTCGTTTGCCTGCGGGACGAATCGGAGTCGCTCGAATCGGCGGTCGAGGGTCTCGGGCTGACCCGCGACCCGGACGTCCTCGACACCTGGTTCTCCTCGGCGCTGTGGCCGCACAGCACCCTCGGGTGGCCACGCCAAACCGAAGAACTCGATTATTTTTACCCCACCAGCGTCCTCGTGACGTCGCGTGACATCATCACGTTGTGGGTCGCCCGGATGGTCCTGATGGGGCTCAACAACGTCGGCGAGGTGCCGTTCCGTGACGTGTTCATCCACCCCAAGATCCTCGACGGGTTGGGGGAAACGATGAGCAAGAGCAAGGGGAACGGGGTCGACCCGAACGACGTGATCGACAAGTTCGGTCCCGACGCGCTCCGCTACGGACTCGCACGGCTCGCGACGGAGACCCAGGACGTGCGGATGCCGGTGCAGTTCGAATGTCCGCACTGCGAAAAATTGATCGACCAAACCCGCAAGAACCGATCGCTGCCGGCCGTCCGCTGCCCGGAATGCGGCGAAACGTTCTCGACCCAGTGGGCCGAATCGGACGAGGACCGAGCACATCCCAAAGCCGCGGTCGTCAGCGAACGCTTCGAAACGGCGCGAAACTTCGTCAACAAACTCTGGAACGCCGCCCGGTTCACGCTGATGAATCTCGACGGCTACATGCCACAACGTGTCGACGTCGCGTCGCTCCCGCTCGAAGACCGCTGGTTGCTCAGCCGCCTATCGACCGTGACGCGACGAACGACCGAGGCGATCGAAGGATACCACTTCGCCGAAGCCGCCCGCGTGCTGCACGAGTTCGCGTGGGACGAGTTCTGTAGCTTCTATGTCGAGATCGCCAAGCCGCGTTTCGCCGACGAGACCCAGCGTCCGATCACCCAAGCCGTGATCGCGCACGGCCTCGATACGCTGCTCCGACTGCTCCATCCGATGATGCCGTTCGTGACCGAATCGATTTGGGGATATCTCAATGTTGCCGCGCCCCGCCGTGGCGTCCCCGAACCGGCCGACCCGGGCCGCTTCGTCATGCGAGCCGACTGGCCGGTCGCCGACGCGGCGCATCACGATCCGGCGATCGAACGCCAATTCAACGAGTTCCAGCAAGTGATCGGGGCGATCCGAAAGATCCGCGCGAGTCAAAACATCGCACCCAGAGAAACGGTCCCCGTCTCGATCCGCTGTGGCGACGCGTCGAGGGAACGGCTCGAACCGATGCGGACCTACTTCGAAGCCCTCGCGGGCGCCGAGGTGGTCGCGCTGGGCCCCGACGCGGGGGCGTTCGAAACCGACGCCCCGCTCGCCATTCCGGCGATCGACATGGAGGTCCACGTTGATCTGGAAAAGTTCATCGACGTCGACGCGGAGCTCTCCCGCCTGGAGAAACTGTTGGGACAGCTCGTCAAACAGATCACCGGCAAGGAGTCGAAGCTCGGCAACGAAAATTTCGTTTCCCGCGCCCCGCAAGCAGTCGTCGCGAAGGAACGGGAGAGCCTCGAAGAACTCCGCCGTCAACACGCCACGGTCGAGAGCGACATCGCCAGGCTGCGATCCAAAGTCGGTTAGGCTCGGTTGTAGCGGAACGGCACAAGCGGGCCGGTTCCGCCATGGAGAATCCCTCGAGACACCGGGCGGCTTGCGCCGCTCCGCTACCGAAGACACCCCGGATCGCCTCGAAGGACGTGGCACCGGGCGAGCGCCGTCGGTTCCTCCCTTTCGGACCGTCCTCAAGCGGTCCGGTCACTCCCGGGCAACGTTCGTCGAAACGCCGCGGTCTCGCGGGGTGGCAACGGGTCGCCATGGAGCTCCCGATATTGGCGACGCTCTTCCGGATCGGCGTAGAACCGGAGCCACGTCTCGGTGTCTTCGACGCACCGCCACTCGAGGCATTTCCCCGGCAAGTCGACCTTCTTTTCGCAACACGGGAGGATATCCCGAAAGATCACCCGGTACAGTTCGCGGTCGTTGAGGTGGTCGGTGAATTTCAGCACGATCCGCTGGGTGTGGAGCCGGTCGATGGTCGACCAAAGCCACCGACGCAATTGGTCATCCCCCAACGATTCGGGACGGGGAATTTCCAGCGGCGGGTCGAACCAGGACGCGATCGGAAGGGCCGGGGCGCGCTCCCACGCGAGCATGGACGCGAGGTATTCGTTTTCCTGGCGTAGCGGCATCCGCTGGCTCGGCGGGGGATCGATCGAGTCGTCCCGGTAGGGCTCCAGCTCGTCTCGCAGCCGTGCGTTGGCCAACATCAGATCGACCTCGTCGATCGCCGGTCGGCTGGTGTCGCTCATGTCCATGGTTGAATCACGCCTCGGTAGGACTCGTTGCATCCGCTCGGTTCTGCCGCCGCTCGGGTCGGCTTCCGCAACCGCCCGCGGCCCCGTCGGGCTCACGGTCCTAAGGCTATCCGTCGCCGGTCGCCACTCAAGATCGAACTGAAGCGTTCCCGGCGATTGCGGGGAAATTCGTCGGAGGTCGCGTCCCATGACCGTTACGAGCGGAACGCTTTATCACCGAATCCGTGAATTCTTACCGCTCGCGGCCGACCAATTCCCGATACAGTGCCGCGTGCGCCGACGCCATCCGATCGGCGGTGAACCCCGATTCGATCCGCGCCCGTGCCGCCCGGCTGAAGCGCTCCGCCAGCTCGGGGGACCCGAACAGCCGATTCGTCTGTCGGGCAAACCCCGCCTTGTCCCCCACCTCAACCAAAAATCCGGTCTCGTCCGGGACGATCAAGTCGCGGTTCCCGGGGATGTCGGACCCGACGACCGGCACCCCCGCCCGCATCGCCTCCATCACCGCGTTGCTCTGACCCTCGTACTCGCTCGCGATCCAAAACGCGTCGGCGTGCGGCAGCAACGCCGCGACATCGTCTCGAGCCCCCGCGAAGCGAACCCGGTCCGGCGTCGTCACCGCGTCGCGATGACGGAGCAATTCGCCTCGTTGCGGGCCGTCGCCGATGATCACCAACGCCGTCCCCGGCTGGACGGTCGCGACCAGCTCGGCCGCCCAGATCAAATCGCGGTATCGTTTTTGGGGCCACAACCGACCGACCGCCAAAATCAACCGCTGATCCGGTTTCAATCCCAACCGCCCCAGCGCTTCTTCACGCGAGATCGTTGCGACGTCCGAGGCGTCGATCCCGTTGGGGATCACGCGAAACTTGGCCGGGTCGATCCCGTGTCGGGCGTAAAAATCGCGGACCCCGCTGCTGTTGGTCGTGATCACTTCGGTGAATCGGCTCAGCCTTCGGTCGATCTGGAAATGCGTCCACGTCTTCCAGCGGTCGACGCATCGTTCGCTCGCAACGATGTGGGGCACCCCGGCCCAACGGGCGGCGACCCGGCCGAAGCTGTTGGCGGCGAATAGCCAGGTATGCACGACGTCCGGACGCGTTTCGCGGAACCCCTCGCGAAGCCGCAACAACGCGGTGGGGTCGAGTTTGAACCGCTTTCCGATCGGGATGACCGGTACGCCCAACTGTCGCAGCCGATCGCCGCGTGGCCCGTCCCGCGTCAACAAGATCACCGACACGTCGAACTCGGGCCGCGGTAAATGCTCCGCGAGCAACACGAGTTGCTTCTCCGCGCCGCCGCGGTCCATCGTGGGGATCACCAAACTCAGGCGAATCGTCATCGCGTCGCTCCGGTCGACGGTCGAAGCGGGTCGGCGGAGGGACGACCCGCCAATTCCTCGAAGAGCCGCCGGTACGCGTCGATCGTTTCACGCAGCGGGTGGGCCCGGACCAGCGACCGCCGCAGCTCCGCCGCGTCACGCCGCCGCTCGGGCAATCGCTCCACCGCGTGTCGGATCGCGACCCGCAACGCCTTCGCGGAGTCTCCCTGGTACCAACCGACCAGCGGTTCGATGGCGGCTCCCGCGGGAACCCGGATCGCCTCCCGAACCGCCATGTCGTCGCGGATCACCAAGGGCAGCTCCGCGGAAACGGCCGCGGGGACGAACGAGTCCAAGCCGTCGTGCCCCGGTTGAACGAATAGGTCGGCCGCGTCGAGCACGTCTTGAAGATCGGCAAAAGACCCCGGCATCGAAATCGACGCCCGCACCCCCTCGCCACGCAGGTAGGTGTACAGCGATTCCCGATGTGGCCCGTCCCCGAGGAACCAAACCCGTAAGTCGGGAAAGCGGCGAACGAGCGCCGGAGCCGCTTCCGCGACTCGGTTCATCCCCGCCTCGGACGTCATCCGGCCGGCGCATAGGATGACCGGCGTGTCAGCCGACGCCGCGAGATCCCCGTTAGCCGTCGCGACCGACTTTCGCGCGGCTGCCCGCGACGTCGCCGAACGGGGCGCCCCCGGCGAGAACCCCCGCTCGATTCGGACCAACCGCGAGGCCTCGAACCCCTGGCTCAGCAGGTGTCGCTGGGTCGACGCCGAGCCGACAACCGTCCGCTCGGCCATCCGTGCGAATCCCACCGCGCGACGGGCGGCTCGGGAGCTCGGCCACCATGCCGCGTCACCGCACTCGCCCCACCCGGCGACCCGCAACACGCTCGGCCGTCCCACCGCGCGGGCCGCCTCGACCACCGCCGTCGCCTCGTCACGCGTCGCGTCGCCATAAATCACGTCGTATGCCCCACCCCGTTCACGAAGCCATTGGCCCAAATGCCGCAGGTATCGCCCCATCGACCAATCGCTCCGGGCCGCCGCCGCCGGACGATGCACGGGGATCTCGCGGAACGTCATCTTCGTCGGCCACGACGCCGCATACCGGGGCGTCACGACCTCCACCGCCACCCCGCTCCGGTGCAACCCCAACGCCAATTGGACCAGCCAACCGCCGGAATCGTGCGAGCCGTGCGGCCAGAAATGTCGTCCGACCAACAACACGCGAATTCGACTCACCGTTCGCTTTCCGCCAAGGTCGCTTCGATCTCGGCCGGCTCCAAGACCGCCAAATAAGGGAGGTTCCGATACATGTCCAAGTAATCCAGCCCGTAACCGACGACAAACTCGTCCGGGATCTCGAAGGCGACAAAATCGGGCCGAAGCGACACCTCGTGCTCTCGTCGCTTGTGCAACAACACCGCCGTCCGCACCGACCGGGCCCCCGCCTGGCTCACCAATCCGGTCAGCCGCTGAAGCGTCCGTCCGGTGTCGAAAATGTCATCGACCAACAGCACGTCGCGGCCCGTCACGTCGATCATCATCGCCGCGTCGACGTGAAGCTCCCCCGATGTCGTCCCGCCACGATAGCTCGACGCCCGGATCACCCCCACCCGCTGTGGCATCGATAGCCGCCGAATCAGATCCGCGAACAACACGATGCTCCCGGTCATCACCGCGATCACCGTCAACGGTCGGCCCCCGTAGTGCCGATCGATCTTCCCCGCCAAGCCTTCGACCCCGGCGTTCAGTTCTTCCTCGCTCAACAATATTCGCATGCCGATTCGGTCTGGTGAAACGCCGAAGGGGAGACCCTGCCCGAGAAGCTGGGGGTTTTGGAAACGGTTTGCGGAATTTCCGACTTCCGACGAAGACGCTGCACCGGGCGAGCCGAAAACAACTTAGCCACTGAAATCTTCGCCGATTCGAGGGTCGAAGGAAAGCTCCGGTCATCACGGTTCGCTCCGTGGGCCGACAACAGGTCCCGCCCCGAACGGACGAGACAAGCGGCATTGTCTCGCAATCGACATCGCCTCGCGCACGTCTGACGGACCCGATCAAACGGATGACCAACTCTCAACGTCTCGCCACCGTTCGCCTCGGCTTCGCAAATTGGCTCGCGGAAAACGCGTCCCCCGCCGACACCGGTGACACAGACACCGGCCAGACCACGGACCGTCGGGCGACACTCCCGATCCGACCGGTCACCGATCCGCCCTACTTCCGCGAATCGATCCTGATCCGAAAAGGGTTCTACTGCGGCCGCCGTCTCGACGCCGGTGGCTTCGAAGCCGTGTGGTTCTTCGAAGAAGACCAGCTCAAAATCTACGACCCCTCCGACGAACTCCGCGCGGTCGTCACCGGCGAACAGATCGACGCCATGGCGAATCGCGAGAACACCGCCGACCGATCCGAGCCCGTCGACACCCGACGACGCGCCGCATAGGCAACGCCTTCAAACCATAGCGGCACGGCGCAAGCCGTCCGGTCCCGCCGAGCCCGACCACTCGCGCGGCCCGACCACTCGCGCCGCCCGGTCACTCCCGCGGCCGACGCGCCTCCAACCACGGTTGATCCGGGACAAGCTCGGGGGCTTGCTTCGCCCAATCGGGAACGGGGAACCAACGGAGCGGGCTGAACCGCGGGTAGGTCTCCCAAACATCCGCCGCGTCGGGGTCGGTTTGACGCAAATCCCCGGTCCGGGTCAGGTACTCCGTCAACGTCGTGACGTGGCGTGCCTTCGCCTCGGCGTGTTCGGACACGTCCGCCAAGTTGTTCAAGCAGGCCGGGTCTTCTCGCACGTCGTAAAACTCCTCCGCCGGTCGCCGATCGACCGACGCGGCAAACAACGGCGCGACCGCCGGGTCGTCCCGGTGGGCGATCATCCACCGCAACGTCGGGCCGTTGTCAATGTCGTGGTAGCCGCCATGCTCGTCACCGAGCCGCGACTCGACCAGGTTCCCCTCGTCGTCGAACGTCGCCCGGTCGTATTTCTGCGGCGCCCCCGCCGGCCAACGCTCCGGGGTGAAGTTGCGAATGTATAGATACCGATCGGTGCGAATCGCGCGGCACGGATATCCCAAGGTGTGATAACGAGACGACGAATGCCGCTCGCGTCCCGAAGCGACAAAGTCTCGGGACGTTTCGCCGTCGGCCCGTTCGCCACGCAACATCGGCAACAGACCGACCCCCGCCAACCGGTCCTCCTCCTCCGGGGTCACCTCGGCGACATCGAAAATGGTCCGCGTCACGTCGAGCAAACTGACCAGCTCGTCCGTGACACGTCCGCCCGAGACCTTCGCGGGCCACGAAATCGCCAGCGGCATGTGGATCCCGTACTCGTATAAGTTCGCCTTCGCACGCGGAAACGGCATCCCGTTGTCACTCGTCACGATCACCAGTGTGTTGTCGAGCTCCCCCTTTTCCTCCAACGTCTTGAGCATCCGCCCGAGATGCCGGTCGAACCACTGAATCTCGTAGTAGTAGTCCGCGATATCGCCCCGCACCTCATCGCTGTCGGGAAGGAAACCGGGAACCGCGATCGCGCCGGGATCGATCCCGTTCTCCGCACCGATCCCCTTGTGGTATCCGCGATGCGGCTCGCTCGCCCCGTACCAAAAACAGAACGGCTCGTCCCCGTCACGGTCCTCCAAAAAGTCCGCGAAGTTACCGGCATAGTCGTTGTTCCGGATCCCCGGTGGCGCATCGATCTTACGGGCCCCGTAGGACTTCCCCGCCGGGTTCTGCTCCCATCCCCCGATCCGAAAATTTCCCGGACCCCATCCCTTCCCGGTCATCCCGACGTGGTACCCCGCCTCGGCGAGTTGCGTCGTAAACACAGGGAGGTCACCGGGGAACGAACTCGCGTGCGTCCCGGCCGGACCGATTCGCCAAATCTCACGTCCGGTCAAAAAGGCCGCCCGCATCGGGCTGCACCCCGGCGCCGGCGTGAACGCTTGGCGGAACAAAACCCCTTCCCGCGCCACCCGGTCGAACGCCGGCGTCGAGATCTCCGCGGCACCGTATGCCGACGCGTGCGGGTACGACTGGTCATCCGAGATCGCGATCAGAATGTTCGGCCGATCCGCGTCCGCGACACCCGTCACCATGACGAGCAGCCCGAAAGCGAC
This sequence comes from Pirellulaceae bacterium, assembly GCA_041685355.1. Classification (GTDB taxonomy): domain Bacteria; phylum Planctomycetota; class Planctomycetia; order Pirellulales; family Pirellulaceae; genus JAWLFY01. The sequence goes on along the minus strand of JAWLFY010000051.1, from coordinate 16,249 downwards.
GGCACGTCGTCCCACGCGGCGAACCCGGACGCCGATCATCGCCGCACACCCCACGGCCAGAAATCCCCACGTCCCCGCTTCAGGAACGGCGATCACCGAAATCGAATATCCGTCCGCCGAGGTGAGTGAGTCGATCTCCGGCAAGTAAGGCGCCACGAGCGCGCTGAAACTGTCGTAACGGTCACCCGCCTCGGGACTCTGACCGTCCGAGGTATCGATCCCGAAATGGGTCCCGATGACGGCAAACTCTTCGCCGACCCGCAAGATCGCCGCGCTCCCCGAATCGCCCCCGATCAACCCGATCTCGTCACCCCCTAATCCCCCGACGCCGCCGTTGGTCGCCGTGTCAAACGAATACTGAACCACGAACGACGGCGAGCTCCCGCCGGTAAACTCCGCCACCACCACGTCGTCGACCACGTTTCGGCCGGCCTGATTCCCGGCGCCAAACGCGACGAATTCTCGGCCAACGACCGAATCGATCGATCCGCCGAACAAGGCCAACGGTCGCACCCCATGTTCCGCCGGGATCGGTGACTGCAAGCGGTGAAGCTGCAGATCGCTCGCCGCGGTCCCGCCCCCCGGCAGATTCGTCGTCAGCCGCACCGAGGACTCGGACACATAATCCCGAATCACCCCGTCGCTGCCGCGAAACCGCAGGTTCTCTCCCCCGGCGCCAATGTGCGTCGCGCTCAAGTAATGCAGCGGTGTGATCAGCACCCCCGGTGACACCGCGACCCCGGAGATCCATTCGTGATCGACAAGGAACCCCGGATTCGCCGTCCCGTCCCCCAAAAAACGTTCATGCCGGCTAGCGTCAAATTCGGCGAACACCGCGGCCTGACATGTCGGAGTCCCAAACGCGCCGGTCGCCACGACACCTGCGACCCAAACGAACGGGACCGACCAAGCGAACGGGACCGACACGACAGCCGCCCGCCGCGACCGACAGCCAAAAGGGCAATTCATGAGGAAACCTTCGGAGAAGCAAACCGGTGACCAGACCGGGAAATCGGGGACGTCGGTCGGACATGATACTCCTTCGAGCCATCACTTTGGGCAAACGGGACGATGTCGAACCGGTATCCAAGACCGAGAACGGGAAACCGTCGACGGGCGGAAACTCGCTGGCAAGACGCTCGCTGGCAAGACGCTCGAAGCCTCAACCGTCAGCCTTCTTCTTGCGAGCCGTGGAGTTCGCGCGGGACATAGCGCCCCGGTTCGTCGTCGCGGTAGTGCTCCCGAACCGCCGACTCGAACTCGTCGCGGGTCCGCATGCGGGCAAACGCCAGGCGGACGTCGGGGTGACGGGGGTGGCTTTGCGAATACTTGATGCAAAACTTTCGCATCAGCAGCGGCGCCCGCTCGGGCGGGTAGGTTTGCTCACACAAATCGAAATGCTCCCGCATCACGTCCGCTTGTCGATGCAGCGACGGCGGTGGGGGAAGCGGTTCTCCGCGGGCGAGGGCCTGAGCCTGATCGAAGATCCAAGGGTTGCCGATCGCCCCGCGGGCAACCGTCACGCCGTCGATCCCGGTCTGCCCGATCATCCGCCAACAGTCCTCGGCGGAGAACAGGTCGCCGCTGCCGAGCACGCGGATCGAGTCGCCGACGTGCCGCTTCACGTCCGTGAGAAACTCCCAGCGGCTGGGGCCGACGTAACGCTGATCGACGGTCCGGCCGTGAACCGTGACGGCGGCGAGCCCGGCGTCGATCGCCCCGTCGAGGATCTCGAAAAAGTGGTCGCGGGACTCCGGCGAATCGTCGATCCCCCGCCGCATCTTGACCGTCACCGGGATCGCGTCCGGGACCACATCACGGGTCCGCCGCAAGATCTCGATCGCGACCGCCGGCTGAGAAAGGTGAAACCCGCCCCGGCATCGGCCCAAGACTTTCTTGACCGGACATCCGAAGTTGACGTCGATCACGTCGAACCCCGCTTCGACCAACTTCAGCGCCCCGGCGGAAAACTGTTCCGGTTCGGCACCCATCAGTTGGCCCCCGACCGGCGGTTCCTCGGGATGGATGTCCAAAAAGTGCCGCGTTTTTTGCCGCTTGCTCAGCGCCAGCAAGAACTGGTCGAGCATCACCTCGCACAGCGTGTACGGCGCCCCGTGTCGCCGCGCGATCACCCGCATCGGCAAATCGCTATACCCCGACAACGCGGCTTGGACGACCGGGAACCCGATCGTCACGTTGCCGATGCGAAGCGGGGCGGAAGCGGTAACGGGAGACATCACGGTAAGGAGTTTGTGAGCGGCACGGCGCTAGCCGCCGGCCTCTTCGCTTTCGCTGCTTGCGCCTTTGCTTTGGCTGCTCAGGCCGGAGTTCTTGTGTCGCCCGCTGGGCTCGCAGATCGCCGGATCAACTAGCCCGCGACCATTGCTTCACCCCAGGCTTCGCGTCATCGTAAACGCGAACCAGGCGTCGCAAACCTTCCCCACGGTACACGAAACGGTTCCCAATCGTCATGATGCCGCACCGTCTTTTGTTTTCGCCCGCTCTGCTCGTGGTCTTCGCGGCCGTAACGGCCGATCCTGTCCACTCGGAAGACGCCAGCCCCGCTCACTCGGAAGAAATTAGCGTCGGTCCCATGAAAATCGAGAAAAGCCCATTCGGAACGAGTCCCGACGGTCACGAGGTGACGAAGTTCACGCTCGTCAACGGACACGGGCACCACGTGTCGGTGATGAATTGGGGGGCCAGCCTATTGGAGGTTCACGTCCCCGACCGCTCGGGAGAGCGGGCGAACATCAACCTCGCGTTCGACTCGCTCGAAGGGTACCTGCGGCGTCATCCATACTTCGGCAGCACGGTGGGACGGTTTTGTAACCGGATCGGAGAGGGGACGTTCACGATCGACGGCGTCCAGTACCAAGTCACGCGGAACCACGGCAAACATCACTTGCACGGCGGCGAAGTGAACTTCAGCCGCCGATGGTGGTCGGCGGAACCTTACGAATCGGGCAACGCCGTCGGGGTCCGCTTCTCGCTCACCAGCGACGACGGCGAGGAGGGATTCCCGGGGACGCTTCGCGTCGACGTCGACTACCGGTGGAACGATGCCAACGAGCTCACGATCCGCTACACCGCGACGACCGACGGGGCGACCCACGTCAACCTGACGAATCACAGTTACTGGAACCTCGCCGGCGCCGGCAGCGGTTCGGCGCTCGATCACGTGGTGAAGATCGAGGCGGACGAGTCGCTCGACGTCGACGGCGACTTGATCCCGACCGGTGAGCTCACCCCGGTCGACGGGACGCCTCTCGACTTCCGCACGCCACAAACGCTCGGGGCGCGGGTCGCCGAGTTGCCGGCGACCAAGGGCTACGACCATTGCTATGTCGTGCGGGGCGAGCCCGGGACGCTGCGGCCGGCGGCACGGGTCGTCGATCCGGCGTCGGGCCGCGTGTTGGAACTGGAAACGACACAGCCGGGGGTGCAGCTTTACACCGCGAACCATTTACCCGGCGACGAGAACTCGGCCGGATACGGCGGGCACGAGGCGTTTTGTCTCGAGACCCAACACTATCCGAACGCCCCCAACCGGCCGTCGTTCCCGTCCACGCTGCTCCGCCCCGGCGAGACGTTGGAGGAGACGACCGTGCATCGGTTTTCGGTATCGGACCGATGACGGCCGCTCTCAGATCATCTCGGTTCCCTCCAACATGGTCACCTCGGCCCCGTCGAGGAAGCTGACGAGGGCCTTGGCACGGTACGGCTGTTGGAGCTTCCGAACCGCCTTGCTTTCGATCTGACGGACCCGTTCTCGGGTGACCTGGAAGATCTTCCCGACCTCCTCCAAGGTGTACGTGTACCCGTCGGCGAGCCCGTAGCGGAGCCGGAGGATCTCGCGTTCGCGATAGTTCAACGTTTCCATCGCCAAATCGATTTGGGTCTTGAGCGCCTCGCGGTTGGTTTCCATCAACGGGTCGTCGTCGCGATGGTCCTCGAGGAACTCGCCGAACACGCTCTCCTCCTGGTCGCCGACCGGCTGGTCGAGCGACAGGGGTTGGCGGCTCATTTTGAGGATGACGCGGGTCTCCTCGAGGGTCAGCCCGCTGCGGCCGGAGACCTCTTCGGGCGTCGGTTCGCGTCCCACTTCCTGGACCAGATCGCGGGTGATCTGGCGGATCTTGTTCATCGTGTCGATCATGTGCACCGGAACCCGGATCGTGCGGCTCTGGTCCGCGATCGCCCGCGTGATCGCTTGGCGAATCCACCACGTCGCGTAGGTACTGAACTTGTAGCCCCGCTCGTGTTCGAACTTGTCGACCGCCCGCATCAGCCCGGTGTTCCCCTCTTGGATCAAATCCAGAAACGAGAGGCCACGGTTGCGGTACTTCTTGGCGATCGACACGACCAGCCGCAAGTTCCCGGCCGAAAGCACGCGTTTGGCGGCGTCGTAGTCTTCGCGGAGCGTGTCGGTTTGGGCGATCCGTCGCTGCAGCGTCGCCGGGGTCTCGAAGGTCAACCGCATCAAGCCGCGGAGTTCCGACCGGAGCTCTTCGGCCGACGGCATCCCCGGTAGCGCGAGCTTGCGGGGGTCGGCGAGCAACCCGCGGATCTCCCGCATCCGGCCGGAGCTTTGGCGAAGCTTTTCGAATAACGGTTGCAGCTTGCCGGTCCGCAAGTTCATCTCCTCGACCAGCCGCACGGCCTTGTTCCGCCGGATCACGAGGTTCCGCCACGCCGCCCGTCGCTGCCGCATCGGGACCCGCTTGTTCACAGCCGTCAAAAAGTCGCGTCGGTTCTGACGGAGCAGGTGCTGGAGGGTGCGGACGTTGGGGACGATCCGCTTCATGATCGCCCGCTTCTCGGTCGCGTTGGTCACGCTGACCTCGATCGTCCGGTCGAGCCGGAGCTGTTTGTCGCGGACCTGCTCGAGCAGCTTGAGCGCACCGCGGAGGCAAAAATCGGTGGCCATCATGCAGTGACGATACCGCTCTCGCGTCCGCTCGATCTGACGGGCGGCCGAGACCTCCTGGTCACGCGTCAGCAGCGGAATCGTTCCCATCTGCATCAAGTACATCCGCACGGGGTCTTCCGTCGGATCACTCTCGGTCGGCTCGCGACGCGGCTCGGTTTCGACCTCCGCTTCCAAGTCGGCCACGATCGCCTCGTCCTCGAGCGCGTCGGCCAGATCGTCCCCCATCACGCGAGATCGCCGGGAAACGGACTCTTCGGCATCGAAGGCGTCGTCATGCAAACTGCGGCTGAATTTTTTTCCCATCGCGATCTCCTCGGCGTCCGGTCGTGGCTTGATGTCTGACCGGGATGCAGAGCAGGGGCGGTGCCGGGGATCGCCCCCGGCGTTCGCGACGGATGACATAGGTGCTTTATTCACAGGGGTTTACATCAAATTCTTCGCGGCGCGCGCGGCCCCCGACACGCTCCAAATGAGGCGATTTGTCAACGTCCGCCGTGGTTAGAACGCAACGTCGGCTGCCCGATGTACTCGCGGATCCGGCCGGGTCTACACCGAACCGGCGGCGACACCTAAGATGACTTGAACCTCGATTCGGTTCCCCCGCTGGCGACGCGGAGAACACCCCGGCCCCCTGCTAACCGCTCGCTCATGGATGCCGAACCGCCTCCTTCTGGCCATGGCGACGCCCCAGACGCCGACGCCCCAGACGCCGACGCCCCGGACGCCGACGCCCCGAACGCCGACGCACGGCATGCCGACGCACGGCATGCCGACGTCTCGTACGCGTGGCTTTCGGAGTTCCCGTTTGCCAACCCCATGCGTGCCCGTGCGGAACTCGAGTCGATCGCCGAACTCGGCGTCCCGGACGAACTCGTCGAGTTGCTGCTGCGGCATTTGCGAACCGACTTAAAGCGGGTGGATGACGTCGACGGGGCGGTGAAGAATCTGGTTCGGTTCATCGCGTCGAGCCGTAGCCCGACGGCCGTGTTGTCGCTGTTCGAACGTGACCCGTCTTCGCTGCAGGCTTTGTTGCAGACGCTCGCCGTCAGCCCCGGACTCGCGGATCAGTTGATCGCGGACCCCGAGAGTTTTGACCTGCTGCGGACGACCGACGGCCAGCCGGCACCGAGGCACTTCTTGGTCGACGAGCTACAGTCCGAACTCGACGCGATCGATCGACCCGAGCGGGCGGCGGACGCGATCGCCAAGTTCGTGGACCGGGAGGTCTTGCGGATCGCGTACGGCGAGTTCGTCCGCGAGCTTTCCCCGGACGTCGTCGGTCGCCAGCTCGCGTACGTCGCCGACGCGACCCTCGAGGCGGCCTTGGCGCATGTGGTCCGTGATCACGCCCGGCGCGGCGCCGAGCCGGACCGTGCCGACGGATCGACGCCACGTTTCGTAGTGATCGGGTTGGGCGCGCTCGGCGGCGAAGAACTCGGGTACGCGGAACCGCTCAAGTTGGTCGTGCTGTGCGATCAGATCGACCGCGGGAACGTCGGTCATGTGGCGTACTACGAATCGATCGTCGGAGGACTGATCCGGCTGCTGTGGCCGGACGACGGCGCGTCGGGGGGGATCCCGGTCGACTTGTCTCAACAACCCGATTCGATTGCCGCGCGGGTCTTCGGGCTCGACGAGGCGACCGCGTTTTACGAGGGATCGAACCGCGTGTGGCAGCGGATGGGGTTCGTCAAGGCCCGCGTCTGTGCCGGCGATCGCGAACTCGGCGACGAGTTTTTACAGCGACTCGAGCCCTGGGTGTATCGCGCCTACCTGAGCCGCACCGACCTGGGAGAGATCCACGCTTTACGGCTGAACCTGGAGCGTCGTGCCGAGCGGATCGACGCCGCGGGGGACAATGTCGACAACGACCCGGGAGGACGCCGCGACGTCGAGTTGACGGTCCAGTTCCTACAACTGTTGCACGGCCGGGATGTCGCCGACGTCCGCCGCGCGAACACCCACGACGCGATCGTCGCGCTCGAGCAAGCCGGATGTATTACCCACCAAGAGGCGACGCTGCTCGGCGAAAACTACGCCCGACTGAGCCGTCTCGGGCACCAGCTATCGATGATCGTCGGCCGCGCCGCGTCGCTTCGCGCCGCCGCCACCGGCGACGGGGTCACCGGCGCGATCCCCGCGCACGCGGAACTGCGACGCCGGTTGGCTTGGCGGCTCGGGATCCGCGAACCGCTCGGGCGTTCGGGGGACGCCGAGCGGTTCGAAAAGTTGCTCCGGCAAACGTTTCGGATCAATCGCCGGATCATCAACCACTTGATGGTCGACACGACCGACGACGAGGAAGCGGCGATCGAGACGGAATTGTTGCTCACGCCCGCGGCCGACCGTTCGCTCGTCCGCTCGGTGTTGCCGCGGTACGGGTTCGACGACGCCGAGCGGGCGATGGAAGCGTTGACGTTGCTCGGTCGCGAATCGGTACCGTTCCTCTCGGAACGGCGTTGCCGGCATTTCTTGGCGCTGTTGGCACCGGCGTTGTTGACGGAAATCTCCCGGACCCCGTACCCGCCCGATACGCTGCGGTCGCTGGTGCGCGTCACCGACTCGCTCGGGGCGAAGGCGACGTTGTGGGAACTCTTTCGGGCGAATCCCCCGACGATGCGGCTGATGGTCCGGTTGTGCGCCGCGGCGCCCTACTTGTCGGGGATCCTGATCCGGCACCCCGGGATGATCGACGAGCTGATCGATTCGCTCGTCATCAACGCGCTCCCCTCCGCCCAGCGGCTCGACGCGCAATCGATCGAACTGTGCCGCGGGGCGAAAGACTTGTCGCCGATCCTGCTCAGTTTCAAGAACTGCGCGCACCTCACCATCGGCGTCCGCGAAATTTTGGGAAAGGATCCGATCGAGGCGACACACCGGGCGCTGAGCGACACCGCCGAAGCGTGTCTGCGGCGGATCGTCGAACACGAACAGGAAAAACTCGCGTCGCAATTCGGCGACCCGGCCGACGACGCCGGCCGGCCCGCACACTTCGTGATCGTCGCGCTCGGAAAGTTGGGCGGCCGTGAACCGAACTACCACAGCGACCTCGACGTCGTATTCCTGTACACCGCCGACGGCCGAACGCGACGCCGCGTCGGCGGCCCTCGGTCGACCATGTCGAACCGCGACTTCTTCGACCGACTCGCCGAACAAGTGGTCGCCACCGTATCGGCCTCGGGCCCGCTATACGAACTCGACAGCCGGTTGCGGATGATGGGGGATGACCAGCACCCGTCAGCACCTCTCGAGGCGTTCCTGAGCCGGTTCCGTCACGGCATCGCACCGATGTGGCAGCGGATGGCGATTTGCAAGGCGCGCTGCTTCGTCGGCCCGCGGGTGATCCGAGGTCGCATCAACCGCGAACTCGGCGAAATCGTCCGACAACCGAACTGGCGCCCCGCGATGGTCGCCGAAATCCGAGAACTCCGTTTGCGACTCCAAGAATCCGCCGCCCCGTCAAATCTGAAGCGGGGCGAAGGGGGGACGCTCGACGTCGAGATGATCGCCCAGATGCTGATGCTCCGACACGCCGGCGAAATCGGAACCGGCCCGCAACCAGGCTCGCCACGTCAACCCGAGATCCCGAGACACACCGGCACGACCGCGTCGCTGCAAGCCCTCGCCGACGCCGGAGTGATCCCCGAACCGAAGGCGTTGACCTTGATCGGCAACTACCGGGTGCTCCGCCGGATCGAGGCAAACTTGCGACTGATGGATACCCCCGAGCGTCATCAGTTCCCCGACGGCGAGCGAGAACGCCGGAATTTGGCGTTCTTGATGAACGAGCGCGATCCCGACATGATCTTGGCCCAGTGCCAGAACGCCCGTCGTAGCAACCGACGGCTGTTCGACGAATTTGTCGGCGGGTCTTGATCTCTCCCCACGATCCCCCACCCGGCAAACCGACCTGACCCGGCAAACCGACCTGACCCGGCAAACCGACCCGACCCAGCAAACCGACCCGACCCGGCAAACCGACCTGATGACGAATTCGCCCGCCGACCGTGACCCCACCACACTCCGCTCGCACCGCTGGTTCGGCCCTGACGACCTCCGGTCGTTCGGCCACCGGTCGCGGCTGAAGGGGATGGGATTCGACGACGTCGACTTTCGCGACCGCCCGGTGGTCGCGATCCTGAACACGTGGAGCGAACTCAATACGTGCCACTCCCATTTTCGCGAGCGGGCCGACGAGGTGCGGCGGGGGATCCTGCAGGCGGGCGGCTTCCCCGTCGAAGTGCCGGTGATGTCGCTCGGCGAGATGCTGATGAAGCCGACGACGATGCTGTACCGAAACCTGCTCGCGATGGAGGTCGAAGAGGTGCTGCGGTGCCACCCGATCGACTCGGCGGTGTTGATGGGGGGATGCGACAAAACCGTCCCGGCGATGTTGATGGGGGCGATCAGCGCCGACATCCCGTCGATCTTTCTGCCGGCCGGGGCGATGCTCAAGGCGCGATGGCGGGAACACACCCTCGGCAGCGGTAGCGACGCGTGGAAGTTTTGGGACGAGCGGATGGCGGGAAACCTGTGTCACGCCGAGTGGAACGAGATCGAAAACTGTATCGGCCGCTCGGCCGGGACCTGCATGACGATGGGGACCGCCAGCACGATGGCGTGCGTCGCCGAGGCGATGGGTTTCACCCTCCCCTCGGCCGGCACGATCCCCGCGGTCGTCTCGGAGCACTCGCGGCTCGCCGTCCGGACCGGCCGGCGGGCGGTCGAAATGGCGTGGGACAAACTCGCCCCGTCCACGTTCTGTACCGCGAGCTCGATCGACAACGGGTTGACGACGTCGCTCGCGATCGGCGGCAGCACGAACGCGATCGTCCATCTGATCGCGATCGCGGGACGTCTCGGAATCGATTTGACCCTCGACCGGTTCGACGAACTGTCCCGCGCCGTCCCCGTGCTCGGAAACCTCCGCCCCGGCGGAAAATATCTGATGCAGGACTTCTTCGACGCCGGCGGGATCCGAGCCTTGTTGGCGAAGATCTCCGATTTGCTCGACGTCAACGCCCGCACCGTCTCGGGGACAACGTTGGGCGAACAGATCGAGGGGGCGGAGGTCTTCGACGACGACGTGATCCGCCCCCGTGAAAACCCGGTTTCGCCCACCGGCGGGACGTGTGTCCTCCGCGGAAACCTTGCCCCCGGCGGGTGCGTGATCAAGTCGTTCGCGGCCGACCCGAAACTGCTCTCCCATCGAGGCCCGGCGGTCGTGTTCGACGACTACCCGACGATGAAGCGCGAAATCGCCGACCCCGAACTCGAAATCTCCGCCGATTCGGTGATGATCCTCCGTAGCGCCGGGCCACTCGGCGCTCCGGGGTTCCCGGAGTGGGGGATGTTGCCGATGCCGCCGAAGCTGCTTCGAGAAGGGGTCCGCGACATGGTCCGGATCAGCGACGCGAGGATGAGCGGGACGAGCTACGGGACGTGTGTGCTGCATATCTGTCCCGAGAGCGAGGCGGGAGGACCGTTGGCACTGGTGCGGACCGGCGACATGATCGAAATCGACGTGCCCGGTCGCCGGATTCACTGGGACGTCAGCGACGACGAAATCGAATCGCGGCGGGCGTCGTTCAAGCCCCGCCGCACGATCCCCGATCGCGGCTACGGACGGCTGTACGCGAAACACGTGACCCAGGCCGACCGGGGATGCGACTTCGATTTCCTCGAGGGGCGGACCCCGGGGGCCGAACCCGATATCTTTTAGCCGCCGATACGAATTCCGACGACCCGTGGGCCGACAGCCCGACCGTCACCAGCCACCCCTCTAACCTCGAGATCCACGCGAACCTATGAAAACGGCCCCCTTCGACCCCGCCCACCTGTCCCAATCGGTCTTCGCGGTCCCCCCCTTGGCCCGTGACGCGTCGCTCGAGATCGACGGCGACGAAAACGAAAAGATCATCCGCTTTCTGGAAGCGGGCGGCGTTCGCTCGCTGCTGTACGGTGGCAACGCCGTCCTCTATCACACGCGGCTCAGTGAGTACGCGGACCTGCTCGGGATGCTCGCCGATTCCGCCAGCAACGACACCGTCGTGGTCCCGTCGATCGGGCCGTCCTACGGGTTGGCGGTCGACCAAGTCGACGTCTTGGCCGACTTTCCGTTCCCGACGGTGATGCTTCTCCCCTCGCGTGACGTCGTCGACCAAAAGGGGATCGCTTCCGGCGTCCGGCGACTCGCGGAACAACTCGGCAAGCCGATCGTCTTATACGTGAAGTTCGACCGTTGGATCGACGCCGATCTGGTCCGCTCGCTCGAAGCGGACGGGGTCATTTCGTGGGTCAAGTACGCCGTCGTCCGAGACGACCCGAGCGAAGACGACTATCTCCGCGAACTGCTCGACGCGTTCCCCGGGGAACGCGTCGTCAGCGGCATCGGGGAACAACCGGCGATCGTCCACCTTCGCGATTTCGGGATCACCGGATTCACCAGCGGTTGCGTGTGCGTCGCGCCGCAGCAGTCGAGCGACATGCTGGGGGCGATCCAATCAGGCGACTTCGAGTTGGCGGAACGGATCCGCCAGTGGTTCACCCCGCTGGAAGACCTCCGCAACGAAATTAACCCGATCCGCGTGCTGCACCACGCCGTCAAAGAAGCGGGGATCGCCGAAACCGGTCCGCTGCCGCCGATGCTCAGTGACCTCGACGACGCCGACGTCCGACGCATCGCGAACGCGGTCGCCGCGATGACCGGCCGCGTCTCCGCCTGAACCGCGGCCTTCTGAAATCACGGCGCGTCCTGACTCCGCGCCGGTTCGTCCCGGTGGATCGCCGGGCCGTCGGGATCTGGCGCGGACGCCGGCCAATCGAGATGGCGACGTAGGAACGCCGTGGTCGCTTCACCATCGATCTCGTGCGGCCCCGGGAACCAAGCGATCTCGGTCCGATCCGGGATTCCCAACCTGGCCGCGTAGAGGTGACGCACCTTGGCGTACTCGTACGCCACCCATGGGTCGACCCCGACGCCGTCGAAATGGCCCCGTTCGACCATGAACGGGCGCGGACAAATCAACGACGCCATCTCGGCGTAGTTGAACCTCCCCCCGAGGTTCCATTCAAAGATTTCGTATTCGCCCGTCCACACGTAACTGAACCGATCCCGCGTGCTGGCGTTCTTCAGCACCCATTCGTTGAAGTCAGCCGAACAAATCGACAGACAGTAATCGGTGACCAGCGCCGGGATCCGCATCGCCGACTTCCCGCCATAACTGAGCCCGTAGAACGCGATCCGATCGCCGTCGACAAACGGCAGCGTCCGCAGCCAATTCACGATCTGTTGATGTTGCGGTACGATCACGGAAAACAGGCTGCGTCCGAGCGGTTGGGCGCGACGTTGCAGCTGGCGGAATCGGTCTCCGAACAGGTACGGGTTTTGAGGCGCGAACACGATGAATCCCTGTTGGCATAGCCGCGCGGCATGGTCGTGGTACGCGCGGTGGCTGCCCAGGAACGTTTGGGTCGGTCGTCCCTCCAACCCGTGCTGGAACACGACCACCGGCCGCCGCTCGCCCGGCCGGCATCCCTCCGGCAACAGTAACGCCCCGTACGCGAAGACGTCGGGAAAGACGTCGAGCGCGACCTCGTACCCGATCCAACCGTCACCCTGCCAAGCGGGCCGCGCCCGAGGGCTCGGATCGGCGAGCGTCTGGTCGAATCGACCGATGACGTCGTCGCGGAATCGCTCCCGGTACGGCTCGATGGTCTCCCGAAACTGATCCAGATTCGACCGATCAAGGTCATCGAAGTATTCCGCACGGACAAACTCGCTCTCCCGCCAAACGGCCTGGTTGTGGCGGTCCATCTCGGCAAGTTGGGTGTTCCTTCGTCGTTGCTGTCGGGCCCGCCGATCGGCCTCGCTTTCGCGGACTGCAACCCTGAGGAAATCGGCCGCCGCGTCCTTGTCGGACGAGCGTTCGGCTGGCTCCAGCGATGCCGCGTCGGCTCGGGTGAACAGGACATCAAGGAAAGTCGCGACGAACGCCTCCGATCCGAACGTCGCGGCGGGGTCCTTCGGGACAACCAGATCAAACGACGGCTCCCAGCCGAACCGCTCGGCGAGCGGATCGAGCAGTGCCCGCAACCGTTCGGCCGTCGCTTCGACATCCGCCACGGCGATCGGCTCGATCCGACCGGGGGCGCCCCCCTCGCCCGGAACCGTGACGTCGGGACCACCGCTCGCCTCCACCACCAAACACCGCGGGGCGACCATCAAACCGAGTTGTGGCGCGTCGAATTCACGCACAAACCCGCTCAGATTCCGATCCAGCGGCTCGCGCCACATTCGCGAACGCGGCCCGAAAAAGCCGCTGACCCCGGTCGCCGTGATGCGGTCATCCAGGGCGGCGGCGAACATCGCAAGCTGGCCCCCTTCGCCGTAGCCGATCGCGCCGATCGGCCGAGGCTCCGATTCGGCCCGGCCGTCCCGTGCCGACGAGTGCAGCCAATCGGTCACGGCGAGCACCTTTTGCACCTCGTAGCCGGGTAGGGTTCTTCCGAGCACGAACGCGGCACGATGGATGTACTCCCGATCGGTCAACGTCGCCTTGCCGCCGCGCGGTTCGCGGTGCCGCGACGTGACGTGAGGGACAACGACACGGCACCCCGACGCCGCCAATCGGAGCGGGAATCGGGATCGTGGGTCGACCCCCGACTCCAGCCCACACAACGCCTCGGGGGTTTGTCCCGCGTCCGGGACGGCGACGACGTCGCCGCGGATCTCTCCTTTCGGGATGAGCAGCAACCCTTCTCCCCACACCGAAACCAAATCGCCCGTCTGTGGCGCCGGATCGACGATCGCTGGCCAACGGATCGCGTGAACGATGAAGTCGTCCGATTCGGCCAACACGCCGGCATCACCGGGCGGGACGATCGGCCTCGCCGCGACCTCGGCGGGCCGCGGATCCGCGATCCCGAGTATCGATCGCAGCCGCTCACGACGGCTGGCGATCGCGACCACGTAGGACGCCTCGTCCTCCGCATCGATGATCCATTCCCGATCTCGCGCGGCCTCCGCTCGCTCGGTCATCTTCACCAAAAATCGGTCGATCCCGTCGACCATGTCCGAAGCGAGGTCTGCGTCCGAATCGAGTTGGCGGCTGGAATCGAGAAGCCGCGTTCCGGCCGGCCCCGCCGCGGAATCGGCGTCCGTCCCCTCGGCTTGTTGGGCGGCCGATCGCGACGTCAAGGGGAAGCCCACCGACGCAGCAACCACCAACGCGACGCCCACCAAGTCGGCGCGCGAGGCGACAACGATCAGGGCGTCGCCGAGGAAACGGGAGATTCGGTCCGAACGCGCCCCGCCGGGCGCTGACATGTGCGTCGGCATCAGAATTCACCCTCTCGTCGGAATCGGTCGTGGGACGCTTTCCCGAAAGCGGCCGACGCTTTGTTGATTTTTACGACCGTTTCGGCGGCCGAAAGCCCCTCGCACGACCTCGCGGCGGCGATCACCGTTTCGCACTCGTTATCGTCCATGAACCGTGACGCGTCGAGCAACGCCGGCTCGTCTTCGGGCGGGATCGCGAGGAAACCGTGCTTGTCGGCGTGGACGAGTTGACCGGGGCGGACGACGCGGCCGAACACTTCGACGTCGACGCCCCATTCGACCGGGACCGAGTGGGCGTGGCCGACGCACAGCCGCCGCGCGATCGCCTTGAACCCCGCGGAGGTCATTTCGTCGAGGTCGCGGATCGCGCCGTCGGTGATCGTCCCGACGCACCCGACCGCGCGATGGACGTTCGCGTTGACCTCACCCCAAAACGAACCGAGCACGGCCGGCTTGTCACGGTCCTCCACGATGACAATCTTTGGGCCCGCGACGCTGGCGACGTACGCGCGGTATCCGGCCCAGGCGTCCCGGTTCTGCTTGTGACGCTTCTCGGACGGTTCGATCCGCAAGGTCACCGCGCGTCCGATCATCGGCCCCATCTGCGGCATGAAGTCCCGCGTCTCCTCCAAATTGAACGCCTCGCGGGCGACGTCGCCGGACGTGATCTGCTCCCACCCGTTGTAGATCGTCGGGGTGTTCCAGCGTTTCAGTTTCAACAGCTCGGCGTGACTCAGCGGCATCGGTGAACTCTCTTGGCTAGGGCGGGCGACAAACGGTACGCTACAGGGGCCCCTCAGTGTAAAGCTCACGCGTTCCCACGGATCCCGGATGCCAACCCCGACCCCGCGTGTCGTGATCACCGACTTCATCAACGACGACCTCGCCATCGAAAGCGAGGTCCTCGACTCGGTCGCCACCGTCGAAGCGTGCGACGCGAAGCATGAGCGAGATTTGATCGGCAAGATCGACAACGCCGACGCGGTCATGCTGTACCACAACCTGACGCTGTCGGAAGAATCGATCGAACGACTCAAACGGTGCCGCTTGATCGTCCGCTGCGGTGTCGGCTACGACAACGTCGATCACGCCCGTGCCCGCCAACGTGGCATCCCCGTCGCCAACATCCCCGATTACGGGACCGAAGACGTCGCCGACTCGGCGATCGGAATGATGCTCGCGATGACACGCGGGATCCATCAATACAACACGCGACTGCGAGTCCAAACCGACCCGTGGCTGTACCGGATCGCCGAGCCCCTCCAGCGGCTCCGCGGCCGTGTGTTTGGGATCATCGGACTCGGTCGGATCGGAATCGCCACGGCGCTCCGCGCCAAAGCGTTGGGACTGGATGTCCGATTCTACGATCCGATGAAGCCGGACGGTTACGACAAGGCGATCGGGCTCCGCCGCGTCGAGACGCTGAGAGACTTGTTGCGGGACGCGTGGGTCGTGAGTCTGCATTGCCCGTTGAACAAGGAAACGCGGCACCTGATCCACGCCGAGACGCTCGATTGGATGCCCGATGGCAGCTACCTCGTCAACACGTCGCGTGGGGCGGTCGTCGACTTGGCCGCGATCCCGCCGGCGATCGAGTCCGGTAAGCTGGCCGGGGCCGCGATCGATGTGCTTCCCGACGAACCGCCCGACCCGGACAACCCGTTGCTCGTGGCGTGGCGTAATCCCGACCACGCGGCGTTCGAGCGGGTGATCATCAGTCCCCACGCGGCGTTCTATAGCGAGGAAGGACTCCAAGACATGCGCCGCAAAGGGGCCGAAGCGTGTCGGCGGGCGCTCACCGGCGAGACCATCCGCAACGTCGTCAACTGATTCGTCCCTTATGAGGAAGGTTGTTCCGCGATTTTAGTGGCAACTGGCCAGAACGTAGGTTTTGGAGGCATTGCTGCGATGTCCGAAGTGAGGATGCGAGCGAACGCGGACAAGCTCGAGAGAGTCCTCCGCCGGCAAACACCGAC
>JAWLFY010000050.1:0-30942 GCA_041685355.1 Pirellulaceae bacterium | reverse complement strand
GTAATCGGTGACGAGGTTCGATCCGCCCCCGGTGGGCGTGGTCCAGCCGGAAGGGACGCCGGAGACAGAGCCGGTGTCGACGTCGTCGATCTCACGGACGACCGCCCCGGTGACGATGTCTCGGGACTGCGAGAAGATGAACCCTCGCGGGTCCATTTGCCAAGTGATGTAGCCGTGGGAATCGAAGTAGTCCCGGCGTCGCCGCTGCCGTTTTGGGAAGCGGGGACCGACGGCAGAGTCGTGGTTCGCTGTTGGACCTGGACCGTGCCGGAACCGTCGTCTTCGCGGTAGCGGGTTTCCTTCGAGACCGGGTGCACGGTCTGGCCACCGGCCGAGCGGGTGGCGTACTGCAACTCCCGCAGCGTCACCGGCGTGCCGCCGGAGCCTTGTTTGATTCGGTCACGGTGCCGGTAACCGGCCACGCCGCCACTCCCGGTGGACGAATAATAATCGGTCAACTGGATCAGCCCGTCGGACGCTCGGAGTGAGACGCCCAGGTCCGCCTGGGCTTCATTGTATCCAATCACCGCCGAGGGGAGCGTTTGCTCAACGAGGCGGTTTTCCGCACCGTACTGGCGGGCTTCGATCCAGTGGTCCGAGCCGTCGGCGAGGTCATCGACGAGTCTTTGGCCGAGGAAGTTCGTGAACACGGTCCGCTGGTTGCCGTCGGGGCGGGACTCCGACGTCTTGACGGCCCAGTTGTTCGGAGCGTCGGCGTTCGAGCTGGTGGTGAAGGCGAACGTGAACGTCCGCGATCCGCCGTCGACCCGTTCGAGCGTGGCGCGGCGCTCCGAGTCGTACTCGAAGTAGAAATCGGCGTACTGGGCGACCTGGGTGTTGGTGGCGGTGAGCGGGTCGATCGAGTCGGCGAGCATCAACTCGTAGGCTTCGGGGCCGACGGCGAACTTCAGCCCGTGGGCGAACCCGTCGGAGTCTTCGGCTTTGTAGTAGCGGTAGTAGTGAACCGCGGTGTTCTCCCAGGAGCCCCCGTCGGGTACTTGGATCCGAACCCGCTTCAGGTCGCTTTCGCCGCCGAACGTATCGGTCGACGCGTAGTACTCGTAGAGGGCACGGCGCACCGCTTCCCAGCTCCCGCCGTTGACTTGGCGACGCAGAAGGGCGGTGGTGCATCGGTCTTGGGCGTCGAACGTGTAGCGGAACGATTCGGTCGTCGTATCGCCCCCAGAAGTCCAACTCCGCTGGATCTCCTCGATCCGCTGGTCCCCGACGTAGCTGGACACTTCGGTGACTTCACCCCCGGGGGTGGTCATGCTCGCGAACAGCCCTTGGGGCGAGGTCGTTTGGTCGAAGTCGTGGAAGGTCCACTGGCGACCGCCCGGTTGGGTGAGGACGAAGCGATCGTTTGCCACGTCATGCTCGAGCGTCGTCGCGGCGCCGTATCTCGCCACATAATCGCCGTCGACCAGGTCGAACCAGAGCGACGAATAGAGCCCGCGGACCATGACGATCGACCCGTCAGGTTTCTCGATCAAGTAGGGCCACGACTCCACGACCCAGTTCACCCCGTTGCCGAGGTCGGCCGAGGTGGAGAGTTGGTTGCTGTAGGTGCGGCGATGTCGCCAGGGGGCACCGAAACCGGCACCGATCAGGTCGGTGACGGAAATCTGAACTTCGCCGTTGACGAAGCGAATCGGTTTGTCGGAACACTCGTCGCTACATTCGCAGCAATCCTCTTCGGGCGGGCAGCAGGGATCCTCGCCCGCGCCGCCACCGGCGCCACCGCCTGGCCCGCCACCCGCTCCGCCACCACCGCAGCGGCAGTTGGCGCTGGGGAACGTGCAAAGGTTGGGGCCTTCCATCGACCCACTGCCAGCCCCTCCGACGCCTCCGCCTCCGGCTCCGCCGTTACTCCCGCCACCTCCGTCGGCTCCACAGGGAACGGTAGGCGGAACTTCGGGCCGGTCCGGGGGCGGACTCGGGGAGGTGAGCAGCGTTTGGAACTGGGGCTCCGGATACGCCGGCGGGAGTTCCGCGTCGCTTTGCAGTCGCGGCCAGCGGAGGCCGAACCGCTGGGCGTACCAAAATTCGTCGCGGGTGCGGCGTCCGAGCAGATACGCCCGTTCGAACTCGGCGCTGGGCCGGTCCTGTTCGAAGCGGAGCCAAGCCTTGGCCCACAGCCCTTCGGGTGACTGATGAGGGTCGGTCAGCCCGCCGGGGTGTCGGTGGCGGCAGCGGTTGACCCAATCGGCCCAGACGCCGTCGGTGAAATGCTTGCGGGCCATCCGAAGTTGGTTCGCCAGCATCTGCTCCATCGGCATCCCTTCGGCGTCAAAGGCGCGTCGAAACCGATGGCCGACTTTCGGGACGGGATCGTGCAGGATCGCGTAGCCGAGCAGCCACGCTTTGAGTCCGAAATCGAGGTCTTCGACGCCCCACAGCCGCATGTGCGGGTCGAACCCCCGCAGGTATTCATAGAGCGTCTTGGAGACCGCCAGGGCGCAGCCGATCAGGGCGGGAGACTCGTAGGCGGAGCATCGCTTGTTGAAGCGGCGGATGATAGACGCGGACCAGTGAATGGTCGCACCATCCGAACATCGAGCAAACCATGATCGAGTCCGCGCCACCGAGGACGTGATTGTCGAGCAACCCGTGGCGATCGATCAGTTGGCGGCGGGCGGCCGATGCCATTCCGGGGTGGAAGTGGCCGAGGTTGTGGGAGCTGGGATGTCCGCGTTTCGCTGCCGACGCGACGCCCAGGCGTTTCGAGAAGGGATGTCCATGCCGGTCGAGGAGGAGGAGTTCGGTGAAGAGTTGGGTGATCGGAACGCGGCGGAGTACTTCCTGGACCCGCGCCGGCCAGTCGGGGTCTTGGAGAAGGACGTCGGCGTCGATCCAGGCGACCTTGTCGAAGCGACTGGGGAGGGAGCGAATGAGCAGGTTGAGCAGCCGTTCCTTGTGCCACAGGACGTGGTCGCTATGGAGAACGCGGACGTTCGGGTAGTGCCCTAGCGCCGCGGGTTGGTCTCGGATCGTCAACTCGATCGTGTACAGCGGGACGCCTTGGCGATCGAGGTTCTCCGCGAACCGGTCGTAGTGCTCACGTCGCAGCCGATAGCCGCACGGGTTGAAGTAGCAAGTCACCGCGGCGAGGTCACCGTCGAGATCGGTTGAGTGGGTCGCCGGTGGTGGTGGCGCCGAGGGGGCGAAACAGCGTTCCGGCGAGATCATCGGCGGCAGCCCTCGGAGGGGGCGAGTTTCGAACCGGATCGTCGCGTTTCCGGGAGGCCGAGGTCGGTGCGGAACAGGTCGAGGAGGCCTCGGTAGGCGAGGAGCACACACGGGTAGCGGCGGGGCGTGACGGGGATGCGGACGGCGCGGACGATGTCGGGATCGGAAAACTGTCGGAGTTCATCGAGCAACGCGCCTTCGACCCGTTCACAGAGAATCGACGCGGAGGCTCTGGAGAGGAGACACCCGCTGCAGCGAAAACGAATCGCCGCGACGCGTCGATCCCGAGTCACCAACGCGGTCAGGCCGAGTTGGTCCCCGCAAACGGGGTTCCGGATCCGTGCCGTCCGGTTCGCGTCACCGACATTTCCGACGTAGCGAGACGACTCGGCGTGGAAGTGAAAGAAGTCTTCTTCCGCTTCGCGGTCGAATCGAGGGTTCCCGGTCATGACGCGTTGCCCCTTCGGTTTCCGAGTTCGCGTCCCATCGTTGCGATCCTCTACGGGTGGGGCAAGTCTTTGCTGGAGACGGGGCGGTGTCTTGATTGTGTTCGTCGTTGCCTTCCGCTGGGGTGTCGCCTAGGATCGGAGAACGTTTCGTACGGAGGGGGGCGTCGCTTTCGCGCCGTGATTGCTGTGACCTTACCGGGCTGGACTGTCGATTGGGGACGCGCGTTTCGGGCCAACGCGGCGGAGTGGTTGTGGGCGTTCCGCGATCGCCCTTGCGTCTATCTCGAGGTGGGCGTGTTCGAAGGGGCGAGCGGCTTTTGGATGTTGGAGCACGTGCTGACGCATCCGCGGAGTCGCTACATCGGGATCGACACTTGGGAAGGATCGGATCGGCTTCGGGAGGCGTACGGGCGAGCGCGGGAGAATTTGTCGCCGTTCGGCCCACGTGTCCGGTTGGTCCGCGAACGGGCGCAGGCTTGTTTGCGACGGAGCGAATTCGAACGCCGGGTCGACGTCGCCTACATCGACGGGGACCACCGGGCGGACTCGGTCGCCGAGATCAGTGGCCTAGTCTGGCCGCGGGTCCTCCGCGGAGGTGTCGTCGTGTGGGACGATTTGCCGTGGGGCGAGGGCCAAGTCGGTGTCGGGGTCGATCGGGTCCTGGCGTCGATCGAGGGCGAGTACGAACCGCTGTTCCGGAACTGGCAGATGGGGGTGAGAAGAATCAGGTGAACCTATGGTGATCCGGGAAATGAAATCTGTCGCTTCCGGTCTGTATCGTTACGTCGCCTCCCACCCGGACGTGTCGCCGGCGACGTCGGATTCGACCGCAGCTCTCTGGTGGCGGAGGTGGCGGACGGCCACAACGTGTTTCCCAAGTACTACATCGCGGACGGCAAGCCACATGGCGACGCGGCGGGATTCGAGTTTCCGTCGGACCTCACGGTGATCGATCGGCTCGGGTACAGGCTGTTAGAACATCGGCCGCGAGGAGGATGGCCCGACCGCCGCCCCGATCAACAGATCGGCGCGACCCGGGTCGGGGAATCGGTTCGGTTCCTCGAGTCGGCCGCGGCTGGCGACGCGCCGTTCTTTACCTTACTTGCCGACCTGCGCGATTCACACCCCGCACGTCCCCGACCCCAAGTTTCCCAGGGGAGGGAAACGGGACCGGGGCAATCGCGTTCGGCACACCAGTAGCCGAGGTTGCTGTCGATGGGCGGTGGTCACCATTCCTTGTGCGGCTGCATCACTACAGGGGCCAGACCGACCCGCTACGCTGCCGCCGTGGCAGAACGCAAGGTCAATCAATCCCGGGCGCAAATACCGCGCCGAACGCAATTGGGTCGGACCCCCTTTCGGAGAGGCTTTCACCGCGGGGCTACGATTCCACTTCACGCCGCGGCTTGCTGCCCTTCGACCGAGGGGATCCGAATGATGAACGCGGTTCCCCGGCCGACGGTGCTTTCGACGCGGATCCGGCCCCGGTGGGCATCGACGATCTCTTTACACGCCGCGAGCCCCAGGCCCGTCCCCCCTTTGCCCGTCTCGTCCGGGCCCGACTTGGTCGAGTAGAAGGGGTCGAAGATGTGTGGCAGCGATTCCCGTGGGATCCCGGTTCCGCTATCCCGCACCGACAATTCGACCATCTTGCCCTGGTCGGCGGGCGCAATTCGGATCGTGATCGTCCCCCCCTTCGGCATCGCTTGACGGGCGTTGATCAACAGGTTTAGTAACACCCGCTGGATCTGGTTCCCGCTCGCCATCGCTCGCGGGGTGGCCGGGTCGAAGTCCCGTTCGACGGCGATCCGGTACTTGGTCATCTCCCGTTCCAGCAGCACGAGCGAGTCTTCGACCAGACCCGCCAGGTCGGTCGGTTCGGGCGAATCCCCCCGGTTGCGGGCTTGGGCGAGAATCGTGCCGGTGATTTTGGCCGCCCGTTCGGAGGCTTCGAGGATTTTGCGGAGCGCCTTGTCGCGGCTGGCGTCGTCGCGGTTGCGGATCCCGAGCTTCGCATAGTTGATGACCGTCATCAGCACGTTGTTGAACTCGTGCGTCGCGGTCCCGGTCAGCTCCCCGAGGGTCGCCAGCGACTGCATCCGTTTGAGTTCGTTGCGGAGACCGGCGACGTCGGCCGTTTCGTTCACGTTGGGGTGCGATTCCATGATGCCTCGGGGGTGCTCCTGCCGGTGTGGGGGCGTAGCCATCGGCTCAACCGAAAGATCTATCGTCGCGACCGTTCGATTCGCTACACCCCGACATGACCTCTCCGCACAGTTTGCCAATTCGCATTCAACCCCCGTCCCTTCAACCCCCGTCCCTTCAACCCCCTTCCCTTCAATTTTCGCCCGGTCGCCGGTTTGCCCCCCATGTCACCCCCCGAATCACCACTCGTCCGTCGCGGTGACCACGACGGGAGCGTTCCCGAAAGCGAGAACGTCGTCGCGCGGCTGCGACGCGCCAACCGTCTGGCTTGGGAACTGGGGTTCGAAGTCCGCACGGTCCTGCTCGACGACGCCGAGCCGTCGTGGTGTCAAATCGGTCGCCAAAAGGTGATCCTGCTCGATCTCGCCCACCCCGCGGCGGAGCAACTCGCGGAACTGGAACGGATCTTGTCGGAGGTCGCACCGCCCGTCCCTTCCCGCGACACTCCCGAGACCGCGGCGGCGTGACGTCAGGCCCGCCTGCTGGCGCACCCGTGCGTTCCCCCGCCGGTGGCTCGCCCTACAATGGGCGCTTTGCGAGAACGCGGCGACGATCCGTGGCGTGACGCAGTAGCATCCGATCCCTTGAGCGAGCGGCCGTGATTTTCCAAAGGATGAGCCTGTCGGCGGCGGGGAATTTCTGTCGACGGTTCGGAACCGGGATGCGGGCCGGCAGCGACATGGTGCGGCTGCTCGATGCCGAATCGGGGCACGGGCCGCCACGCCAACGGGACGCGATGCGAGAGGTCGCCCGGGGCGTCAGCCGCGGAGAACCGCTCGCGGAATCGATGCAGGCGCAGGGGAAATTTTTTCCGCCGCTGTTGGTCTCGATGACGCACGTCGGCGAGGCGACGGGGCGGCTCGAGCGGACGCTGTTGAACCTGGCCGAGCACTACGAGCACCAGCTTCAACTGCGGCGAGCGTTCCTGACCTCGATCGCGTGGCCAGGAATCCAGCTCGTGATGGCGATCGGGATCGTGTCGCTGCTGATTTGGATCATGGGCGTGCTCGTCCCGCCGACCGGCGGCGAGATGACCGACCTGCTCGGGTTCGGGCTGCGGGGTCCGGTCGGCGTGCTGATTTTCTGGGCCTACTTGGCCACTTTCTTTGGGCTGATCGCCGCCGCGATCGTGGCGTTCAACAAGAACGTCGCGGGGGTCCAGAACCTGGTGCCGCTGATGTATCGCTTCCCGGTCGTCGGGCCGGCGGTCCAGACGATCACACTCGCCCGTTTCTCGTGGACGCTGTCACTCGCCCTCGACGCCGGGCTCGACCCGGTCCGTGCGATCACGCTGGCGCTCGAGAGCACCGACAGCGACTTTTACCGCCGCGGAAAGGAAGACGTCGAGCGGGCGATCCTGGGCGGCGAAACGCTGGCCGGCGGTTTGAGGGCGACCGACATCTTCCCTGACGATTACTTAACGCGGATCGAGATCGCCGAGATCTCCGGGACCGACGCCGAATCGATCAACGACCTCGCCCGCGAGTACGACGAGCGGGCGAAGATGGCGATGAAGACGATCTCGGGGCTCGCGTCGACGCTGATCTGGGTGCTCGTGATCGTGACCCTGGTCTACCTGATCTTCCGGATGCTGTTCAACGTGATGGGGATCTACGACGAGGCGCTCAACGGTTGACGGTTACGGCAACACCTCGACGACGATCGGGTAGGTCGTGACGCCGCCGTCGACGGCGGCGGTCAGGAAGAACGACCGCTTCCCGGGCCGGGCGACCGGATCGGCGGTGAGGAAGAACTCACGCTCGCTTTCGTTCTCGCGGACGAGCAACCCGTTGAGGCCGATGTTGTCGACGTACACCCCGTGGGTCGCGTTCCGCCCGGAGAACTCTTTGCCGAAGCTGACCTCTTGGGTGAACCCGTCGCGGCGGTGCAGTCGCAGCCGCGCGGTGACCGTCTCGCCGCGACGGAGCGTGATCCGCCACGGTTCGTCTTCGGGGACGTCACGGTCGATCGGGCGGATCGCAGGGGTCGCGGGGGCGGGGTCACCGAGCCGAAGTTTTCCGACCGATCCGGCAGCCCGCTCGACGGTTCGACCGAGTATCTCCGCGGTCGCGATCAACGTCGGTGCGGGTGTCCCGTTCCCGTCGCCCGCATCATCCCTGTCGCCCGCATCGTTGCCGTCGCCCGCATCGTTGCCGTCGGCCGCATCGTTGCCGTCGGCCGCATCGTTGCCGTCGGGTGTTACGTCCCAAGCGGTCGCGCCCGGGTCGGCCCACACGGTGCCGATCGCACGATCCTGTCCCGCCTCGATCGTCAACGGCGTGTTGGCGACCAGCCCGTCGGGAAGTCCGTCGAGATCGAACGTGACCGGCCCGTCGAAACCGTCGATGCGGTCAATTTTGACGACGAACTCGCGCCCCGCTCCTTTCGGGATCGGCTTGCCGATCGGTTCGACCGACGGCCGGAAGTCGGGTTCGGCAGGACGAACCCGGAGTCGGTATCGGTGTCCCGAGCCGCCGGCGTCACGGGTATCGGCGATGCGGACCGTGTAGCGTCCGTCGTCCGGCGCGTTGAACAGCAACCGGCTCGCGGTCCCCGCCTTTCGCATCGGGTCGTCGTCGTTTTCGTAATGCAGGTCGAACACGGGCAACCCGTTCGCCGTCGGTTGTTCCCCCGGTTCGAGCGGCCGCACGATGTAGCCGGGCTCGCCGAGCGCGTGCGTCGCGTGGGTCGTGCCGAAGTAGGTCCACCGCGGGCCTTCGCCGGGATACACGTTGAACCCCGAATCGGGGCCCCGCGGGTGCATCCACAACCGGGTCACCTCGCCGGACGCATAAAGGTACTCGTTGAGCCCGAGTTCTTGCCAATTGAACAGACGGAAGTCGTTGCTCTGCACGCTGTTCTTGCCGCGGAACGTGAAGTAGGTCTCACGGACCGCTTGCAACCGCGTGCGAAGCACGGGGTGTCCCGCGTCGTCGACGATCGAGACGATCGGGTCGAGGGGGCTGCCGTCGGCCGGGTCGGCATCGATCGCCCAAACTTCACCGGCTAATGCGTCCCAGACATAACGGTCGGTCTCGCCCGGCTCGGCGATCACCCCGGCGACCGTCGCGCCCCGGGGGATCGGCAGCGGCGGGTCGTCGTGATGCGATTTCCGAAGCGCCGATTCGTCAAGCGACGCCAGCGACTCGAGCTTCAGGTACACCGGGTCGACCGACCCGCCGCCGGCCCGACGGGGCGTCTCCCGGTTCGGGAGCTTTCGGCTGACGACCCGCCCGTCCATCAACGAGACCCACACGTCGTCGCCGTCGGGGCTGACCGCGAGGTCGCTGGCGACCTCCCCGAGGGATCGGAGCGTGGCGATCTGGGTCCACGACTCGGTTTCAACGACCTTCACGTTTCCTGCCTCGCTGACGATGACGACCGCGTCGCCGTCGGGGGTGATCGCGAGTTGGCGGAGCGGCGACTCGTCGATGAACCGTGTCGCGACGATCGGGTTGATGCGGGCTTGCGACTTCGACGCCAACCGCCACACGCGGAGCCGGTTGTCGCTGCTCACGGCCAACACGTGTTGCCCGTCGGGGGTGACCTCGACCGCGTCGACCTCGGCCTCCGGTTGGCTCATCGTGTCGAGTCGCTGGCCGGTTGCGACCCGCCACACCTTGACCGTTTCGTCGGCACACCCGCTGACGAGGACTTCCCCGTCGGGCGAGAACGCGAGGTCGAAGATCGCGCCGTTGTGACCGCGGAGGGTTCGCAGCGGAGAGCCCGACTCGGCGTCCCACAAGATGATCTCCGAGTCGTAGCCCGCGGTGGCGACGGTCCGCCCGTCGGGCGAGAGGGCGACCGCGTAAAGCGTGTCCCGGTGGCCGACCATCTCCGTCACGAGCGAGCCCGTTTCCGTTTCGTGAATCGTGGCCCGTCCGTACGATCCCGTCAGCCCGCTCGCCACGAGTAACCGTTTGCCGTCTCGGTCGAACCGCAGCGAATTGACCTTGCCCGGGTGCTCGCCGATCTCGGCGATCAGGCGGTCGTCCCGGTCACGCACCTCGACCGACCCGAAGCGGGCGATCGCCCGTCGCTGTCCGTCGGGCGAGACGGCCATCGCGGTGACGGGACGTGCCGCCTCGGGCGATGTCGCGATCTGGGGGACGCGGAGTTCACGCCGCATCGGGGTCTCGCCGTCGGGGCCTTCGGCGCCGGCGTCGATCCAAGCGGCGAGCAGGGCCAATTCCTCCTCGTCGGGACCGGGCTCGCCGTCGGGCGGCATCGCCGGTTCGAGTTGCCCGCTGGCCATCAAGAACATCCGGCTGCTTCCCGATTCGCCGGCGGTCACCGCCGCCCCCGAATCGCCGCCACTCATCAACCCCTGGTGGGTCTCCATCACGAAGCCCCCCTCGGCGAACCCTTCGGCATGGCAACCGATGCAATACCGCTCCAAGATCGGAACGACGTCCCGGGTGTAATCGACCGGGTCGGCGGCATGGGCCGACCCGGCGGCCGAAACGGACGTGGTCACGCCGAGGACGACGGCGACGCGGAACAGGAAAGATCGAAACATGATTCGTCGGGGTCGGGTTCGTTGGGTTCGCCGCAACCGAGGGATCGGCATCCGTCGTTGACGCGTCGGATCGGCGATCAATGGTTGAAGGTGAACTCGGTGCTGGTGAGCAGGCTCCACGCGACATCGCGGAACGCGGTCAGCCGGTCGTCGCCGTATTCTTTGACGACCGCCTCGAGTCGGCTCCGTTCGGGGTCGGTCGGGTCGCGGGCGAGGGCGAACCGGAACAGTTCGACGATGATCGCGCCGTCGTCATCGGATTCGCCGACGAGCCGCGTGATTCGGCCATCGTCCGCCGCGAGCTTCGGGTTCAGCGTGTCGCCGTTGGACAGGTGCAACACCTGCACCATGCTCGGCTCGTCGCTCCGCTCGCACTCGCATGTGATCTCGCGCGGGTTCCGCCCGAACGTTTCCAGGAAGTACGAATCGACGGCCGAATCGTACAGTTCGATCGCGCGGGTCCCGGCCGGATAGAAATCCGTCTTCTGTTGATCCGCGCCCGAAAACGCGATCTGGTCGAACGTCGTGTCGGTGTCGAGCACTTGGTCGATCGAGTCGAGCAATACCTCCGCCATCAACCGTCGCGGGTAATAACGGCTGAGGTATTTCTGCTCGTCCCGGTTTCGCTCGAGCGGCAAGCTGTCACGTTGATAGGTCTCACTCCGCAGGATCGTCCGCATCAGCCGTTTGAGGTCGAACCCGACGTCGACCACGTAGTCGGACGCGGCGGCGAGGAGGGGTTCGTTCGACGCGGGGTTGCTCGCCCGCAGGTCGTCGACCGGTTCGACGAGTCCTTGGCCGAAAAAGTTGGCCCACACGCGGTTGGTGATGGCGCGGGCGAAGTAGGGGTTTTCCGGGTCGGTCATCCAGTCGGCGAGGGCTTCGCGGCGGTCGTCGGGATCGTCGAACGGGACCGGTTCGGCGTCGAGCGGCGCCGGGGGTTGGGGCCGCCCGCGGCTGGGCTGGATCAGTTCCCCTTCGTCGGCGACGTACAGCGTCCGCAACCCGTCGCCGTTTCGCGAGTCGCCGCCCCATCCCTTCGCGCGGACCCGCGCGAACAGGTTCGCCATCGCGTAGTACTGGTCGTTGGTCCATTTTTCGAGCGGATGGTTGTGGCATTTCGCGCATCCGATCGAGAGCCCCAGGAACGCCTGGCTCGCGTTCTCGGTCATCTCCTCTGGGGTTTGGTGCAACGCGTAAAAGTTCGTCGCTCCGTTCTCGTCACTCTCACCGGTGGCGGTCAACACGTCACGGACGACCTCGTCCCAGGGGACGTTTTTGCGGACCGCGTCGTGGAGCCAGCGGTAATACGAACGGACCGCGATCGGGCGAAGTCGGTTGCCGTTGATCAGCAACACGTCGCTCCATTGATACGTCCAGTAGTCGACGAAGTCGTCGGCCGAGAGGAGCCGTTCGATCAACTCGTCACGGCGTCGCCGGGGCGGGTCGCGGAGGTACCGCTCGCGTTCTTCCGCGGTCGGCAGCCGACCGATCGTGTCGAGCGTCGCCCGGCGAAGGAACGTCTCGTCGTCACACCGCGGGGAGGGGACGACCCGCAACGTTTCGAGTTGTTCCAGGTTCAACTCGTCGATGAAGTTTTGCCTCGGGGCCTCGGCGTAGACTTCGGGGCTGACCTCATGCGGGTAAGGGACGGTCAGCCGCGCGAGGGCGATCTTGCTACCGAACCACACCGAGACCGCCGCTTCGCCGCTGCCCGACACCGTCACGACGCCCTCCTCGTCGACCCCCGCGACCGCTTCGTCGGTGGCGGTGAACTTGGCCCAGTGCGTGACGTCGACGACCCGGCCGTCGTCGTAGTGGGCTTGCACCAACACCCGCGAGCGATCGCCGACCGAGAGCAACGCCGACTTCGGCAGCACCTCGATCGAGGTCAACCGCGGGTCGTCGTCGCTGGGCCCGGTGGCACCGCCGGCGATCCACTCGGCGAGGACTCGGTAATTTCGCGATTCGGGTTCGAGCCGCAGCCCGCCCTTGTGAGGCAGCGCCGCGGTCGGTTTGGCCAGGACCAGGCTCCGGCCCGGGTCCGCCACCTCGACGCGACGCCCGCGGGCTTGCCGGGTGATCGAGAGCCAATCGGCGTCGGGGTCATAGCCGTGCAGCGAAAGCCGGAACCCGCCCTTCCCCGCGAGCGCCCCGTGGCACGCCCCGGTGTTGCAACCTTGGCGGGCGAGCACGGACTGCACGTCGTTGCGAAAACTCCAGCGGTGCGGGTCACCGGCGGCGACGACCGTCACCCGAGCGGTCGCCCGCGTCCCGTCTTCGCCCACCGCCGTCACCTCCGCCTCGCCGTCGCTGACCGCCGACGCGATCCCGTTGTCGATTCGCACCACCTCGGGGTCGCTCGATTCCCAGCGAACGGGCTCCCCTTCAAAGCGAACGGGCTTCCCTTCAACGGGCGGGTCGACCGACGCCGACGCGAACCCGTCGCGGAAGGTGACTAGGGAAAGGCGTTGGCGGCCTTCGGGGCCGTGCAACGTGAACGACTCGGGGAGCAGTTTCCAGGAATCGCCGGCGGTCAGGTTCGAGGCGGCGATCAGGAGCATCAGGATCGCGGCGGTCGGTCGGAGCGAGAGCATGGGTAACGCGGGAATCTTTGTTGGGGAGCAGAAGCAACGAACGGCGACGAGTCCGATGACGGAACGCGGAGCCTCAAGGAACAAGGGTCGGACCGTCTCGTGGGACGACTCGGTGGTCGCCGAATCCACCAAGGGGTGACTCCCTTTTCGGATCGGGTCTATGCGAACAGTTCTCGGATTTCACGGACGCCGAAATCGACCAGCGGGAACGGGCGTCCGGCGGGGCCCGGCATTTCCGCGTGCAGGTCGAGTCCGAGCGAGTGGAAGATCGTGGCGATCACCTCGCCGGGGCTGGTCGGCCGTTCGGCGGGAACGCCTCCGATCGGGTCGCTGGCGCCGATCGCCCGGCCGCCTTGAACGCCGCCGCCGGCGAACGTGCAAGAGAAACATTGGGGCCAGTGATCACGGCCCCCCGCGGGGTTCACCTTCGGCGTGCGCCCGAACTCGGCGAGCCCGCACACCATCGTGTCGTCGAGCATCCCGCGGTCGGCCAGGTCGGCGAGCAGCGCCGCGTAGCCTTGGTCGTACATCGGGGCGACGATGTTCTTCATCCCCTCGATCGTTGTGAACGGCTTGCTGCCGTGAATGTCCCACGTGACTTCGTTGAACACGGTCAAAAACGTATTGATCGTCACGAAGCGGACGCCCGACTCGATCAGCCGCCGGGCGAGCAGGCAACACTGACCGAAGCGGTTCATCCCGTAACGCTCGCGGACGTCGTCCGGTTCGTCCGCCAGATCGAACGCGCGGCGGGCCTCGGGGCTACTCATCAACCGGTACGCGGCGGTGAAGTTCTCGTCCAACATCGCCGCCGACTCGGTCGCCTCGAGCTGTCGCATGCGGCCTTCGATCGCGTCCCGCATCCGCCGCCGCCGGTCGATGCGGACGTCCCCGAGCGACGACGGGGGAAGCAGGTCAGGGACTTCGAAATCGGGCAGGCTGGGGTCGGCCATCAGTGCGAACGGGTCGTAGGCCTTGCCAAGGAATCCGCCCGACTGCCCGTTGGGAAGGTTCCCCCCGCCCCGCCCCATCGTCTCGGGCAACACGACGTGGGCCGGCAAGTCGCCCCGGCGGCCACGCATGTACTGGACCACCGCGCCGGCGTGCGGGTAGTTCACCCCGCCGGTGAACTGGCGGCCGGTTTGCAACATCTGCCAACCGGCGTCGTGCACCGCCGCGGCGGTGTGATAGCACGAGCGGACGATCGAAAACTTGTCGGCGACTTCGGCGTGCCGCGGCAAGATCTCGGAAACTTGGAAGTCGCCGCGGGTGTCGATCGGCCGGAACGGCCCCCGCACCTCGGCGGGCGCCTCCGGCTTCATGTCGAACGTATCCAACTGGCTCGGCGCGCCGAGGTTGAAGATCATGATGCACGACCGACCCTCCTTCGCCGGGTCGACCGCGCCCCGTTCGGCCGCCGCCAAGTACTGAGGCAGCCCCAGCCCGATCGCGCCGAGTGAGCCGATTTGCAGAAAGTCGCGACGGGTCGCGCCGTCACAGGTGTGGGCTTTCCCACGCGCGGTGAGATGGAGCATGTTTCGATCGAAGGGGCGGGGTGGGGGAACCCTTCGATTGTAACCGTTCCCCCGCCCGGTTGCCCGGTCGACCGGAATGCGATCGCCGGGGGCGGATCAGAAAGCTTCGCCGGAGGCCGATCGGGTCATGGCCGACGGCTGATCAGGTTGTGGTCGGCGAACTGTTCCATCGCGATCTCGAGCACCCGGTCTTTGGGCGGGTCCGCGTCTTTGGGCGGGTCCGCCATCCGGCCCTCGGCGTCCGGTCGAGCGACGACCGTCGTTTCTCGCGCCTCGACCGCTTCGCCGGCCTCGACATGCGGGCGGACCCCCTTCAGGTTGATCACCTGTCCCTTGGGCGAATAGAAGCGGGCGGTGGTGAGGCACAGCCCGAAGCGGGCGGATCGCATGCGAAAGATCCCCTGCACGCTTCCCTTGCCGTAACTCGTCTCGCCGACCAACCGGCCGCGGCCGCTGTCGGAGATCGCGGCGGCAAAGATCTCACTCGCACTGGCACTGTCGTGGTCGATCAGCAACACCAGGGGGACGCTCCAAGTGTTCGCGCGGTGGGCCACGTAGTCGAAGTTCTCGCGGGCGTTTCGGCCTCGGGTCGAGATGATCCGGCCCTCGGCGATGAACCGGTCGGCGACCTCGACGGCGGCCGACATCAGCCCGCCCGGGTTGCCCCGCACGTCGACGATCAGCGACCGCATCTCTTGTCGGTGCAGATCCCACAGCGCCCGCTCGACGTCCCGCGTTGTCGTCTTTTGAAAATTGGTCAGCCGGAGGTACCCGATGCCGCGATCGGGGTCGAGCATGTGCACGTTCTCGACACACGGCACCTCGACGCGGCGACGTTCGACCGTCAGGTCCCGTTCGACCCCGTCGGCGTCGACAACCGAAATCGAAACCTCGGAGTGTTCCGGGCCTCGGAGCAGATCGGCGGCGTAGTCGGGATCGACCGCCTCGGTGCGGGAAGACTCGACACGTACGATCCGTTCGCCGGCGCGGATCCCGGCCAGATCCGCCGGGCCGTCGGGGATCACCGATAAGATTTTCAACGCCCGGTCCTCCGCCTTGAGCTCGATCCCGAGCCCGACGAAGTTGCCTTCGATGTTCGAGAACATCTCGTCCAGTTGGCTGCCGGAAAGCAGTCGGGTGTAAGGGTCAAGCGTCGAGACGGCGCCGCTGACGTATTCGAGCACGGTCGCGGTCCCGCGGAGCCCGAGTTCGGCGTGGGCGAGCCCGGCGACGTAGGCGGCGGTGCCGCGAAGGTCGAACCGGGTCGCGGTGCTCCGCCCCACCAGTTCACGGTGGACGTTTTGCCGGAACCGTTCGACCGCCTCGGGGTCGGCGTCGGGGAGCACGCGATCGACGAACCGGTCCTCGGTCAACGCGACCTCCAACGCCGCGGTGCCGTGCAACAACACACGCGACCAGTCGATCTCGTCGACGTAGTGGGTTTCCAAGTTCGCCAAAATCTCCGCGTACAAATCGAGCGCCTCGCCGGTGTCCAATTCGCGGACCGATTCCAAGTAGCTGTGATCTTGATAGCGACGGTTGACGTCGTGGTGCAGCCGGCTGATCAAGAGCCGCTGTGAGATCGCCTTGCTGTCGGGAAACCGCCGGCTCGCCTTTTCGTAATGGCGGATCGCGTCGGCCCAGGCGCGGTCGCGTTCGAGCCCTAACCCGTCGCGGACAGCGTCCGCCTCCTCGCTCCGTCGCGAAGCGGCGACGTCCTCCGACGTGTCGACGGACTGGGCGTCGGTCGGCGACCCGGCGAACGCCAAAGACAACAACGCCGAAGTCGCGACCGCGATCAAGATCCGTGGCGACAACTTGTCTGTGATCGGCCGATGCCGGCGCGAACGGGATCGCCGCCAACACGACGGAGCTTGGCCCGATCGGACGGCGAAGGGACGCAAACCAGATCGGACGGTCACAATCCGTGCGGTCAAATTCATGCGGGAGATTCCATCGAGAGCGTCGTCCGGGAGGGGCGACCGATGCCGACCGGCGGCGTGTCTTCCATAGCCGCTTGAAGACGCTCTGGACGTGCGGCCGCGGAAACATAGGTCACGAAAGGTGCCCGGTCAAAAAACCGAAGCGGCCGATCGCCGGAATCTCCGGACCGATCGGAACGTCCCGAAGGGCGTCCGCCCGATTGGTCCGGTCGTTCCGGTCACCCGGTGTGAAGTTTCACAAGCTCGCGAGGTTTCACAGACGCGTGAAGTTTCACGGGCACGTGGCGTTTCACGGGTCGACCGCTGGCGCTTCCGATGCGCGTGCGACGAAGTGATGTCGTCGTGGCTTCCGGGGGAACGATAGGCGGTGTCCGGTACCGCGGCAACGCGCGGCGGCAAGATAACGTTGACATCGCGGCGGAAAGGTTCCTAACGTCCCGCACGGACCGGAGGCTCCACCCCTCGGGTCCGTTTTCGCCAACCGGAACAGCCCCACCCGCGATGTCACCGCAGGCCCCTCCCGAACACGACCGCGGCCGCCACGCGCGAACCCCAACGCGGAGCCGCCGAATCGGCACTCGCGGCGTCTTGTGGGTGCTGCTGGCGTGCCTGGTGCTGCAACCCGGGTGTGCCGCGACACGGTATCTCGCCAGCCGTCCGATCCGCGAGAACGCGCTCGCCGGGTCGCTGAAACTGATGAGCTCGCGGGGGCCCGAAGTCAGCGACCGCAGCTGGGGCACGCTGCGACGGTTCGGGCTCGAAGATCGGTACGCCGCCGACCGGATCGGATGTTTCGAAAATATCCGCGGGTTGATCGAACAGACCGCCGAACCCGAACTGATCTATACGCTTAGCGAACTCTCCTACGTCGAGGGGAAGAAAGCCGAACGGATGGGCAAGTCGGACGTCGCGATCAAACACTACGGCGTCGCACTCACCAACAGCTACGACTACCTGTTCAGCGAAGACTTGGCGCGAACCCGCAACCCGTACGACCCCCAGTTCCGCGCGGTGTGTGACCTGTACAACGAATCGCTCGAGGACACCCTGCGGATCTTGTGCGCCGAACACTCGATCCAGCCCGGCCAGACTTACACGATCGACGCGGGCGACCGCGAGTTCGTGATCCGTACCGAAAGCCGCGGGGGCTGGCTCCCGGACGAGTTCGCCCGCTACGAGTTCGTCAGCGACTTCGAGATCAAAACGCTTCGGAACCGGCACATCACTTACGGCTTGGGCGTCCCCCTGATCGCCGTCCGCAAGCCCCGTGATGCCGACGACCCCCGCGAAGAACACTACCCCGACGGGCTCAGCTACTGCGTGACGGCGATGATGCGGTGCGTCGCGTCGCCGGGCGAGCGGCCGGGCGAATCCCCGACCTGCGTCCTGGAGTTCTTCGACCCGCTGCGGGCGAATCAGATCCGAATCGCCGATCAATGGGTGCCCCTGGAAACCGACCTCACGACCCCGCTCGCGTTCTTCCTCGATAGCCCCGAGTACCGCCAGCGGAATCACGCGACCGAAGGCTTGCTCAACCCGAACGAATCCCAAGATTCACGCGGGCTGTTCATGCTCGAACCGTACGACCCCGACCGCATCCCGGTGTTGATGGTGCACGGGCTGTGGTCGAGCCCGTTGACGTGGATGGACATGTTCAACGACTTGCGGAGCTTTCCCGAGATCCGCGAACGGTACCAGTTCTGGTTCTACCTCTACCCCTCCGGCCAACCGTTCTGGATCAGCGCGACGCAATTCCGAAACGACCTCGTGAAGATGCGGGAAACGTTCGACCCCACCCGCCAAGACCGCCCGGTCGACCAAATGGTGCTGGTCGGGCATAGCATGGGTGGGCTGGTCAGCCGGATGCAGACGATCGACAGCGGTGACGATTTTTGGAAGATCCTCAGCGACAAACCGATCGATCAAGTCAAAGGAAACCCCGAAGACGTCGCGAAACTGGTCAGCGCGCTCAAGTTTCGGCCCAACCCGTCGGTCAAACGGGTGGTCACGATCGGCACCCCGCACCGCGGCAGCGACTTCGCAAACGACTACACCCGATGGCTCGCGCGGAAACTGATCGATCTCCCCTCGATCGTCGTTTCGTCCGGACATCGACTCGCCCGCGCCAACCCCGAACTGTTCGACGACACGACGCTGTTGACCGAGGCCAACGCGATCGATTCGCTCGCGTCCGACTCGCCGATCTTCCCCGCCATGCTCCGCGCCAAAGTCGCGCCCCAGGTTCGCCATCACAACATCGTGGGCGTGCTCGAGAACCCGTCGTTCCTGACCGGACGAACCGTGCGGGGCGACGGCGTCGTCGAATTCGCCAGCGCCCACATGCCCGACGCGGAGAGCGAATTGGTCGTCGACGCCGATCACACGTCGATTCACATGAACGGCAAGACGATCTTCGAAGTCCGCCGGATCCTGCTCGAACATCTCGAGGAACTCGATTCCCGCGACCGTGTCGCGATGCAAGATTCATCGCCAACGACCCAAACCTCGGGGTCAACCCAAACCTCGGGCCCGACCCAAACGTCGGAACCCAACCCTTCCGACGCGACGACGAAACGCTGAACGCGAACCCGCAAGCTGACACCAGCTCGCGAATCACGTCGCCGGCACGAATCGTCCCAGCGGCGTCGCCCCTCGGGGCGACTCGGCCCCTCGGGGTGACTCGGCCCCTCGGGGTGACTCGCCGGCGACGCCCGACGCGACGCCCGAGTCGACCGGGCGGAGTTCGGCACGCTCCCCGGAGCGGGCGACTTTCCCCTCGAAAACCCTGGTCCGCGCGCCCCCGGAACGGGATCTCGAGCCGACCCGCACCGCCGAGTCAGCCCGCATCGCGGTCTCGGTTCGCATCGGCATGATCGGCTGGCGGATCGCCCGCGGCGGCTGAGGGTGCGCGAACACCTGCTCCTGCGGATCGGGACTCGCCGCTGCCCCCTCCGTTGAGCCCGCCCCGTCCGTCAAGATCGTGCCGTTCGTCGAGTTCGTGCGGTCCGTCGAGCCCGGTACGCCCGTCGAGCCCGGTACGCCCGTCGAGCCCGGTACGCCCGTCGAGCCCGACGCCCTCGACCCTCCCTTCACGATCTCGCCGCGGACGACGCGAACGTCTCGAGGCGCCTCGATGCCGATCCGCACGGTGTTCCCGCGGACCCGCAACAGCGTCACCTTGATGTCTTCGCCGATCACGATCTGTTCGTCCAGCTTTCGGGTTAAAACCAACATGGGGATTCCTTCGCGGTTGGAGTGATTCCTGCCGACGATCCGACGCCGACGAATCGACTCTAGGAGCATACGCCGTGCCGAACGCCGCGAAGGGGGCCTCGGTTTGCACCCAAGTGACGGAAGGCGCAGGACTTAGGCAGTATCGAAGGTGTCGGCGGCCGGGCCGGTCGGGGCGACCGAGGGGCAACGGTTACAAAGAGAATCCCGAAATTGCAAAGCGACGGCCTCAACCGTGCGACTTCAAGCGCTAACTTTCCAATCCCCGCCGCACAAGCTTTGGTAGAACCGGTTTCGGGAGACGAGTTCGGCATGGCAGCCCTCGTCGACGACTTGCCCCGCTTCGATCACGACGATCCGGTCGGCGAGCGCCAAGCTGCTCGGTCGGTGCGTGATCATCACCCCGGTTCGGCCGACGAGAAACTTCCGGAGCGCCTCGTGGATCAGCTGTTCGCTCTCCAGATCGATCTGGCTCGTCGCCTCGTCGAGCACCAAAATGTCCGGTTCGCGGACGAACGCCCGGGCGAGCGATAACCGCTGCATCTGGCCCCCCGAGAGCCGCATCCCGCTGCTCCCGAGCAAGGTCTCGTAGCCGCCGGGCGTCTTGTGGCGAATGAATTCGTCGGCGAACGCCATCTTCGCGGCGCGGACGACCGCGTGGCTGTCGGCGCCCGGCATGCCGTACGCGATGTTGTTCTCGATCGTCTCGTCGAACAACACCGTCCGCTGGGTGACCAGCCCGATCCGTCGCCGCAGGTCCCGGATCCCGATCTCGTCGACCGGGGTCCCGTCAAGCGTCACCCGCCCCGATTGCGGATCGTCGAAGCGACACAGCAGATTCAACAGCGTGCTCTTGCCACAACCGTTGGGGCCGACGATCGCGACCGTTTCCCCGTGACGGATGCTCAAGTCGATTCCCCGCAATACCTGGGGCCCCGACGGGTATCGGAAGCAAACGTCATCGAAGCGAAGTTCACGGTGCGGACGGGGGACGCTTTTGGGACGGGCCGGTTCCCGTACCCGAACCGGCTTGTCGATGATCTCGAACACCCGGTGCGACCCGGCGATCCCGCGCTGCAAACCGCTCCACACGTCGGACAACTTCTTCGCCGGGTCTGATGCCCCGATCAGGAACCCGAAGAACATCAGGATCTCGGTCACCCCCAACGGCAGCGTCGACATCCGCAATCCCAGCAGGTGCGTTTGTTGGTTCAACACCAAATAGCCGCCGGCCAGGATCGCCAACCCGACGACCGACATCCCCAACCACTCGCTGCTTCCCCGCGCGAGCGTGTTGTAGAACGCCATCTTCATCGATTTCCGGTAATACGAGTCGAGCCGCCGGCGAAACCTCGCCCGTTCGTAACTCTGGGTGTTGAACGATTTGACGACGCGGATCCCCGCGAAGGCGTCGTTCAAAACTCCGTACAGCTGACTCATCTCTTCCATCGCCCGCCGACTCGCCCGCCGGATCGATCGGCTCAGCTGATGCATGACCCACGCCACCAACGGCATCAGCACCATCACCAGGAACAACAACCGCCAACAGATCAGCGCCGCCCCCACCAAACAGACGATCATCTTCAGCGGCTCGCGGACGAGTCGACCGAGAAGCACCCCGACGCCCGCCGAGACGTGTGAGATGTCGTTGGTCAGCCGCGCCGTAAGCTCCGCCGATCCGTTATCCCCGAACGCGTCGAGGTCCAAATGCAACGCCTTGCGAAAAAACATCGAGCGGAGGTCGATCGACGTCCGCTCGGCAACGTTTTGGACGAGCAGCAGGTTCGTCGCCAACGCGAACAGTTTGAGCGAAGTCCCAAGGATCAGCGCGCCGACGATCAAGACCAGCGTCGAAAACGGGTCGCGAGGCGTGTACGCGTCGATCCACGGCTTGACCGACAACACCCACTCGATCGAGCTGGTGTAGGCTGCCGCCATCCCCCGTCGCGCCTCGATCTGCCGCTCGAGCGCTTCGGTCTTATCAGCGCGGGCTCCCGCAAGCTGCCGCTGTAACGCGGCGATCTCCTCCTCGATCGTCGCGACCTCCGCCCGCGCCCTCGCGAGTTTCTTTTCGGCGTACCCGGGCAGACTGTCCCCTTTGAAGACCACCTCGACCAAAGGGTACAGGGTCCCGATGTTGGCCCCCCAAAGTACCGCGATCAGGAGCGACGAGAGGGAAATCCCCAGCAACGACCAGCGACGTCGCATCGTCAGCCGGAGCACGCGGATGAAGCTGTTCATGGTTGATCCGACATCCTTGAATGATCACGCCGTCATGGCTCGCGAACGGGTCTCCTGTTCGCAAACGGGTCTCCTGTTCGCAAACGGGTCTCCTGTTCGCAAACGGGTCTCCTGCTTGCGGACGGGCCCGCGTCGCCCCGGTCCCGTTTCCCACGGGCCGATTCGCGACGGGCCGATTTCCGACGGGCCGATTCGCGTCGAGCCGATCCGCGGGACCCCCTTTTAGCGAACCCCGGGGGCGCCGACCAGCCTAAATCGGCCGCTCGTCCGACTCGACCAAAGCGCTGAGGTAGAGCCCCGCGCCGACCCGAACCCGCTCGACCGATCGGAGCTGATCTCGGATCGCCCCCATGATGTCCCGCCGCGAAATTTGGCCGAGTAACCGTCCCTCGGCGTCGAGAACCGGGAGTCGCCGACAGGCGGCATCCAGGAAGGTCTGCGCGATCGTCAACACGTCGGTTTCCTGGTCGATCACCCGCGGGTGGGTGTCGACAAATTTCATCAGCCGGGTCGACGGGAGCCCCTCGTAGGCGGCGGAAACGACGAACTGCATGCACGACTTCTCCGAGAAAACGCCGAGCAGTCGGTTCGACTCGTCCACCACCGGCGCACCGGAAATCCGGCGGCGGAGCAACACGTCGAGCGCGTCGAGCACCTCCATGTCGGGCGAAAGCGTGATCAGGTTTGATACCATCAACTCGCGGGCGGTAATCGTCGGCATCATCGTCGGGTTCCTCACTCGGAAGACATGGGGGAGACGCCGGGTCGTCCGGCTCCGAACAGGTCAACTTCCATCGTGTGGCCGCGTCGAACCGGGGGTCAAGCAAAATTCGGCGGGCTGGATTCCCTTACGGTCGCGTGACGGAAAACGGCCCCCCCTCGACTCGGCTCGTACCGATCCGGGAAAAACGCTAGTTTGTTGCGATTCGCGGGTCCGCGGGAAAAGAACCGGTCCGCCGCCGCGGTCCCGCGGCGGCCCCGAAGGCCGAGTTGTGAAAGTCGTCACAAAACGTAGAGAGTCGGGCAGATGATCGGACAATGGGTCGAAGTCGAATTCGATTGCCTGCCCTTGCGGAGCGTCACCCGGATGGACGTCCCGGTCGACGCGTCGCCGGTTTACGAACAGTTCGTGCTCCGCGTCAAAGCCGCGATCGCCAAACATGGCGGCCACAACACGTATTACCTGCACCGCGGCGCGTGCGGGTTTTACCTGACGAACGACTCCGAACGGGGACACCTTCAATTTTCCTTCGAAGGGGTCGTGATGACCGACGCGGACGACGTCTGCACCCGAGCGGTGGAGCTCGACGTCGAGCTTCGCCGGGAAACCTGCGGCTGGCTCACCGAACCGGTCGTGGCGTTCTTTGCCGAGTCGGTACGGCACGCCGTGATGGTCGAGTTCGACCGTTACATTCGCGCCGGCGACCTGAAGAAAACCGAGGAACGGATCCGGGCGATCCAAGCGCAAAGCGATTCCGACCAAGGGTTCGTCGGCATGTACCTGTGAGATGGAAGGCTATAATTTGCCTCGCGGGTGATGATACGGTTCCGCGTTGTTATTTTCATTTCACCGCCGCCGAGCGGTACCGGTGACGAGAATCGGACGGCGATCGCGATGGGGATGACTTACTTCCGACGGTTCCGAATGGAGCTCTTGTTGGCCGAGCCGTTGCCCGAGACGGTCCCGTTGCCGCCGGCGTACCAGCTCGTCGCTTACCACGACGACCTGCTCCGCGAACACGCGACGGCGAAGTTTCATAGTTTCCGCGAGGAACTCGACGCGAACGTCTTTCCCTGTCTCGGCCGCCGCGACGGGTGCCTGCGGCTGATGCGTGAAATCACCGCCCGCGCGGGGTTTGTCCCCGAGGCGACTTGGTTGCTACGGTTCCACGATCCCGCATCCGGCCCGCCCCAACCGGTCGGCACCGTCCAGGGCCTCCGCGCGGACGATTGGGGGGCGATCCAGAACTTGGGGATCGAACCCTCGCATCGCGGCCGCGGACTCGGGACGGCGCTGCTGACCGAGGCCGCGCGGGGCTTCCGCCGCGCGGGGCTGCAGCGGATGCATCTGGAAGTCACCACCGAGAACTCCGCCGCGGTCCGACTGTACCAACGGCTCGGGTTCCGCCGTGCCGACGTCGTCTACAAGGCCGCCGAAGTCGCCGGCGCCTGACCCGCCGATTTATTTTCGTTTTTTTTGGCGGACTTCGGGAAGCGGCGAGACTCTCTTTGGGTGGACAGGAAACGCACGGCCATCCGGTTTGCGAAAGTCTCCGTCGACCCCGACCCCAGCCCGACTCCGTTTCTGCGGATGCGTCCCGTTTCCGCGGACGTGGACGCCGTTTCCAACCGGTTCCCGACCCACCCGTATCCATTGCCGGCACCTGCTCGCGTCGGGGCAACGCGAGTAGGTGACCGGCATTTTTTTGGGGGCCTTCCGCGATTTTCGTGGGCAGTGGGGCCAAGCTCTCCATGCTCGGGATTTTTGAAGGCATGCTGCGGTGCCCAATTCCGCGAAGACCTTTTTGGAGAGGGGCGCAGGCGGTTCGGCTCGGTCCGACTCGCCGACGACCACCCCTCTGCGAGGCCGTTGGCGTTGCCCCAACGACGAAACAGACTATTCTGGGAAAATCATCCGGCGTCGTGCCGGAGCCGATCGTGCCGGAGCCGATCATGCCGGAGCCGACCGATTTCGCCACGGGCGAAACGGGTGGCACGGGCGTAACGGGTGGCACGGGCGAAACGGGTGGCACGGTCGCAACAGGTCGGGTCGGCATTGATCAAGTTGGGTCGGCATTGAACCTTGAGCAATCGCGGTCGCTTTCACAGTCAGACAGGTCGCTGGTGATGATGATCCGCGACGGGGATGACGGTGCGGCAGCGTTGCTCTATCACCGCTACGCCCATCGCGTGCTGAATCTGGTCCAAAGCCGGATGAGCGACCGGTTGCGATCGAAGACGGAGCCGGAGGACATCGTCCAGTCGGCGTTTCGGAGCATTTTTCGCGGCGTGCGGTCGGGGCATTACGAAGCCCCCGAGGGCGCGGCGCTCTGGAACTTGTTGGCGGTGATCGCGGTCAATAAGCTCCGCCGGCACGCCAACCGAATCTTCGCCCAACGTCGCGACGCGGCCCGAGAGATCACACTTGAGGATCGCGACGACGCGCTCGGGTTCGACCAGCGATCGGTCGAGATCCTCGAGATGACGATTCGGGAAACGCTGGAGCAGATGCGGCCGCTCGACGCCGAAGTCCTCACGCTGCGTCTACAAAAGTTCTCGGTCGAGGAAATCGCCGAGCAGACCGGCCACAGCAAGCGGATGGTCGAGCGGAGCTTGCAGAAAAGCCGGGTCCGGCTCTCCGCCGTGTTGCTTGACGACGATTGATCCCGACGTCTCGTCGGCTGGTGTCCCCGCGGCCACGCGTCGCTTCGTAGGGCGACCCGCCACATCGAACGGCCGCCCGCTTCACGCGGCCCACCGCATGGGGTGCGTCATCCCCTCGCCAACCGGCAGGACCGTCTCGTTTAGTTGGCGGATTCGTTCATGTTCCTCGACTCTCTTTAGTATCGGCATCGGCCGAGGGAGTCTTCCACCATCTCGCAGACGACCCATCGAGCGGGGGCAAGGTGATGATCGGAAAATTGGCATCAGATCGAATCGACGAAGCGTTGGAGCACTTCGACGGCCATTGGTCGCCCGAGTCGCGGCGGGAGATCCGTGGGTTGCTCCAGCGGTTCAACTTGGCCGATGACGTGGAAGCGATCTCGGAGTTGATCCGCGTCGACATCGAGCGACGTTACTCGGAAGGTCTGCCGATCACGCTCGACAGTTACCTGAAAGAGTTTCGTGTCCTCGTGGACGACCCCCAGCGGATCGCGGAGATCGCGTTTGAGGATTATCGATCGAGAAAAGTGTACGGGCTCTCTTTGGCGGCTTCCCGGTACCGAGGGCTGCCGGGGATCGAGATCCAACCGTGGTATCGCGATCTCGAGCGGTCGCGTGGGCAGGCGAACGGGATGACCTGGGACCAGCTGATGGGGGCGGCCGAACCGGCCGGTGAAGACGCCGACGCCCCGGTCGATGAGGCGATCGGCAAGGAGCTTCGCAGCCACGGGTTCCGAATCGTGAAGCGGATCGGGTGCGGCGCGTTTAGCCGCGTCTATCTGGCGACGCAAGAAGATTTGGCGGACCGTTTCGTCGTCCTCAAGGTGGTCGAGCAGGTGCTGGCGGAACCTCAGAAGCTGGCGTTGCTACAGCACACCAACATCGTCCCGATCTACTCGTTCCACCCGCTCGGCGACCGCTCGGCGATCTGCATGCCGTACGGCGGGAGTGTCACGATGGCGGAGTTTCTGGCGGGACGCGGCCGTCAGCCGAACTCGCGGGGGGGAGAGAGTCTGATCGCGACGGTCCACGAGCAGATCAGCCACACGGTCGTGGGGTTGTCGGC
Organism: Pirellulaceae bacterium; assembly: GCA_041685355.1. GTDB lineage: Bacteria > Planctomycetota > Planctomycetia > Pirellulales > Pirellulaceae > JAWLFY01. The sequence continues at coordinate 4,583 of JAWLFY010000050.1, read as the reverse complement.
CTCCGGACTCGACGAGGGCCGGCCACGAGGGGGTGTCCGCCGGGAACTCGGGCTCGATCCGATCGGGGTTGGCGGGCCGATCGGGGTTGGCGGGCCGATCGGGGTTGGCGGGCCGATCGGGGTTGGCGGGCCGCCTGAGACACCGGCGGCCGAGGAGGCCGCGGTGCTCAGCCTGCTCGACCGGCTCCGCGAGATGGACGGGGCCCGTCTCGCGGTTTGGATCTTCGCCCGCCTCGCCGCCGGTCTCGCCCACTCCCACGCCCGCGGCGTCCTCCATGGCGACCTGAAACCGGCGAACGTCTTGATCCGCAACGACGGCGAACCGGCGCTGCTCGATTTCAACCTCTCCCATCACCTCGACCGCCGCGACGAACGACGGGTCGGGGGGACGCTGCCGTACATGTCCCCCGAAGTCTATCGGGAACTGATCGGCGCGACCGACGAGTCTCGTCCGGCGTCCGACCTCTATAGCCTCGGGGTCATGCTGTTCGAATATGTGACGGGACGGATGCCCTACCCGTCACCCCGCTCGCCCGCCCCGGTCGATCTCGACCTCGCGATTCAACAGCGACGATCGCCGTTGGCGTGGCGTCACGAAGACGCGGTCCCCCCGGGACTCCGAGCGATCATCGAGCGATGTCTGGCGTTCGACCTCACGAACCGATATCAGTCGGCCGAACATCTGCGGGACGACCTGGAGCGAGAGGCGGAGAGCCGGTCGCTGCGGCACGCCGCCGAGGCTCGCCGAAACCGAGTCGTCAAATGGCTCCGTCGCCATCCCCGACTGACCTCGGCCGGTCCCGTCGCCACGTTGCTCCTCGCGTTGCTCCTCCCCACCGGCTTGGCCGCCGTCGGATGGAGGGAGCGGTCGATCGCGATCGCCTCGGCGACGCGACTCGAGGAGGTCCGCGAGCGCTCGGACGACGCGCTCGCGAGGCTGATCGTCGACCCGATGCGGGACGACGAGGCGAGCATTTTGGCGGCCCTCGAACCGCTTCGGAAGGAAGGTTTGCTCGACCCGGACGGGGTCCGCGATTTCGTTTCGGCAGCGGGGCTCGACGAATCGGAAAAGTCGCGGGCGCGAGACATCCTGTACCGCCACCTCGGTCACGTCGCCTGGGTCGAGGCGAATCGCGTGGCGGCGACCCAACGGGGACCGTTCGCTTCCGAGACGGAGCTCTCGCGGCTCGACCGTCTGATCGAGGCCGTGCGGCCGATCGCCCCTGCGGAGTCGTCACGACCGGTCGCCGAATTGCTCGCCCGCCGGGCGCGGCTCGCCGGCGACGTGGACGACCCGCGGCGGCTGGCCACCCTCCCGGCCGATATCCCGCCGAAAGACGACACCGAAAAGTATCTCGAAGCGGTCCGTCTGCAGTCGGACGGCCGCTACGCCGATGCCCGTGACCTGCTCGCCCGATTGGCCGATCGCGAAACGGTCCCGTCGGCGATCCGCTGGACCTTGTTGGGCCGCGTGCAGGCCGCGGAGCGGGATTTCGAATCGGCCAAGCTGTCGTACACCCAATCGATCGAACGGGCACCGAAGGCGTCGCGGTTGTGGCACCTCCGGGCCCACTGTCACAGCAACCTCCGGGACTACGAACGGGCCTACGACGACTACTCGATGGCGCTCCGGCTCGACCCCTCGTTCGCCTCCGCGTGGTGGGGTCGCGCCCAGGTGCTGATCCGGATGGGGCGGCCGGAGGAGGCCCTCGAGGACTTGAACCGCGGGCTGACACATCGTCCGAACGATCCGGTGCTGCTGATCGTCCGTGGCCAACTCTACGACCGACTCGGCCGGGACGTGGCGGCCACAGCCGACTTCGAACGTTCGATCCGGCAATCCGGACTGACGTCCCGCCAACTTTACGGCCGCGGAATCGTCCGCGTCCAACGGGACCCCGAAGGCGGACTCGCCGACCTGCAAGCGTCGCTCGAGGGCCAACGGAACTCGCCCCGCGTTCACTACCGAATCGCGAAAGTGCTCACCCAACTCGGGCGGCTCGAACAGGCGATCACGTCGCTCGAGGCCGTCGAGTCGCTCTCGCCGGAAAACGAAAAAGCGACGATCGACCGCGCCGTCCTGCTCGCCCGACTCGGCCGGTCGGAAGAGGCCAACGAGGCCTACCAGCGGGCGATCGATCCGCCGACGTCCGCCGCGACGCTCTATCAAGCTGCCTGTGTCAACGCGTTGCTCGATGACCCCCGCCGACATTCCGCCGCACTCGCCCAACTCGCAAAGGCGATCCGGGGCGGCTACGGGATGACGACGCTCTCCACCGACCCCGACCTGGAATCGCTCCGCAAGCTCCCCGGGTTCCGCGCCATCGAGCGGACGGTCCGGCTCGCCGCTTCCGGCCGCCCCCAGTTGCCTTCGATCGAAATCGACCCGGCGGACGACGAATCGATCGAGTCCCCCTTTCCCGACTGATCCGCTGCCTCGATCGACAGCTTCCAGGAGCCGAACCATGAGACGTCCCCCCCGCGAACGGCCGATCACTCGACCTCGCATCGAACCGTTAGAAACGAGACGGCTCCTCGCCGTGTTCGGCAATCCCTGGCCCGATGCCCGATCGCTGACCGTCAGCTTCCCTGCCGACGGAACCCCGATCGGCGAGCAGCCGAGCGAGCTGCGGGGGATGCTCGACGCCGTGGCGAGCCGCGAGCGGTGGCAAGAAGTCTCGCTACGAGCGTTCCAAACTTGGGCCTACCACGCCGACATCAACGTCGGGCTGCGGGCCGACCACGGCCTCCCGTTCGGCGCCCCCGGTTTGTCGGTCGGTGATCCCCGCTTCGGTGACTTTCGGATCGGCGCGATTCCCCAAACGGGAGTGCTCGCCAACGCCCTCCCGTTCCAAATCAACGCGGGAACGTTCTCCGGCGACATCCTGCTCAACAGTCGCATCGGCTACACCTTCCACGGCTGGGACGACGGCACCCCGCCCGACCCCGATTCTCCCGCCGGCTTCGACCTGTTCAGCGTCCTGCTCCACGAAACCGGCAACGCGCTCGGGTTGGACGACAACCGGGACACCGGGTCGGTGATGTTCGCGAATTACACCGAGCCCAAGGGGACGCTGACCGAAACGGATATCGATGCCATCCGGTCTCTGTACGGGGCCCGTCGCGACCCGCTGGAGTCCTCCGACAACGGCACGCTGCTCACGGCGACGCTCGTCCCGCTCCCCCTCGGTTTCGACCCCGAGGTGGAGACGGTCGACGTCAACGGGACGCTCGCCGGCGGTGGTGACGTTGACGTCTATCAGTTCTCACTCCCCGGCGGACGTGACCACGCACGAGTGACGCTCCACGCCGCGGGGCTCAGCCTGCTCCAGGCCAACGTCGAAGTGCTCGACGTCGACGGCAACGTCCTCGCCAGCGGGGCCGCCGAATCGGTGTTCGAGAACGATGTCGCGATCGACCTGCATGGACTCGCCGACGACGACGTGTTGTTCGTCCGTGTCTCGCCGAAAGACGACAGCGTCTACTCCGTCGGTGACTATCGCCTGCGGTTCGATCCCCGCACCTCTGCGACCCGAGCTTCGGACCCCGCCCCGGGACACCACGAGGCGGGGATCGAGTCGTTGTGGGAGAATTTCGCCCCGATCGACTGGGAGTACGGCGACAACGAAACGACGGCGGACGCCTCCGCCATGCCCGCCGCGGCGGGCATCGACACGGGGACGCGTTTCCAAACCGATGCGTCCCTCCAGCGGCCCGACGCCACCCTCCCGACCGACGTCGACGTCTGGAAGGTGACCTCGCCGGCCTCGTTCTCCGGACCGATGGCCGTCCACGTTTCCCCTGTCGGCGCGACTCGTGTCGACCTTCGTGTCCGAATCCTCGACGCCCACGGCGAACCGGTCGGCGCCTCGGGATACCTGCGCCCCGACGGCACCTGGACGCTCGAACTCGCCCAACCGGCCACCTCGACCGACTACTACATCCGCGTCAGCGTCGACCCCGGTTCGGTCGTCGACGTCGGGAACTACGTCGCTTCGGCGGAGTTCTCCCCGGCTGACGACCAAATGCACCTGATGGTCTCACGAACCGTCTCGTCCTCGGTCGACGACTTCGTCCGCTGGCAAGCCGGGAAGACGAAACTGTTTCGGTTCGACTTGTCGGCGGGCGGCCAAGTCGGCGACCAATGGGTGCAAGTCACCGTCTATGACGCACATACCCAAGAAATCCGGATGACGCTCAGTACGCCAGCCGGCGGCCGTCGGTCCGCCTACGCGATGCTCGATCAGGGGGACTACCTGTTGCGGTTCGCCGCGGTCTCTCGATCCGGAAACGCCGTCGACGCGATCGACCTCCAGTTGATGGTCGACGGACTCTCCGACGACCAAGATCCCAACGACCCGAACGACGACGACTACTACTACGATCCCTACGACGACGGGTACGAGTACGACGACTACTACCCGCCTGACCATTACGACTACGAGGAGTTCCCCAGCGACCCTGGCTACGACTACTACTATTACTACGATAATCCTGATTATGAAGAACCTGATCCTGATGGCGGGGGCGAATAGTCCTCGCAGCGGCGACGGGCGGCGCGACAAGCGATCGACTGAGCCGTT
>JAWLFY010000202.1:0-7953 GCA_041685355.1 Pirellulaceae bacterium | reverse complement strand
TGTCCGCGTTCGCTCGCATCCTCACTTCGGACATCGCAGCAATGCCTCCAAAACCTACGTTCTGGGCAGTTGCCACTAAAATCGCGGAACAACCACCCGCAGCAAGCTGCAACTGCTTGCACGTAGGCGCGGCTAAACTGCTCCTTTTTCATGTTCAGGTCCATCATGTTGCACTTCTCCGCGTCCCCCAGCCCGATCGATCCGAGCAAGTCGATTAGGTTCCCGTCCTCCGATCAGTCAGCCCGAATCTGCCTGAAGGCAGACAGTCTACGGGATCGAGTTCTCAAGCAGCGAAGGGGGAGCAGATGAACGATCTCGGCTAGCGTTACCGTGACCTGCCCTGCCTGATCGATTTTCTGGAACGACGACGAGGTGGACCTTGATCTGACCGCCTTGCAGGTGGTCATCCACCTCTCGTTCACCGGGTCGGATCGGAACGGCCCCAAGTGCGGTATGTCCTGTCCGCGTTCCGATGCGGCCCCGCAACGTTCGAAGTACGGAGCCGCTAGAATCGCGGAAACGCCTGATCAAGACGGCGATCCGAGAATTGACAAACCACCACCGAAGCATGCGGTCAATGCGTTTCAGGATGACAACGCTCCTGACCAGAATGCCCGACCCGATGAGGATTGACGCACCATGATCGACAGCATTTACGGGCGACACATGTTTCCAGTTTTCGCGCTGGCCGTGCTGCTGGCCCTGCCGGCGGCGTTCGCGGCGGCCGAAGACGGTACCGTTCCCGAGACATCGAACCTGCAGGCCGGCGCGACGACCAGCAACATCACGCCCCCGCTCGGCACGCCGCTCGTAGGCAGCTTTGCCCCTTATCAGGCCGAGCACGTTCACGACGAACTGCACGCCCGCTGCCTGGTGCTGGACGACGGTCAGACCCGGCTGGCACTGGTGGTCTGCGATCTGCTCGTCCTGCACCGCAGCGTCAGCGTCGAGGCGCGGCGGCTGATCGAAATGGAGACCGGCATCCCGCCACAAAACGTGCTGATCTCCGCGACCCATACCCATTCGGCCGGAACGGCACTGGGCCACAACCGCTACGCCAACGGGCAAGAACTGGACGACTATCAGCGGTTCGTTGCCCGGCGGATCGCCGACGGCGTGCGACGAGCGTTGAACCTGTTGCGGCCGGCCGAGATCGGCTTCGCTCGCGTGGACGTTCCCGAACAGGTCCACAATCGCCGCTGGCGGATGCGCGAAGGGAGCGTGCCCCCCCAACCCGTTCGGCAAGATCGACCGGGTAAAAACCAACCCGCCGGCCCGCAGCCCCAAACTTGTCGAACCGGCCGGGCCGGTCGATCCGGAGACGTCGATCGTCGCAGCTTTCTTCGCATGATTTCGGGAGCGGCTGCCGTTTCTGCTTTTTCGATGCCGACGATCATCCCGCGATCCGCCCTGGCCAACGGAAATCGCCCCGGGGCCAACGACCGCGTGAGAGTCGGCTGCGTTAGCGCGGGACCTCGCGCCCGCTTGCTGATGGAGCAACTTCCGGAGTCGGCCGAGCTGGTCGCGGTTGCCGACTGCAATCTGCCTACGGCGTTCGGGTTCCGAAAAGAAAAGCAGGCGGACTGGGCGGTCTATGGCAGCCACTACCCAGTAGCTAACTCCTGACCACGGAAACCAGTCGTTCCGCTGAACCAGTACGAAAGGGCTTGCGACTATCCATCCGCACAGATCCGCGGAGTCAATTTGGTCCGATTATCCGGGATTTGCAGCGCCCGTGATATCGGTCGACCTGAAAAAGCCCACTCCGGCGGGGGCCATGCCCCCCGGGGTTTCGATCGCACTTCAGTCGGCTGTCCTCTCCAGCCGGAGGAATCCGAAATACGGGACTCAAGGAGGAGTCAAATCCCATGGTTGCTGCAGCGTTACATCGGAGGCGTCGGATTTTTTGGTCGACGGCTGTCGCCCTCTTCTGGCTGGCGACATCGGCGACTTGGTTTTCTACCGCAGTCGGCGCCCCGCCATGGGTGGAGAATCTGCTTCACCCCTTCGCCCGTCAGGGTGAGAAACCCGAGACCAACGAAGATCACGCGGTCGAGACGTTGGCCGCCAATATCGATTGGCTGGAGCATCAAATCGACTATTGGGGGACGGTCGTAGCCAAGAGCCCTGACGTCTGGGGAGAAGCCCGGCTGACCAAGTATCGCCGCGAAATCGAGGAGCAGCTCGAGGAGCAAGTCAAAGAATTCGACGAAGACCGAATCAGCGGTGCATCCTTCGTCCGTGACCAAGCGCTCCTCGCTGCCGCCGTAGGGGTCGGGTCCGGTGTCGGTTCGGCCCCGTCAGCCAGTTCGACCCTCGGGTCCAGTGACGCCACCAGTCTCACCATGAACTTCCAGGAGAATGAGGCGCTCGGGAGGTTCGGTCTATCCGACAGCGATGAGGTGCTGTTCGGCGATGCCCTCAAGCTGGAGCAGACCGCCGTTCTCGATCAGCATAAGCGGTACCTCAATCACCTCGCTGAGCTCCGACGGATCAATGAGGGGGACGACTCGTCCGATGCACCCGGCTATGCGATCAACCTGGTGCGGATGCCCGTGTCGGTGATCCCCGGATCCCGTACCCGGCACGGATATGGGGCAGAAATCACCGTCAGCGCCTCGATGCAGCTCGACGACCATCTGCTGCCTGAACTGTTCCGAGACCTCGTCGTCAACGACCTCGTCGACCAACTCGCGCTGCCGCTAACACGCTTTCTTAACAGCGACCCGCGACGCGTCGAGAGGCTGCTGTACGTTTTCGAGCAGATGGAGCTTGGTTTTCGTGAGATAAACAACCTCATTAACGACGGGTACATACTGACGTCCGATCCGACCGTGCTTCGATTGCTCAAAGAACAGGCAAAGTCTCATCAAATAGACTTCACAACATTTCATTATTTCGAGCTAACAAACGACCAATTCGGTGTCCGTGGAACCGTCGACATTAAAACAGGGCAAGACTTTGTCCGCGAGTTGAAACGCGTAGAATCTTGGCTGGAATTGATCAGAAAAGAGTTGATCGATCCGCAATCTGAAGGCAGTAAGACGCCAGATAGCGAAGTTCAAGATCAAACCAGAGGACAATCGAGAGTTGAAGAACTGAATTTGGAGGACTCTCGGGACGCGACCGAGCGTTTCCCGGAATTGAGATTAGCTATCGGTAAAGCGAGGAAAATCCGCACAGATGAGGTGACGACTCAACAGATCCTGCAGACTGAGAGAGAGTTTGAAAAACTTTCTCAGGCAGTCGAAACGTTTGCGTCGCGCAGCGCTGACTTGTCCGAGCTATTAAAGAAATTCGGTACGCTGGAGAGCCTCTCCACCCGCCTCGTGCAGGACATTGATGGTCTAGTCAGTGGCAGTTCCTTGCCAACATCTCTAACCCGTCGCTCACGGCTACCGATCCCACCGACGCAACTGATCGAGCTTTACGGCTATGACTCGCTCGGGCATTTAGCGTTAGAAGCTCACAAGGCGTTTCGCAGCGACTTGATCAACCGGGAAATCGTCCATCTTACCGATGTGCAGGCCTTCCTGAGAGAAGAGATTCAGGCCGCCTACGAACTGCTCTCTCGTCCCGCTTTCCGGCACCTGTGGGAACCGTTCCTGGCGGCATCGACGCCGGAAACAGTGACGGGCGAACTGATTGCGAGCGAACCGATTCCCGCCGCACCCCGTTCGATCGTCGACTTGGTCCGGGAACGACGAACCGACGAGTTGGACGAGCGGCGTGAGTTCGTACTCTCCAAACTTGCAGGCAACCTGGAACACCGAGCGAGTGGCACGCTGGTCTGGGGCATTCACGTCTTATCCCGCCTCCTCAACGAACGACTCATCGAGGACATGCAGCGGTACGGGGTCGCGGAAGTGTGCGTTCCGGAAACCTATCTGGCATTCTACGGGCCCGACCCTTCCCCCGAGGCCCGTGCAGCGTTCAGCGCCTACGTTGCCGCTCGCTGGCCCCTGCGGATCTTCACGATCGACCCAGTGGTCACGGAGCAAAATATCGCGGACTCCGCTTCGATTTACCGCCAGATGCAGTTTGCCGCCGCGATCGCGGTCGCGAGTGGACAAATGAATGCCAACGCCGCAATGCAGTTCGTTCGTCAACTGCAACGTGACATGGCGACGATCGACGTCAACCGGACCGTCGTCGGCTTTGTCCACGGCGAAGACACATTTGGCTGGCGGTTCTACCCCCGATTCCAAACTGCTCCGGTCCAGAACAACGCCGTCACCCTGTTTCGGGATCTGATCATTGGCGGCCCCACCGACCGGCAACTGCTGAGGCAGCGGGAGGTCGAACCGGGTATGAGAGAGTGCGTCGCCGTAATCCTCGCCCCTTCGTTCATCGATCACGTCACGCTCGACACGCGGGCCAACTGGTTTAAGCTGACCAAGCCCTCGCACACGGCCCTTTCGATGCAGGAAACGGCTGAGTTGAGCCGTTCCATTTCCCAGATGAAGCTGGCAGCCGAGAGCTGTATCCGGCGGCCCGACCTGTATCGCAACGGGGACGTGGACCGCATGCTCCGACGGGTCGAGCAGCTCGACCGTGAATTGCCGCTGCAGACCTTGCGGTGCCAGATCGCCGAATCGAACACGCTCGGCGGTTTCGAGTTCTTCAGCAGCGGAACACGGGAACTGGCGCCGGAACTGCTCGGCTGGTATGGAAGCCCGGGATATCGAAAAGATGTTGACAAACAGACGTTCTTCCTGGTGGGCGACAACTTCAGCGTCCACGAAACCAAAGTCATTGCGGGCACGAAGGAAGTCTCAGAAGCCACCCTGCTTAGTCGTCAGATCATGCAGGTGACGGTCCCCAAAGACATCCCGGTTGTCGAAGACGAACGGCTGGGGATTTCGTATGAAAATCGCAACGGACATCGCCACTCGGTCGACAATTTCGAGGGTTTCATCGACATTCATGTCGCCACACCTTACGGCGTTAGCCAGCATCTGCTGGTTCCCGTCCTCAAAAAGCCTTGCCCCGAGCCGGCGAAAGCCGCCCAGGTGCCGACCCTCGTCGAGGCAACGGTTCCCGTTAGAGTGCCAGTTTTGCAGGAGAATGACGTGTATGCCGCCGCGCAGCCGATCGTTACTCCGCAGGTTCCGTTGGCGACATTAGAAGTTCCCCCGGGGAGCGGCTTGATCCGCGCCGGTTCCACGGCAAAAATCACACTCTATCCGCAGCACGGCGACAATCGACTTCCCCCAATTCTTATCGAAGACGTGCTGCCGACGGGAAACCAGTACCTAATCGGGCTTCCCCAAATCGTGCAGGGAGTCACCGAACAGGGCGGCTTTACTAAAAGCCTCGGCGGTTACCTCGCTTGGCTGATGAACGCGACAAAGGCTGCGGGCGGTGATGTAGATGCGATCCGCAAGGCCCCGCCCGAAGTCGACATTACCGCCACGCTCTCGCTCGACGGAGGTCCACCGATCCAAATCGCCGGGAAGTCCAAATTGCGGCTTGACCCACTCGTTCGATGAACTCTTGGACTCGGTGAACGAACGAATCCGGCACCGGCGGGCTCGCTCCAACGGGTGAGCCCGTCGGGCGGATACGAAGCACTGACTGCCAGACTTGGCCATCGATTGGCGATCAGCAATAGCTTCATCCGCATCGGAAGCCCACTCGGTATCGACAAGTGGATCAGCAATACATCCGTGCAAACCGTTCGCGAGCGGCTGATATCCCGGTTCGAACGTGGTCGTGTAGGCTCCAAGATAGAGCTGCCCTTGACCCGGTGCTCGCAGTTTCATCTGATGCCGCTCTGCGTGAATAGGTATCAAGTCGTGTGCAAGACGCAACATCGGGGCGGCGTTGGCTATTGCAAACTGGACAGCGCTGCCTTTACACCGATTATTTTCGACAGGATCCTTCGCTTTTAGGACCCGTTGCTATTGCCACGTGGGAACAAAGGCTCGCCTGTGCTACGCTTCAGGGCGCCGCAACGGCAGACCAGAGAACCGACCGCGAAGCGGCCACCCCCGGAACGCAGACGTGACATCACGAGTCGACCCTGAAGCGGTCGCAGATCATCTTCGCGGGGTAGGTGCCTTCGTCGGAGCCAGCCGTCAGCAGCAGGGCGCGTCGTGTCGTCGGTCCCACGGGATCGTGATTGTCTCCAGCTGGCGGAGTGCCGCTATAATCGCAGCCACAGACGATCTCAATCCCCGGCAACGGCAAGTTTTATGAACCTCGATGCACCAACCTCCCGCTCTTGTCGTCGCACCCTTCTGTGTCCGAGTGGGACACGGATTGCCAAACAGATCGCACTTCGGTTTGCCCTGGTGGTCGTTCTGAGTAGCGGCGTTCTTTCTGCTAAGGAGGCGGACGCGGATCAACTTTGGGCTGGAGTGGGCAAGGTGGATATCGCAAGCGAGCACGCCGGGCCGGCCGACTCGCCCCCGTACGTCAAGGCGCTCCTCGTCAAGAACGAGACGACAACCGCCGCGATCGTAACCGTCGACGCGGTCGCGATCGGCGAGATCGGCTCCATCGGCAATGACTACCTCGGCGCGGTCCGCGGCCAACTCGAGAAAGAGTTCGGCATCATGCCCACCAATGTCCTGGTCAACGCCAGCCATTGTCACGCCGTCGTCTGTGATGAGGTCGATCAGCGGACGATTCAGGCAGTTCGGCGGGCGTCGCAGAACATGGTCCCTGTGAAGGTAGGCACGGGTACCGGGCACGAAGACCGCATCATGGAGAACCGTCGGCTCAAGCTGAAGAATGGAAAGGTGGTAGACGTTCGCCACGCCTATTCGCTTCCAGCGGATAACGAGGTCGCCGAAGTCGGCCCGATCGATCCGCAGATCGGCGTTCTTCGACTCGACAAGCTGGACGGAGAAACCCTAGCAATCGTGTACAACTTCGCGTGCCATCCGATCGAGGGCGTGCCCAGCGGCGCCAATACGGCAGACATTACCGGATTCGCTTCCACCGTCATCGAAGACAATTTGGATACCGGCACCGTCGCCCTGTTTCTGCAGGGGTGCGGCGGCGACATCAATCCGATTGCCTACAAGGCCGTCGATCAACCCCGCGATGCCGAGCGACTGGGCAACATGTTGGGGCTCAGCACGCTGAAAGCGGTGAGGGAAATTGAAACAAAAGTGGATGGCCGGCTAACCGTCCTGAATGAGATTCTCGAACTACCCCGCGCCGACCTCGCCCAACGCATCGTTGCCCTCGAGACCGAACAGCAAAGCCTGCTCCGTTCCCTGCGTGGGACATACCTAAACCTCAAGTCGTTTCTTCCTCTCGCCGTCAAGTATCACTTGGACGAAGGTTTTCCCTCGGCTGATTCTTACCGATACTTGCATGAAGAAAAAATGGGCCGAGACCGTCTGCGTCAACTCGACGCACAGAACCGTGCCAACATGAAACAGTATATCGAAAACATTCAGGTCATGGAGCAACTGACCAGAATCAATACGAACCTGGCCTTGCTGCGAAAGCATCAATCTGACCTGGTCGACGGCGGCAAGCGGATCGTCGATGTCGAGCTCCTGGCCGTACGAATCGGCGACTTCGTGTTGACCACGTTTCCGGGAGAACTCACGGTCCGCATCGGACTCAACATTAAGCAGGCATCTGCTCACGGTTCGACGTTCGTGGCGGGCTACACCAATGGCTACATCTACTATGCCCCAACCACGGAGCAGCTTCGCAATGTGGGTGGTGCTCAGGAAGACAGCGACTGCATCCTGGCACCACCGTGGCAGAAGCGGTACGAAGACAAAGTCAGTGAACTGTTAGACAACTTGTAAAATCAGGGCAACCGTGGCGACGGATGACTGTGGACATTCACCAGAGGCCTTGTTAGCGCGTTGTCACATCGAGGAATAGCCCCCTCATCCCCAGCCCTTCTCCCCCGCAAGCGAGGCAAGCACCACTTGCGTCGCTTGCGGGGGAGAAGGGAGCCAGAGGGAGAATCGCGGACCG
>JAWLFY010000201.1:0-7955 GCA_041685355.1 Pirellulaceae bacterium | reverse complement strand
CATTTTTGCGAAGGAACGCCCCATCGTAAACGATCGCGGACCGCTAAGCTTTCAGCTCGGCCGCCAGCCGTTCCCGAAAGATCTTGCTGTTGTGGCGGATGTCGACCGGCAACGGCCGGGGCCAGACGACGACCTCCTCGATTTGCCGCGTGATCGGATTGCGGACGGCCAACTCACGGAGCCCCGCGAGCAGTCGCCGCTCGTCGTCGGCGTTCCGCGGACGCGATTCCGGGTGCGGTTCGACGACGATCACCGGCGTCTGCTCACCCGGTTCGCCGCGGCCGATGAGCGCCGTCCGGTGAACGTCCGGATGTTCGTTGAAGACGGCTTCGCACGGGACGGTGTACCAAGTCTTCCGACCGCGGCGGACGCGGTGAGCTTTGCGGCCACAGAACCAGAACCGATCTTGGCCATCGAGATAGCCGACGTCTCCCATCCGGTGCCACACGCGGTCACCGTCGCGGACCTTGTGCACCGCGTTCTGGTCACCCCGCACGACATACGTCTCGGTCACCATCGGGCCGGAAACCATCAGCTCGCCGATCTTGCCCGTCGCCCTTTCTCGGGTGTCGCCGATGTCGGGAAGCGGGCCGTCGTCGATCTCGATCACCCGCCATCGGACGTCGGCGAATCGGGTGCCGACGCAAACCCCTTTCCCCTTCGACGCGGCCCGCCCGGTTTCTTGCAGCACCTCCCGGGATTCGATCGACGCGATCGGTAACGCCTCGGTCGCGCCGTACGGGGTGACGATCTCGGCGTCGGGGTCGATCAGCCCGCGGAGCTTCGCCATCGTCGCGGCGGGGACCGGGGCGCCGGCCGAGAGGACGCGTCGCAACGTCGGGAAGGGGACGCCGAGGGCGTTCGCCTCACACCACCGGACGACGGTGTTCCAAAGCGCCGGCGAGCCGAACGCCTGGTCGATCTCCCACTGGTTCGCCGCCTCGATCAAGCGTCGCGGGTCGACCGATGCGGGCCGGGTGGGGTCCATGTCGGGGATCACGGTCGTCACGCCCATCACCGCGTCGAACAACCCGAACAGCGGGAAACAGGCGAGGTCGCGGGAACCGGGACGGATCTCGTAGCGGTCGCGGATCCGGTCGATCTGGGCGTGAAACGTGCCATGCGTGTAAAGCACCCCCTTCGGCGGTCCGGTGCTGCCGGTGGTGAAGATGATCGCCGCGTCGTCCCGCTCGCCGATCCGCGGGAACTCGCCGGTGAACGCTCCGCGTTCGGACTTCCGTTCGCCCTCAGACGCCCGTTCGTTTTCGCATGCCCGTTCGTTTTCGCATGCCCGTTCGTTTTCAGATGCCCGTTCGTTTTCAGATGCCCGTTCGTTCGAAGGGGGAGCGTCGCGTGTCGGGGCGGGGTCCGCGTTCCCGAGCGACTCGATTTGCTCGAGCGTCTTGCCACCCCAGCACCATCGCCGGCCGACGGTGACGTTCCATCGGGCTCGGGGAAACCGACGGCGGAGGATCGCGCGGATCGCCTGGGCCCGCGGGATCGCGATGAAACCGTCGGGCTCGGCTTCGCTCAAACATCGGATCAGGTGTTTGCGGCCCATTCCGGGATCGACCAAGATCGGCACGGCCCCCGCCTTGAGCAGCGCGAACGTCAGCTCGATGAACGTCGCGCCGAACGGGACGAGCATCGCCAACCGCGTTCCGGGGCGGACACCCCACCGGAGGAGCCCCCGGGCGACCGCGTCGCTCCGTCGGTCGAGGTTGCCGAACGTCGTCAGCGCGTAGCTCCGAGGTCCCGACGGATTCGGCGGCCCGTTCGGCTCGGCAATCGCGATCGCGCCGGGGGTCATCGCCGCCACGGCGGTCAACCGGCGGGCGACGTTGCCGGCATCGGTCGGTTCATCGCGGGTCATCTCAGGTTTCTCCCGCGAGGGGGCGGAGGCGTGTTTCGTCGCTCGGGACAGGCGTTTCGCCGCCCACGGCAGGCGTTTCGTGGCTCGGGGCAGGCGTTTCGTGGCTCGGGGCAGGCGTTTCGCCGTTCGGGGCAGGCGGGCGGGCGGCGGACGATTCGATCAACAGGTCAACGATCATTTCGGCGACGCGGCACGCAACCACCGCTTGGGCGCCTTTCCAACCCGGGATCGCGTTGACTTCGACAACCCGTTCGACGCCGTCATCGGCGTCGAGGAAATCGACGGCGGCGAACGCGAGCCGCAGTCGGCCGGTGATCCGCCGCGCCGTGTCGGCCTGACCCGGCGTCGGGTCGACTTCGCTCGCCACGCCGCCCCCGCCGACGTTGGTCCGAAACCCGGTCTCGTTGACCCGGCGGACCGCGACGAGGCGGTCACCGGCCACCAGCACACGGGTGTCGCGACCGCCCGGCGAGATAAACCGTTGGATGTAAGATACCGCCCCCAACTGTTGCAGCGTCGAAAACGTGGTCCAGGCCAGTTCCGGGTCGCGGATCCGCATCACGCCGCGTCCCTCGCCGCCGAAGATCGGTTTGACGACGCAATCCGACCCGAGGGCACGGAACGCGTCAATCGCCTCGCCACGCGACTGCACGACGCGGGTTTCGGGGACGGGCACCCCGAGCCGGGAGACTTCGGCGAGCGTCGCGAATTTGTCGATCGCGATCTCGAGCGCGCGCGGCGGGTTGACGATCGGGATCCCGGTCGCGACCAAATCGTGCAGGATCGCGAGCCGAAACGTGATCGGTTCCAAACCTCCCATCGGCATCGTGCGGGTCAGGATCGCGTCGAACCCGTCGAGCGGACCGGCGTCACACCTCGCCCGTGGTGTCGACGAGATTTCGGCCGACAACGATTCCCAGCGTCCGAACGCGACCGAGCAGTCGCGCGCCCGGGCCGCCGAACGAAGCTGGTCGGCGTGCCAACCGTCGCCGCCGCCGAGCACCAAGAAACGTCGATCGACCATCGGGGCGTCTACTCGGGAACGGGCGTAAACCGAAACGGGGACAGCCCGCGAATCCCCGCGGGGGACGAAACGGGCGCGGGGGTTACGACAGGAACGACCGGCGAAGGACATCGGTTTCGATTTCACCGGCGGTCCAACTGCGTCCGCTACGCAGGTTGTGCATCGTCACAACGGCGGGGCTGAACAGCAGCGGGTCGACGCGGTAAAAGTCGTAACCGTATTCGGCAAAGACTTCGGCAAAGGGACGGCCATGGTCGGCGGAGTGACCGCTCGGTACCCGCTCGGCGACGTCCGCGATCGCGTCGTCCTCGGCGTCGACCCACAGCGTGACTTCGCCGCCGTACAACACCGCGTCGTTCGTCCGGCCGATGCCGCCGATCGTATCCCCCGGTTTCGTCGGCGGCGGGAGCGGCGCGGTTCCCGTCGCCGAGACGACGGCGGCGACGGGGAACCCGACCGCGTGTAGCTTATGCAGCGCCGTCTCGATGCTGCGGGCGACGACCTGAAAACTTCCCGCGATCGAGGTGCTCGGGGCGACCGCCAGATGGACCCGATCGGGGGGCACGCCGCAGTCGCCCGCGACCGCTTCGATCACGCCGTCGGTCGGTAGCGCCTCCGATTCGAGCACCCCGACGACGTCGCCGGCCGACTCGGCAAGCGACAGCTCTTCCAGCATCGGCTCGCGACCGCGGGCCATCCGCATCGGGCCGCTCCCCATCGCGAAATAGTCGTCATGCTTCACCGGCCATCCGGCGTACTGGGCGCCGAGGCAGGCTCGGAGGGGATCGTCGGTGCGCACGACGACCGCGTTGCCGCTGACCGAGCGAACCCGGTCGGCGGGATGCAGATCGACTTCGGCACCGTCGCCCAGGCAGAGCCTCGCCAGCAACCGCCCGGCAAGGAGCGAACCCGGGGTGAACGCCCCGAAATCGAGCACCGTCGCGGCGGCGACCGTGTGGCGAACGATCCGGGACCGGTCGCCGGCGCGGCCGCACGACTCGAACAATTCCAGGGCTTGATGGTTCAACATGGGGGTGATGTTCGGTCAACAACGCGGCGGTGTCCACGGGGGATCGGCGGCCGAGGCCCCTGCCCAAACGGCGTCCGATCGATCATCATCCCGATGGAGAATTGGGGCGCCCGGAAACCCGATACCGGGAAACGCCCGATTCCTCAACGCCCATCGTTTCGAACGCCACCGAAATCATGCCGCTCCGTATTATCCGTTATCCGCATCCGACGCTCCGGCACCGCAGCAAGCCGGTTCGGCGAGTCGATAAGTCGCTGAAGGCGATGGTGGCAGAAATGTTCGACCTGATGTACGAGCACCAAGGGGTGGGGCTGGCGGCGAACCAGGTCGACCTGCCGATCCGGTTGTTCGTCGCGAACCCGTCGGGGACGCGGGGGGACGGCGAGGAACTCGTCGTGATCAATCCCGAGATCCAACGGCCGCGGGGGAACGAAGCTGCCCAAGAAGGATGTCTGAGTCTTCCCGGGATCTACGGCGAGGTCAAACGGCCGAAGACCGTTCGGCTCAACGCGTTCGGTTTGCGCGGGGAACCGATCGATCGGGAGCTCGACGGGTTCTTGGCCCGGGTCGTCCAGCACGAGAACGATCACCTCGACGGAGTCCTGTTTTTCGATCGCATGAGTGACGAAGCCCGCCGCGACGTCGAGGGTTCGCTCGACGAGATGACGTACGAGTTTCGCTCGCGTCAGGAAACGGGGGCGGTCCCGGACGATCAGGCGTTGGTCACTCGGTTGGCCGAATGGGAACAGCGTTACGCTTGAACGGACGACGAGAAGAAATGTCGATTCAGGTCGTATTGATGGGAACCGGCCCGTTCGCCGTCCCGTCGTTCGAAGCGATCCGTGCCGCGGGTTACCCGATCGCCCAAGTCATCACGCGCCCGCCCGCCGCGGTGAAAAGCCGCAAAGGGCCGCCCCCCGCCCCGGTCCGACGTTGGGCCGAAACGCACTCGCTCCCGTTGGCGTTACCGGCGAGCGTGAACGAAGCGGACGGGGTCGAGTTGCTCAGCTCCTTCGCGGCCGACCTGTTGGTCGTGTGTGATTATGGCGAGATCCTCCGTCCGGAGGCGCTCGCGACGACGCCGCTCGGCGGGATCAACCTGCACGGGTCGCTGTTGCCCGCCTATCGTGGTGCCGCGCCGGTCCAGCGGGCGCTGCTCGCCGGCGAACGAGAAACGGGTGTCACGGTCATCCACATGACCCCGCGGCTTGACGGCGGCCCGATCTTGGCGACGCGGTCGACCGAGATCCGAGAGACGGAAACCGCGGGCGAGCTGGAGGAACGGCTCGCGGCACTCGGGGTCGACGCGACACTGGAAGCGATCGTGTTGTTGAAAGGTTGGGACCGGCGTTCCGAGATCGGTCAACCGCAAGACCCCGACCGGGTCAGCCGCGCCCCGCGATTGCGGAAGGCCGAAGGAGAAATCGATTGGGGCTGGACGACCCGGCAAGTCGATTGTCACATCCGCGGCATGCAGCCCTGGCCGGGGGCGTTCACGTTCCTTCACGCCGACGCGAACAAGCCGCCCCTGCGGGTCGCGATCCGATCGGCCCGGCCGGTCGATGTCCCGCCATCGGACCGATCGGCCCCCGGAGAGCGGCTCGGACAAGCAGGGCTCGTGATCGCGACCGGCGACGGGGCGGTCGAAGTCGAAACGCTGCAGCCTTCCGGGCGGCGAGCGATGAGCGGCGAAGAGTTCGTCCGCGGCCACGCCCGTGCCGATCTCCCGCTCCGTTTCGGGCTTCCGGGGAACTCCCGCGGTCGGCGACGGTGAGCTATCCTTTCGAAGCACCCGGCGTCTTGATGGCGTCGGTGGAACGTCGGGCAAAACCGGGGTGTCAAACCGTTCGAACCAACAACGCCGCGATTTTACCGGGATCCCTGGGATCTTGATGACGTCTCCTTCCAATCTTCGGCGGCGAATCCGCTGGCTTTATGCCCGCGTCGTGTTCTACCCGACGCTCGGCTGGAACATGCTCTTAGGGCGGTGGCTGAAGATCCGACACTGGTGGGATCACGTCGACCCGCAAGTGATCCTCGGCGCCCGTCCGTTCGCGAGCGACGTCGACCGGTTGCATCAGGAAGGCGTCTGTGCGGTCGTCAATACCTGCGAGGAATACGTCGGCCCGGTCGAGGAGTATGCCCGCTACGGGATCGAACAGCTCCACATCCCGACGACCGACTTCACCGCGCCGAACGTCGAGGATGTCGAATCGGCCGTGGCCTTTATTCAGTCGCGGGTCGAAGACGGAGAAACCGTCTACGTCCACTGCAAGGCGGGACGGGCTCGGAGCGCGACGGTCGCGCTGTGTTGGTTGGTCAAACATCGGGGGCTCACCCCGCAACAGGCCCAGCAACAACTGCTCCGCTGTCGCCCCCACGTCCACCGGCGGCTCCCCGACCGGCGAGTCGTCCAAGAGTTCGTGCGCCGGTCGGAAAACCCGCCACCAACCCCCGAACCGATCGATTGACGCGGGCCATTCCGGGGGGGATGATGGGCCACGGTCAGGCGACCGGTTTTTGGGGAGAAGCGTTTTTGAGGGGGGGCAGGCAGCGTGGCCGACGCCGAAGAAGTCAAGGACGGGGATCGATCCGCTTCCATCGCGAATCCTCCGGAAACGGCCGGTCGCGACACGTCCCGTCGCTCGGCGGACGCTCTCGGTCCCCCCGCCCGTGACGAGCCCGCCCGTGACGAGCCCGCCCGTGACGAGCCCGCCCGTGACGAGCCTGCCCGTGACGAGCCTGCCCGTGACGGCCCCGCCCGGTCGAATCTCGACGACCCCGATTCCGTCGCCGCGTTGAGGCTGTCGTTGTTGCCGGGGGCCGGTCCGAAAGCGATTCGACGGTTGCTCGACCGTTTCGGCTCGCCGTCAGGGGTTCTCGCCGCGAGCGGTCCCGAACTCGCCCGAGTCGAACGGGTCGGTCCGCGGCTGATTCATGCCATCCGCACCGCGCCGCATCACGTCGACGCCGAATCGATCGTCGCCTGGTGCCGCAAAGGCGGTGTCGCGATCGTCCGCGAGGGACATCGAGGCTACCCGACCCGTCTCGTTGACCTCGACACCCCTCCCCCGATCCTGTTCGTTCGCGGGGAAATCTCAGCGGCCGATGAGTTGGCCGTCGCGATCGTCGGCACCCGGCACCCGACGCCGTACGGGTTGCGGCACGCCGAGCGGCTCGCGTTCGGGCTCGCCAAAGCCGGCGTCACCGTCATCAGCGGACTCGCGCGAGGGATCGACGCGGCGAGCCACGAAGGCGCGTTGGGGGCCAGGGGACGGACGATCGCCGTGCTCGGTAGCGGCCTCGGGCAAATCTACCCGGCGGAGCACGCCGGGTTGGCCGAGACGATCGGTGGCTCGGGGGCCGTCGTCAGCGAGTTCCCCCCCGAGGCGAAACCCCGCGCCGGCATGTTCCCCCGACGCAACCGAGTGATCGCCGGGTTGTCGTTGGCAACGTTGGTCATCGAGGCCCCCGACCGAAGCGGGTCGCTGATCACCGCGCGGCTCGCCGGAGAGCAAGGCCGGGCGGTGCTGGCGTTGCCCGGCCCGGTCAACAGTCGCGCCTCGCGAGGATGTCACGCCTTGATCCGAGACGGCGCGACGCTCGTCCGCTCGGTCGACGACGTGCTCGAAGCGATCGGCCCGATCGGCGATTCGACGGAGGCCGATTTCGGCATCCGCGACGCGTCGGCCGGCGTCGAGGGACACACCGGCGAGCACGGCGTCCGCTCGGGGGTCGAGCTGACGCTCAACGATCTCGAACGCCAGGTCCTTCACACGATCGACACGGCCGCGACCCCGATCGATCAAGTGATCCAGCGCAGCGGCCTCCCCGCCCATCGAGTCTTGGCCACCGTTAGCGTCCTCGAAATGCGACACCTCGTCCGCCGCCTCAGCGGCCAATATATCGCCAGAATCTGACCCGACGAGGAAGGCTCTTCCGCGATTTTAGTGGCTTGCGGGCTGGCGTCGGCGAGGTTTTTTCAGGCATCGCTGCGATGTCCGAATGTTGAATGAAGTATGCTGATC